>JBBSDB010000255.1:0-4819 GCA_038249735.1 Burkholderiales bacterium
CGCGCTCATGGTGTGCTGCCTTCAATCAGCGCCAGCACAGGCTGCGACAAGACACGGTTGACGAAGGAATCGGGCTCAGCCCGACGCCTCTCGAACTCTTCAAGGGTGTAGCAATTGGGGTTGATCTTTCGCCCCAACTGCGCCTCGGCGGGCAGCAAAAGCTCCAGCACTTCGCCCAAGAGCAGATCGTTGCCCACCAGCATGACATCCACATCACTTTGTGCTGTGTCCGTCCCTCGGGCGACCGAACCATAAACCCAGGCGGCCTGCAGCTTGGGCAAGAGGGGCGCCAAGGCCTCTTGCAGCACAGGCACCACGCCCAGCGTCTTGCGCGTCAAGGCCACCAGCTCGGCGTAGACCGGGCTTTGGGCATGGGCTTGCAAGTAACGCATGTTGCCCCGGTGCTCAGACCGGACCAGACCCGCGCTCGCCAACCGATTCAGTTCCCGCTGCAGCGAAGCACTGCCCAAGCCTGTCAAGCGTCGCAGCTCGCTCAGGTGATACGACCGATCGGGCTGGCCAAATATCCACTGGTAGACCTTGGACTGACTGTCAGAAAAAAGGGCAGATGCAAGAGACATTGCTAAATTTTAGCAGGATCAGTCTGGTTTTTAGCATGAAAATCTCGCTGCCGAGGTCAGATCAGGTTGGCGAAGCAGAGGAAAATCGGAAAATCTGAGTCAGGAATCGGGGGGTCAGGAATCGGAGGAATCGCATCAAATCGGGGTCAGATTCCCATTCTTCCCCGCTACCGCCCAGCCTTTGGCGACAAGGCTCAGAGCAATCTGGGTCAGATTCCACTGTCTCCAGTCGGCGCAGCATTTTCCCGCTGGTCAGTGGGCAATATCCGCCGCAAGCGGCGAATTTTCTGCCACAGCAAGGCCTTGGGCACGGTGTTGATGGCCATGGCTTGCATGCAACGCTCAAGCCAGCCTGGGCGGTTTTGCAGGCGGTCAATGGCTTTGCCGAGGTCGCGCGTGATCGCCAATCCATAGGCCTGTTCTGCCTTGGCCAGGGCTTTGCGCAGCAGGGGCGGCTTGAGGCTCATCATGGCGAGGTCGATCAGGTCGCGGTTGAACACGCCGTCGTCGGCTTGCCGGTCTGAATTGGCCAGCAGTTTGGATGCGGCCAAATCCAGAGGCGTCAAGGTGGCAATGCCACAGATCACATCGGTTGGTCCGGGGGTGTCCAGTGCCATCCGAGCCTCGCGCACGATCTCGAATTTGATGGTGTGTCCGTCCATTGGCACCTGAGTTCGAATGCCGTATTGGTCGGCTCGGATGTCGTGCGACCTTGCCAAGGGCTGAGCGTGAGGGTGAACGATGGCGTTGAGCCCCTGCGGGCCGGTGAGCAGGTTGCGAAGCTCGCGGTAGCCTGTTGCATCGGACACCAGGAAATCGATATCGACCGACTCCCGGTATTCGCCGTATCGAAGCGCAATGCAAGTGCCGCCGCCAAACCATGCGCTGTGTTGTCGCAACAACTGGCCGTTGATGGCGCCCAAAACATGGGCAATGCGCTGGTGGTGTGGGCGTTCAAACATGGCTGTTTCGCCCGAATGCGGTTCGCAGCGCGTTCAGCAAGGCTTGCTCTTTTTCGGACATGGCCTGCTCATCCAGGTGCCGGGCGTTGCGCTCGTAAATGTCGAGCGCCTCAACCGGCGTGAGTGCGGGGCTGCCGTGTACATGCCATGCCAGCGCCTTGAGTTGTGGGTAGTCGTTCAACCACACACGCACGGGCAGCCAGTTTGCTGGGTCTTTGGCGGCTGGGTCGGGTGTGTGCGTCGTGCCGCCAGGCTCCCGGATCTGCCATTCCAGGCCCAAAGCGGCCAGTGTGTCGGCCCATGCGCCCATGCTGACGGAGGGTTCGCCTTTTTCGATGCGGTGCAAGGTCACGCGCGACAGGCCAGCGGCCTCGGCGGCAGCCGTGGCGCTGACACCCAGGGCTTTGCGCTGTGCGCGTATGCGCTGGCCCAATGCATGAAGCATGGGGCGAGTGGACGAACTGGGTTGGGGGTTGGTGGTGGGCATTTGTTTCTTATTATTGACAAAATGAACGAAATGTCAATTTCGAGAAACGTTTTTAGCTGCCCAGAAGTGGATGATCTGCCGTCCCCAAGAGGTAATTGAGAGGTAATTGGGGTGAGGTCAGCCACTGACATTCAGTCTCTGACACCCAGCGCCGGCGCGTTTTTTGCCCTCACACGACCAGATAGACCAGCGAACACTCGCCATGCACGGCCTGGTGGTGGCGAAGATTCGGCGCGACCCGGCTTTGTTTGCCCGTGTGCTCGCCACCTTGGTCCGCTGGCGCGGCACGGTGTGCGACGCGTCGCAGCCTTACCTGATGACATGGGAGGCGCTGGCGAACGAGGGCATGGAGCCGTGTTTGCGCATGGCGGAGGAAGATTCCGAGCGCGCGGCGGCGCTGCGGCAAGCCTCGCCGTTTGCCGGGCTGCTGAGCAACGAGGAACGCTTTGCGTTTCTGGAGGCCTGGAAAGGCGAGGCGGCCAGCAAGGCCAAGGAGCACACCCATGCAACGCCACCAGCTTGAGCACCTGATTCGCGCGGCCGCAGCGATCACCAACGAACACGAAATTGTGGTGACAGGAAGCCAGGCGATTCTGGGCGCGGCGCCACAGGCCCCGGCTGAACTGCTGCGGTCGATCGAGGCCGATCTGTATCCGCTGCGCAGGCCCGACCTGGCAGACCTGATTGACGGAGCGATCGGCGAGCTTTCGCCGTTCGAGGAGAGATTCGGTGACTGCGCCCAAGGCGTGGGGCCGGAAACCGCCACGCTGCCTTCGGGGTGGGAAAGCCGCTTGATCAAGATCCAGAACGAAAACACCGATCTGACAATCGGCGACACACTGGAGCCGCATGACCTCGCGGCTTCCAAGCTGGTGGCTGGGCGCGAGAAAGACGGGCCGTTTGTGGAGACCTTGCTCAGCCACGGTCTGGTGAACCGCGCCACCTTGCAGGCGAGGATTGCGCTGCTGCCGCTGCCCGAAGAGCGCCAGGCGCAGCTGCAACGCTGGCTGGCGTTGCGCTGAGCCAGCCCTCGATCACACCTCGAAAGACATCCCCGCGCTGAGCCAGCGGATGTCGTGCGGCGTGTCGCCGGGCCGGGTGGGAGCTTGGTCGAAGCGCTGAATCTCTTCCATGATCAAGCCGGTTTCGGCCGGCTTGGTGTGGGTGATGTAGACGGGGAATCGCTTGCCGGGGGCGATATGGGCCAGCTCGGTGGCGAGCACGCTGGGGGCGAGGTGCAGGCTGCGGGCGGCGAGGGCTTTTTCGCGGTCGCTGAAGGCGGTTTCGATCACCAGCAGGGCGACCGGGAGCTGGTTGATGCGGGCCCAGAAGGCGGGGTTGCGCTCGGTGTCGCCGCTGAACACCCAGTGGCCACTGGTGCCGAGCGCGGCAAAGCCGCAAGCGGGCACGGTGTGAACGGCGGGGAGCACCTCCACCGTTTGGCTGCCGATCTGCAAGACCTGGCCAACCTCGATGGCGTTGAAGCGCATCAATGGGTTCTCGGCGCTGGGGATGCTGGCGAAATTGGGCCAGATCAGGTTGTTGAACACATGGGCTTGCAGCGCGCTGATGGTGCCGGGCAGGGCATGCACCTGCAGTGGCGCAGCGCCTTCGGCGAGGCGGCGCGCGGCCACCGCGTCGAGCATGAGGGGCAAGGCGGCGATGTGGTCGAGATGGGAATGGGTGAGCAACACATGGTTGATCTGGGCCATCTCGTCGAGCGTGAGGTCGCCCACGCCGGTGCCCGCGTCGATCAGCACGTCGGCGTCTAGCAGGAATGAAGTGGTGCGGCAGTCTCGGGCGATGGCGCCAGAGCAGCCGAGGACGCGAACCCTCATGGGTGGTTTCCGCCGGTGTTGAATGGGGTTGCGGGAGCGCGTGCGCTGCTATTTCGAGTCGAAGGTGGTGGTGCCATCCCACTCGGAATCGAAAGGTAACGCTTTTCGAATCGCCACGCGCTGCGAAACCAGACGATAGAGGACTTTTTCCTCATTCAGGCGCTGCAACTGGGCCAACGCGCCTTCGCATGGGGGCCAGTCTTGCGCGCGCCAGGCTTGCAGGGCCTGCTCCCACAGGCGCAGTTCTTCGATTTGGGCCGGGCTCAGGTCACTGGCCTGATGGGCCAGCGGGGTGAACACGCTGACACTCGCCGCCTTGCCTTTGACGCGCACGCGGTCCAGCGCCTGCCACACGACACCGGGCGCCTGGGCGCGGGTGGCATCGCTGGCGATCACCTCCACCCCGTACACGGGGCACAGGCCCTCCAAGCGGGCGCCGAGGTTGACCGCATCGCCGATCACGGTGTAGCTGCGCCGCACATCGGAGCCCATGTCGCCGACGCACATGGCGCCGGTGTTCAGACCGATGCCGATGCCGATGGCGGGCAGGCCCTGGCGCGCGTGCTCGCGGTTGAGCGCTTCAATAGCGGCGGTCATGTCGAGCGCGGCGCCGACCGCCTGGGCGGCGTGGTCGGGCATGTCGACCGGTGCGCCCCAGAAGGCCATGACGCAGTCGCCCATGTATTTGTCGATGGTGCCGCGGTGGGCGCGGATGACCTCGGTGAGCCGGCTGAAGACGGTGTTGAGCAACGCCTGCAGCTGGGCCGGCTCCATGGTCTCAGACAGCTGGGTGAAGCCGCGCATGTCGCAAAACATCACGGTGAGCTCGCGGGTGGTGGCGGCCATGCTGTAGCGGCCGGGGTCTGTCACCAGGTCGGTGACGAGCTCGGGCGGCCCCTAGTTGCCGACCAGCTGGGCCAGCGCGCGCTTGGCGCGGCTTTCCCCCAGATA
>JBBSDB010000256.1:0-4753 GCA_038249735.1 Burkholderiales bacterium
AAGGTGGCGGTCACGTTCGGTTGCTGGACCTCGGTCAGCCGCAAGTCGGTGTTGCCGGTGTTCGAAGAGAAGAACGCCCTGCTGTTCTACCCGGTGCAGTACGAGGGCGAAGAACTGAGCAAGAACGTGTTTTACACCGGTGCGGCGCCCAACCAGCAGGCGATTCCTGCGGTGGAATACCTGATGAGCAAGGACGGCGGATCGGCCAAGCGCTTCGTGTTGCTGGGCACCGACTACGTCTACCCGCGCACCACCAACAAGATCCTGCGGGCCTTCCTGAAAAGCAAGGGCGTGGCCGATGCCGACATCATGGAGGAGTACACCCCATTCGGGCATTCCGACTACCAGACCATCATCGCCAACATCAAGAAGTTCGCCGCCGCAGGCAAGAAGACGGCGGTGATCTCCACGATCAACGGCGACTCCAACGTGCCGTTCTACAAGGAGCTGGGTAACGCTGGATTGAGCGCCAAGGACGTGCCGGTGGTGGCCTTCTCGGTGGGGGAAGAAGAGCTGCGCGGCGTCGACACCAAGCCACTGGTGGGCCACCTGGCCGCCTGGAACTACTTCATGTCGATCAAGAACCCGACCAACGCTGCCTTCATCAAGCGCTGGAGCGACTACGCCAAGGCCAAGAACATCCCGGGCCACAAAGACAAGCCGCTGACCAATGACCCGATGGAAGCCACCTACATCGGCATGCACATGTGGGCGCAGGCGGTTAACAAGGCCAAGAGCACCGACACCGACAAGGTCATCGCCGCCATGGCCGGCCAGACCTTCCCAGCACCGGGCGGCTTCATGTCCACCATGGACAAGGAAAACCACCACCTGCACAAGCCGGTGTTCATTGGCGAGATCCGGGCCGATGGCCAGTTCAATGTGGTCTGGAAGACGCCTGGTCCGGTGGTGGCAGACCCATGGAGCGACTTCATTCCCGAGAACAAGGGCAAGAAGAACGTGCCCGACATGAAGAAGTGATGGGCTGACAAGTCGGCTTGGCCTGGGCTGCTCTGGTGGCACTCGGGCCAGGTCGGCTTGTTGGTGTTGCCCCCGCCAGCCTTGCGTCCTGGCGGCAGGTCACGCGGTGGACGCCCGCTCGCCTGCCTTTCAGAAAGATCACCCATGCGTCTCCTATACCGTTCACGGTGGACTATCTGCCTGTGCGTGTGCTGGCTGTTTGCCAGCCCGCTTGCACATGCGCTGACCGTCGAGCAGGCCCTCACGCTGGCGCGCGGCGACAGCGACGAGCGCATCGTCACCATCAACGCCCTCGCGACCGCCTCGGACAAACGGGGCGCGGCGTTGCTGTCGGCGCTGGGGGAAGACCGCGTGCGCGTTCAGGGTGAGCAGGTGCTGATCGTGCGCGACGATCTCGCCACCGACGCCGTGACTGGCGCGCCCGTCACCCTTGGCGAGAGTGCCGAGGAGGTGATCGTGAACAACCGCATCCGCTCCTCCCTGGCCACCGCGCTGGCGGGTATGGAGCTGGTGGGCGGTTCACCTGAGCGCCAGCGCGCAGCAGCGCTCACCCTCCAACGCAGCAGCTTCGACGAGCCCGATGCCGATCAACTGCTGGTGATTGAGCGGGCGCTGGCCGCCGATCTGGATGCCGACGCTCGTCAGAACCTTGAGTTGGCGCAGGCCGCTGTGCTGCTGGCCAGCGAGGACACGGCGCGACGTCTGGCTGCAGCGAAGAAACTGGGCGAGGCCCGCAAGGCCATCGTGCGGCCGCTGCTGTTGCAGCGCATCGAGAGCGAAGCCAATGCCGACGTCCAGGCGGCCTTGCGTTCGGCCCTCGCCGACCTCGACCGGTCGCTCGCCATTTCCAGCGCGCTCGGGCAGGCCTTCACCGGCATCAGCCTGGGCAGCATCCTCTTGCTCGCTGCGCTTGGTCTGGCCATCACCTACGGCCTCATGGGTGTGATCAACATGGCCCACGGCGAGCTGATCATGATCGGCGCCTACGCCACCTGGCTGGTGCAGTCTTTCTTCAGGGAGGCGCTGCCCGGCCTGTTTGACTGGTACCTGCTGGCGGCGCTGCCAGTATCTTTCCTGGCCTCAGCCGCAGTCGGCGCGCTCATGGAACGCAGCGTGATTCGTTACCTCTACGGCCGCCCGCTGGAGACCTTGCTCGCCACCTGGGGCATCAGCCTGTTGCTGATGCAGGCGGTACGCAGCCTGTTTGGCGCGCAAAACGTGGGCGTAGAAAACCCGGTCTGGATGAGCGGCAGTGTGGTGCTCATGGGCAATCTCACGCTGCCCTGGAACCGCATTTTCATCATCGTGTTTGCGGCATTGGTGCTGGGCGGGGTGGCGCTGCTGATCGCGCGCACGCGTCTCGGTCTCTTTGTGCGCGGCGTCACGCAAAACCGGCCGATCGCCGCCTGCATGGGGGTGAACACTGCCCGCATCGACACCTACGCGTTTGCGCTCGGCTCGGGCGTGGCGGGTCTGGCGGGCTGTGCGCTCAGCCAGATCGGCAACGTGGGACCCGATCTCGGGCAGAACTACATCGTGGACTCGTTCATGGTGGTGGTGCTCGGCGGCGTGGGGCAGCTCGCTGGCACGGTCTACGCCGCGCTGGGCCTGGGCTTGCTCAACAAGTTCATTGAGGGCTGGGCCGGCGCGGTGCTGGCCAAGATCGCGGTGCTGGTTTTCATCATCGTGTTCATCCAGAAGCGGCCACAGGGCATTTTCGCGCTCAAGGGAAGGGAAGCATGAACACTTCGCCTGTGGTGTCCCTGCCTGCTGCGGGCCCGCTGCTCACACGCAGCGGTTGGAGCACCTTCGTCGTGGCCTTGCTGGTGGTGTGTGCGCTGGCGCCTGCGCTCAACCTGCTGGTGCCCGAGACCAGCCCGTTCCACCTGAGCGGCTACATGGTGGGGCTGCTGGGCAAGATCATGTGCTACGCGATTGCAGCGCTGGCAATCGACCTGATCTGGGGCTACACCGGCATCTTGAGCCTCGGCCACGGGCTGTTCTTCGCGCTCGGCGGCTACATGATGGGCATGTACCTCATGCGCCAGATCGGGCTGGACGGTAACTACAAAAGCGAGCTGCCAGACTTCATGGTGTTTCTCGACTGGAAAGAGCTGCCCTGGCACTGGGCACTGTCCGATAGCTTCATTGCCACGCTGTTCCTGATCGTGTTGGTGCCGGGCGGGGTGGCCTTTGTGTTCGGCTACTTCGCGTTTCGCTCCCGTATCAAGGGCGTCTATTTCTCCATCATCACGCAGGCGCTCACCTTCGCTGCCTTGCTGCTTTTCTTTCGCAACGAGACCGGCTTTGGTGGCAACAACGGCTTCACCGATTTCAAGCGCATTTTGGATCTGCCGATTTCCACACCCGGCATGCGTATGGCGCTTTTCGTGATCACCGGGCTGACCTTGCTGGGTTTCTTTCTGTGGGCGCGCTGGTTGGTCAACAGCAAGTTTGGCCGCGTGTTGCAGGCGATCCGCGATGCCGAGAGCCGCGTCATGTTCTGCGGCTACAACCCGCTGCCTTACAAGCTCACCATCTGGACCATTTCTGCCGTGATGTGTGGCGTGGCTGGTGCCCTGTATGTGCCGCAGGTGGGCATCATCAACCCGAGCGAGATGAGCCCCGCCGCCAGCATCGAGATGGCGATCTGGGCCGCCGTGGGTGGCCGTGCCACGCTGATCAGCCCCATCATCGGCGCTTTCATCGTCAACGGCGCCAAGAGCTGGCTCACCGTGGCCTTCCCGGAGGTCTGGTTGTACTTTCTCGGCGGCCTGTTCATCGTGGTGACGCTGTTCTTGCCGCAGGGTGTGGTGGGGCTGGTGAAGAAGCTCAAAGGAAAGGGTGCTCGGTCATGACCCCCGACCTCATGGAGCAGGGCGCCCAGCGCCGCGAAGCGGCAACCAGCGCCGGGCGCTCGGTGGAAACCGAGTCGGGCGGACGCACCGCCGGATATGGTCGAGTCCACACCCCAGGCGTGGTGGACACCACGCACGGCCGCATCCTGTACCTGGAAGATGTGCATGTGTCCTTCGACGGCTTCAAGGCCATCAACGGGCTCTCACTGGACATCGCACCGGGCGAGCTGCGCTGCGTGATCGGCCCCAATGGCGCCGGCAAAACCACCATGATGGACATCATCACCGGCAAGACCCGGCCCGACAGCGGCCAGGTGTTCTTCGGCAGCACCATTGATTTGCTGCGGCACCGCGAGGCGGAGATCGCCGCGCTGGGCATTGGCCGCAAGTTTCAGAAGCCCACGGTGTTCGAGCAGCTAACCGTGTTCGAAAATCTCGAACTCGCATTGGCCACCGACAAGCGGGTGCGCCACAGCATGGTGTTCCGCCCGACGGGCGAGGAGCAAGACCAGCTGGCCGAGGTGCTCACCACCATCCACCTCGCGGACAGTGCGGCGCGCTTGGCCGGCCTGCTGAGCCACGGGCAAAAGCAGTGGCTGGAGATCGGGATGTTGCTGATGCAAGACCCGAAATTGCTGCTGCTGGATGAGCCAGTGGCCGGGATGACCGACGAGGAGACCGAGCGCACAGCGCAGCTCTTTCTGACCCTCAAGGGCAAGCATTCGCTGATGGTGGTCGAGCACGACATGAGTTTCATCCGCACAATTTCGGAGAAGGTGACGGTGCTGTGTGACGGCTCGGTGCTGGCCGAGGGCACGCTGGATGAGGTGCAGGCGGATGAACGGGTAATTGAGGTTTATCTTGGACGCTGATTGCTCTGCTGGCATCGATGCTGGCGCTGCGCCGGAATCATT
>JBBSDB010000257.1:0-4749 GCA_038249735.1 Burkholderiales bacterium
ACCAGCACCATGCCGAACATGGTGAGCACGTTGATCGAAAAACCCATCGCCAGCAACGTGGCGAAGGTGCCCAGCAAAGCGACTGGCACCACGATGGTGGGGATCAGTGTGTAGCGGATGTTCTGCAGAAACAGGAACATCACCAAGAACACCAGTGCCACCGCTTCCAGCAGCGTGATCGCCACCTGCTTGATCGAAATACTCACGAAACGCGAGCTGTCAAAGGGCACGGCATAGGCCACACCCTGCGGGAAAAACGCTTCGAGCTGCTCCATCTTCTCGCGCACCGCCTTGGCGGTGGCCAGCGCGTTGCCGCTGGGTGAAAGCTGAATACCGATACCGGTGGCGGGCTGACCGTTGAGCCGGGCAGAGGTGGCGTAGGCCTGGGCGCCCAGCTCAATGCGGGCCACGTCTTTCAGGCGCACGGTGGAACCGTCGGCCTGCGCACGCAGCACCACATTGCCGAACTCGGCCACCGAAGACAGCTGGCCGTTGACGATCACCGTGGCGGCAATGCCCTGCCCTGCCACATTGGGCAGCGCGCCGATTTCGCCGGCCGAGACCTGGGCGTTTTGCGAGCGGATCGCAGCGGTCACGTCGGCCGCGCTCAGGTTGAAGCCGAGCAGCTTGGCCGGGTCGATCCAGATGCGCATGGCGCGCTCGGTGCCGAAGAGTTGCACCTGGCCCACGCCGGGCACACGCTGCAACTCGGGCACCACGCTTCGCGAGGCGTAGTCACCCAGCGCCACTGGGTCCAGGCGACCATCGGTGGACGACACCATGACAAACATCAGGAAGTTGCCACGCGCCTTGTCGACCCGCACACCTTGCTGGATCACCGCTTGCGGCAGCCGCGGTGTGGCGCGCGCAAGCCGGTTTTGCACATCGACCTGGGCCAGATCGGGGTTGGTGCCGGGCTCGAAGCTGAGCGTGATGTTGCCGGTGCCGTTGGCCTGGGCCACCGATTCCAGGTAGATGAGGCCCGGCGAGCCGTTCATTTCCTGTTCGATCACCGACAACACGCTGTCTTCCAGCGTGCTGGCGGATGCGCCCGGGTAGGACGCGGACACCACGATCGACGGCGGCGCCACTGGCGGGTATTGCGACACCGGCAACTGGGTGATGGACACCGCGCCGAGCACCATCACGAACAGAGCGATCACCCACGCGAAGATGGGACGGTTGATAAAAAACTGGGCCATGCCGTGAGCCCCTTACTTCGCCGGCTCTTTGGCGGGCTCGGCCGCTGGCTTCGCTTGCGGGGCGGCCGACGCAGCAGGCGCCTGGCCGCCGGGCGGGGTCCAGGGCACCGGCTTCACCGGTGCGTCCCCGCGCAGCTTTTGAAAACCATCGACCATCACCTGCTCGCCCGCCTTCAGACCATCCAGCACGATCCATTGGCCGTTTTGCTGGCCGCCTACGCTCACGGGCCGGATCGACACCTTGCCCTCGGCACTGACCACCCGCACCGTGTCGCCCTGGGCCGAGCGAGTCACCGCCTGCTGCGGCAGGGTGATGGCATCGCGCGCCATCGCCTGCTCCAGCCGCACCCGCACATACAGACCGGGCAAGAGACGCCCGTCCGGGTTGGGTACCTCGGCACGCAGCGTGATCTGGCTGGTGGCGGGATCGACCGTCAGGTCAGAAAACAGCAACTTGCCCGGCTGGCCCAGCTCACTGCCGTCTTCCAGCACCACCCGCACACTGGCCGCACTGGCGCCCGCGCCCTTGAGTTCCCCGGCTTCGAGCGCGCGCTGCAGGCGCAGCACCGCGTTGGCTGACTGGGTGAAGTTCACAAACAGCGGGTTGACCTGCTGGATCGTGGCCAGCGCAGTGGCCTGGCCCTGGCCCACCAGCGCGCCTTCTGTCACCAAAGCGCGGCCGATGCGGCCCGAGATCGGCGCGGTGACGCTGGCGTAGCCCAGGTTGATGCGCGCGGTTTGCACCGCCGCCTGGGCCACCGCCACATCGGCCTCGGCCGTCTGTTGCGCCGCCTGGGCGATGGCGTACTCCTGCTGGCTGATCGCGTTCTCGGCCAGCAGAGGCTGGTAACGGGTGGCCAGCGAGGTGGCCTGAGCACGGTTGGCCTGGGCACGGGCCAGCGAGGCCTGAGCGCTCTGCAGCGCGGCCGCGTAAGGCGCGGGATCGATGCGGAACAGCAGCTGACCCGCCTTCACATCGCTACCTTCGCGAAACACCCGCTCCTGCAAAATCCCCGCGGCCCGCGCCCGCACCTCGGCCGTGCGCGAGGCCTCCAGGCGGCCCGGTAGTTCGGTGATCAGACCCACATCGCCCGGGGTCACCGTGACCACGCCGATCTCGGCTGGCGGCGGTCTGCCACCCGGTGGCCCGCCAGCAGCAGCTGGCGGCTCTGACTTGCTGCAACCGCTCAAGCCTGCAGCAATCAGCAGCACAGCACACAAGGCAACGGCGTGGATGTGGCGCTGCGACACACGCCGCTGAGACGTCGACGACGCGGTGGGTGATAAGCGCATGAAAACCTCGGAACAGAACGCGGGGAGCAGCCAAGCCCGTGCACGACTGGTCCCAAAAGGTTGGCTGAGGGGGCAAACGGCCTGCGAAGCCCCTTGCTGCGCAGCGCAATGCCCCCAAAGGGCGAAGCCCACGAGTGTACTGAGACCGGTGCAAAGCCGCTGCGCTGGCTCGGATGCCCGAGCGCCGGGGTCGATAGGCGCTTAGTTGGCGCGGCGCTCGGGCACGGCGTCGTCGGGTACCTGCGCCAGCGAGCGCTGGCGCAGGTGCAGCGCGGCCTGCGCCATCAGGTTGGCCGACACGGGAGCGGTCACAAACACGAACAGCGTGATCAGCAGCTCGGCCAGCCCGGGGCGGCCGTGGTCGGCGGTGACCAGCATGGAAGCGATCAACACCCCACCCACCCCCAGCGTAGAGGCTTTGGTGGGCGCGTGCAGGCGCATGTAAAAGTCAGGAAAGCGCGCCAGGCCGATCGCGCCGACGAGTAGGAAGAACGCTGCGATCACGATCAGCAGCGCGGCAAGAATTTCAAGCGGGGAGTTGGTCATGGCAGCCGTTCCTTATTCAATCACGTCGCCGCGGGTGATGTACCGCGCCAGCGCCACGGTGGACACAAAACCCATCATCGCCACCAGCAGCGCGGCCTCGAACAGCAGCTCAGTGTCCCAGCGGATGTCAAGCAAGATGATCAATGCCACCATGTTCATGTAGAGCGTGTCCAGCGCCAGCACACGGTCGGTGATCTCAGGGCCTTTGATCAGCCGCCAGGCACACAGGGCGACTGCCACCGTGACCGCAGCCGTGCCCAGATCGAGGGCGAGAAAAAGCAGATTCATGGCGATGTCTCCTCGGCGTTGGGAGGCGGCGCGCATTCGCTGCCGAAGATGCGCAGCAGCGGCGCCTCGTAGCGCTGCTGAATGTCGAGCGCCAGCGCGGCCGGGTCGTCGCAACTGAGTGCGTGCACAAGGATCTCGCGCCGATCGCTGTAGACCACCGCCGACACCGTGCCCGGCGTCATGGTGATGATGCTGGCCAGCAGCATGTTCACCCGCGGATGATCGCTCTGCAGCGGCACCGGAACCCAGGCCGGCTGAATCGCTTTGAGGCTGCCCAGCGTGATGCGCGCCACCGTGATGTTGGACTTCACGATGTCCCAGAGCACCACGCCGGTGAGGCGGAACACGCTGGGCCAGTGCAAGGCACTGGCGTCGGCCAGAAAACCCCGCAGCAGGTGCGGCAACAACCACCCCAGCAGGGCGGCCGAGACAAGGTGCACGAACGCCAGACTGTGCGAGAGCGCCAGCCAAGTGAGCGCCAGTTGTATCGACAGCGCAGGGTGCGGAAACATCCGTTTCAGCAAGCTGGGACTGGCCGTGAGCTTTGCGCTGGCGGAGACGGGCGCTCGATCGGTGGGCATCAGCGGGTCTCCTCGAGCGCGGGCGGCTTGACGGCTGGTTGGCCAGGCACATGGGCGGCAGGCGGCACACCGTCGTACGGCCGGGTGGTGTTCGCAGCAGCACCACCCTGCGCGCGCAGCACCGCATCGAAATACGCGGGCTTGTCGGCCAGTTGCAGCGCGGCAGCGTCGGTGTAGGCCTTGACCGGCGCGGCCAATACCGCCATCGCCACCGTGATCACCATCAGCGCCAGCGTGGCCGAGAGCAGTTTGGGGCTGCTGCCCGAGACCGCGTGGTTGTGTCCAGCTGCAGGCTCGATGTGCCAGAACACGACCACGCCTGCGCGAGCCAAGCCGACCAGGGAGAAAAAGCCAACCAGCAGCACCACCGACCAGACCCAGGCCTGAGCAGCCAACCCGGCGCTGCTTTGCAGCACCATGATCTTGCCCAGAAAGCCGGGCAGCGGCGGCAGACCAGCGGCAGACGCAGCGCCAAAAATCAGCATCAGGCCCAGCAGCACCGGCTCGCGCACCGCCATCGCGGGCTGAAGCTTGTCGCCCGAGTCGCCGCGTTGCGCCGCCATGAGTTCCACCAGCAGGAACAGCCCGGCGATCACGATGGTGCTGTGCAGCGTGTAATACAGCGCAGCCGACAGACTGGCTAGTGTGAACAGGCCGACCGCCGCCAGGATGGTGCCCACCGACGACACGGTGAGGTAGGCGATCAGCCGGCCCATGCTGTGAGCGGCGAGCGCGCCGAGCACGCCCAGCACACTGGTGGTCAGCGCCAGCGGCAGCAGCCAGTCGACCACCGCCAGCGCGGCCTCACCACTGCCCGCACCAAAGATGCCCCAGTGCAC
>JBBSDB010000258.1:0-4693 GCA_038249735.1 Burkholderiales bacterium
CAGGACCTGGCCGTGGCCACCTCGGGCGACTACCGGCGCTGTCTGCAGGTGGGCGATGCACGCCTCGCGCACACGATGGACGCGCGCCGCGCCGCGCCGGTGAACAACGCTGTGGCATCGGTCACCGTGCTGGCAACCAGCTGCATGCACGCCGACGCCTGGGCCACCGCCTTGCTGGTGGCCGGCCCCGGCGAAGGTCTGGCCCTGGCACAGCGCATGGGCTTGGATGCGTTGTACCTGCTGCGCCGCGCTGAGGGTCTGGTGGAAATGGGGCTGGGGCGGTTTGGCGCCTCCAAGATGCAGGCAGGCATGGGGTCTTCGCCGAAGAGCGGCCCTCGTAACACCCGTGCGAAAGCAGGCGCTACCGATCCGCCTGGGCTGCGTGTACCGGCCCAGCATGTGTGAACAGACAGGGCGCGGTTGACGTGTCCGCACGATTGCTTCAGGCTGTCAGCAAAGGAGGGTTGCCCGCAGGCATCCCGTGAGCGGTCGCAACACCTCTGAACCCATGGAAAGAAACTGACATGAAACAAGCCAACCCACCACCTGACCAGGCATTGGCCGAAGCCCCGCTGGACTACTCCGATCCGGAACTGCGGGCCTACACCGACGAGCAGGCAGAGGACATCCTGGAGACCATCGTCCACTACATGCCCATCGTTCTGCCTGTCATGGCCGCCATCTTGATATTCATGCTGGCCTTCATCGCGGTGTTCATGGCCTGATGCGGGTGCAGAGCGGGCCGAAGGTGCCGCCGCTGTTGTGCCGCGCCTCGATGCCAGCGGCCAGACACCCCCGTGCTGATCGAACGACGACCCCATAACAAGAATGGACGAACCAACATGACACGAAGACTGGTGATCATTGGTGGCGACGCTGCAGGGATGACGGCAGCGGTGCAGGCGCGTCGAATGGCATCTGCCGACGAGCTCGACATCGTGGCTTTCGAGCGCGGGTCTCGCACCTCCTACGCCGCCTGCGGTCTTCCCTATCTGATCGGCGGGCTCGTCGAGGCACCGGACGCGCTTGTCGCCCGAACCCCGCAAGAGCACCGGGCCAACGGCATCGACGTCCGGATTCGGCACGAGGTCACCGCGATCGACACCCAGGCATCCACCGTGACGGTGCGCGACCTTGACACCGGGCAAGACTCGGTCATCTCTTACGACGACCTCCTCATCGCCACCGGTGCATCCGGCATCACACCGCCGTGGCCGGGCATGGACGCAAAAGGTGTCTTGCAGTTGCGCACGCTCGAAGACGCCGCCCAGGTGGAGCGGGCGATCGTTGCTGGTGCGAAGCGCGCTGTGGTGGTTGGCGCTGGCTACATCGGGCTGGAGGTCGCAGAAGGCCTGCTGGCACGCGGGCTGGCCGTGACCGTGATGGAGAAGCTCGACGCGCCCATGGGCGCCGTGCTTGATGCCGACATGGCCGCTGCTGTCGCGGACGCGATGCGCAGCGCCGGCGTCGATCTGCGACTGGGCACCTCGGTCACCGGCTTCACGGTGAGCGAGGGGCGTGTCACGGCTGTCGAAACCGAAGCCGGGTCTGCGCCGGCCGACCTGGTGGTCGTTGGCCTGGGCGTGCGCGCCAACGTGGCGCTGGCCCGCGCTGCCGGCATCGGCGTGGGCGAGGCCGGCGGCATCGTCGTTGACGCGCATCTGCGCACCGACACGCCGCATGTCTGGGCCGCCGGTGACTGCGTGGAGTCCCGCCACCGGATCACCGGACAGGCCATGGTGGTGGCCCTGGGCACGCACGCCAACAAACAGGGCCGCGCGGTGGGCACCAACATCGCGGGCGGCGAGGCCAGCTTTGGCGGCGTGCTGGGCACGGCAATCACCAAGTTCCAGCAGCTGGAGATCGCTCGCACCGGGCTCACCGAGCGCGAGGCCGCAGCAGCCGGGCTCGACGCCTTCGCTGTGACCACCGATGCGTCTGGCCGGGCAGGCTATTACCCGGGCGCGCAATCGATGCGCATCAAGATCGTGGCCGAGCGCGGAACAGGTCGACTGCTCGGTGCGCAGATCGTGGGCGGCGAAGGAGCCGGCAAGCGCATCGATGTGCTGGCCACAGCGCTGTGGAACGGCATGGCTGTGCAGGAAGTGGGCGAGATGGACCTGTCCTACGCGCCACCCTTCTCGCCCGTCTGGGATCCCGTGTTGCTGGCCGCAGGCAAGGCCGCATCGAAGCTCTGATCCAGCGGTTTCGATCGCAAGATCTGGCTTGAAACCTCCCTGGATGGGAGGCTGCTCTTTTTTCTGAGGATGGAAAGCGATGCGCACACCGAGCTTTTCACACCAGCGACAAAAGCACACAGCCAGCGTGACGTGGGTGTTGCCCATTCGAGCGCCAAGCCAGGCTTCGCGTCCACTGTGAGACAGGCTTGCCGCGATTCGCAGATTGCCTGCGCCACCGCATGGACGCCGTGCAGCAATGCTGCTACAAAGAAGCGATGAACCCTCTTCGCTCCATCGTGTATGTCAGTTCTGCCGCGCATGAGTTGACGACGGCCGAGCTTGAGGCCTTGCTGGCCGACGCGCGGGCCTTCAACCGAGAGCACAAGCTCACCGGCGTGCTGCTGCACATCGGGCCGCATTTCATGCAGTGCCTGGAGGGCGCCCCCGACGACGTGGGCAAGGCCTACGAGCGCATCAAGCGAAGCTCGCAACACAAAGACATCGTCGAATACATGGACTGCCAGGTGGCCGAGCGCACCTTCGGTTCCTGGGAGATGGGCTCGGCGGAATCGGCCACTTCCGAGCTGTTGGCGCTCTCGACCGCCGAGTGGTCCAGGGCGACCCAGCAGGCGTCCACATTCGAATCACCAGCTGGCCTGAAGATGCTCAAGGTGTTCTGGAACATGCGCCAGCAGGCGGCTTGATCGACTGCTTGGTTTGCGCTTGAGACAGCGCCTCTCAACTCGTCCTCAAGCCAGACACTCTCCCGTCAGCTGCTCGGAGCTGCCTCGGGTGTCATGGCATCAAAGCCTGCGATCACGTCGAACAGCTCTTCGTCGATGCCACTCTGGCGAAGGCGGTTGAACCGAGCGCCGAGCTCGGTGAGCAGGACCCCAATGTTTTTATCGGCGCGCTGCATGGCGGCCAGCCGGCTCGCGTTTTCGCTGGCCAGCGACTCGGCGCTGGCGCGAAACAGCGACACAAACAGGTGCTCCCGAATGAAGGCCCGCAGCGCCTGCGTGCCAGAGCCCAGGACCTCGGGCAGCTGGTTCGTGGGCCAGGGCTGGCCCGCCAGCTTGCGCTGCCAGGCGCCGTCCAGCGGCAGCAAGCGCTGTGTGACAGGCGCGTAGCCGGAGCCGCTGGGCCGGTTGTAAAAGAGCACCAGGCTGGCAGGGGCACCAGATCGCTCAGCGCCCGAGTCCGCTTCAGACTCACCCCCCAGCACCGGCATTTTCAGCAGGATCTGCCCCACCAGACGTGTGATCTGCTCCACCGAACCAGGCACCACAAACGCGTCCGTCGGCGGCAACTTGGCATCTTGCAGACGCGCCTGCACCCGCTCGCCAACCGCCCACAGGTGGGCCGTGGCCGCTGATGGCGCGAGCTGCGCCAGAGCGTGCTCGACCACCACTTCGTTGAACCGGCCCACCAGCCCTTGGTCGGAACCGAACACGACAGCGTGAACCACAGGGATATCGGCCTGCCGAGATGGCACGCGCGCATCCGCCCCCTCTTGGGCGACCGAGCGCAGACACACGCCGAGCCCCAGTTCGACGGTGCGCGCGTAGTCGCCGAGCGCGGCCACCGAGCGCTCGTACTGTCCTATGGCCGACGCGGCCGATGCCTTCATCGTCCGCACCACCGCCTTGAGGTCGCCCGCGCTGGCGATCTGGCGGCGCAGGGCAATCGTGGTGTTGGTCATCCCGGCTGATCGGCGTCCGTGGCGGACGCTGGCGGGAGCGTTGCTCTGTCGCGGTGGTCGTTCAGCCGCCCCAGCGTGCTGTCCAGCAGCCGCACCAACTTCTGCGTGGCGCCATGCACCGCTTGCTCCTGCGAGGCGGCGTGTTCGGTGACGGCCACCGGTTGGCGCCCCTGGAGTCGGGCTTCCAGCATGCAGCGCTGGTCCTGCGGCCCGCTCTTGTCCGCGTTCTCGTCGCTCAGATGCACCTCGACCCGGGTGACATGGTCGACAAAGCGCTTCAGTGCGTGCTCGATCGTGGCGCTGACGTGCGCGGCCAAGCGCTCATGGCCTTCGATGTGGGCGTCGGTGTTGACTTGGATCTTCATGGTTTTCTCCTGTGGGTTCGTTGTTGAAACAGTTACGTTGAGGGCTGTGCAGCCGGGTCAGGTGGGTTGGTTGCCGGCGCCAGAAAAGTGACAAGCGACTGGCGGGCCGCATCGGTGACCTGCGCACGGTCCACCGAGGGTAGTTCATCGGCGTGGGTCAGCCGCTCGACCAAGTCATCGGGCAGCGCGTCGGCCGCTGTTTGCACCGCCTGCTGGGCGGCCACCATCTGGCTCAGCGGCACCGGGTCAAACAGGCCCGCATTCAAGGCCAGCAAAATCGCGATCTGCGCTGGCACCGACACCGGCGACAGCTCTGCCTGGCCCAGGCAGGCGCGGATGCGTCGGCCATGTTCGATCGATTGGCGCGTGTCGTCATCAAGCCGGGCGCCAAAGCGCGCAAAGGTCTCCAGCTCCTCGAACTGCGCGTAGGCCAGTTTGAGATCGCC
>JBBSDB010000259.1:0-4664 GCA_038249735.1 Burkholderiales bacterium
ACCCCGGGCGCTGGGTCAACGAAGGCAACACCAGCGGCGCCGAGGAAGTTAAGTCCCATGCCCAACAACGCATCGACTTGCTGCTGAACCAACTAGACGACGAACTTGCACGTCATAGTGGCCCATGACTGCTGGGAGAAACCTACAGCGCGCTGGATCCCTATGTTTTCACCCTGTGCCGCTGGACGCGCCACTTCGATATCCGCCCGGCACGCGACAAACCTCAACTAGGACCTTACCTTCAGCGCCTGCTGGCGCGTCCCGCCGTACAACGGACGCTGGACGCCGAACAATTGAGCCCTCCGTTTATCTAAGGAACCAATGAACAACGCGAGACACATTGGTTGCTCTCTTAGCTCGATTGTTGGGCGCCACCAATTTTAAGTAGAAAAGAAAGAACTTTTAACCCATGAATGACTTGATTAATCCAAAACTCCCAGATAATTTGCCTGTTCCCGAAGATGATGGCGCGTGCGACCATCTTGTTGGGCGGCATTTCCCTTCGATTTCTTTTGAAACCACCGAAGGTAACGTGAACTTTGCTGACTTGAAGGAAACCACGGTTCTTTATATATATCCTCGGTCATCGGACGACAATCTCGACCCTGAGGGATGGGATGCAATCCCAGGTGCCCGAGGCTGCTCTCCACAAGGGTGTGCTTTTCGCGATCACAAAGCGGAACTTTCTGCACTAAATGCTCATGTTTTCGGGCTTTCCACTCAGGACCGAACCTATTTAAAAAGTGAAGTGAAACGGCTGCATTTACCTTTTGAGCTGGTTAGTGACGACAAACTTCAATTAAAAAAAGCACTGAGCTTACCGCTGCTATCAATCAAGGCAAATGGAATGAGTTTTTATAATCGTGTAACGCTTATACTAAGCAAAGGAGTCATTGTAAAAGTATTCTATCCGGTATTCCCACCAGATAAAAATGCGGAAGAAGTTATTTCGTGGTTAAAAAATAGCTCTCTATAGGCGCTATGATGATCATCAGACAAAACAATACCTGATTCGAAACGAAACTAAGCATGTCGAATGACGCGCTCTGGTGTGGTCATGCCGCGACTGACATCCACGACGAGCCGCACGACCAAGTCGGCGAGGTCGAAGCGACGGTTGAATCGGTAGGCGAACGCACCAAGGTAGCGATCGCCGTACTTGCGGCACCCGAGGGCTTTGTAGGCACCGGAGCCGCCCATCAGCTCTTCCTCTCGACCGCCGCCATGGGGCTGGGCGGCGAAGACGATTCGTCGGTAGTGAAGTATTTCGTTGCGCTCGCCGGGCTGGCACTGCCAGCGGCCAAGGAGCCCCAGCCATGATCCTCGGTGTGATCGCGGACGACTTCACCGGCGCCACCGATGTGGCGAGCATGCTGGTGCGCGCGGGCATGCCCACGGTGCAGGTGCTCGGCGTGCCCGAGGGCGACCTGCCAGCGGCCGATGCGGTGGTGATCGCGCTCAAGACCCGCACGGTTCCCGCGCTTGAGGCGGTGGCGCAGAGCCTGGCGGCGCTGCGCGCGCTGCGAGCCGCAGGCGCACGCCAGATCTACTTCAAGTACTGCTCCACCTTCGACTCCACGCCAGCCGGCAACATCGGCCCGGTGACCGACGCGCTGATGCAGGCGCTGGGCGCCGACTTCACCATCGCCTGCCCAGCCTTCCCCGAGAACGGCCGCACCGTGTTTCGCGGCCACCTTTTTGTGGGCGATCAGCTGCTCAGCGACTCGGGCATGAAAGAACACCCGCTGACACCCATGACGGACGCCAACCTGGTGCACGTGTTGCAGGCGCAAACGGCTCAGCGGGTGGACCTGCTGCGCTTGGACGCGCTGCGCCACAACGCGCAAACGGCCATCAAGCGGCTGCAAGCCGATGGCGTGCGCATCGCCGTGGCCGACGCGATCGACAACAGCGACCTGCTCGCCCTGGCCGAGCTCTGCGCCGAGATGCCGCTGATCACCGCCGGCTCTGGCGTGGCGCTCGGTTTGCCGCCGGCCTACCAGCGCCGTGGCTGGTGGGCGCCAAGTGAGAGCGCGGCGCGCCTGTCGGCGGTGAGCGGACCGGCGGCCGTGTTGTCGGGATCGTGCTCGGACGCGACCAACGCGCAGGTAGCGCGCTGGATCGCAGACGGCCGCACGGCAATCGCCATCGATCCGCTTGCACTGCACAGCCGCACCCAGAGCGCCGGCTCGTTGCTGGCCCAGGCGCTGCCCACGCTTTCCAGTGGTCCCGTTTTGATCTACGCCACCGCCCCGCCCGACCGGGTGAAGGCGGTGCAGGCCAAACTCGGCGTGGCCGCAGCGGGCGCGTTGGTCGAGCACGCCCTGGCCGAGCTCGCACAAGGACTGGTGCAGGCGGGCGTGCGCCGACTGGTAGTCGCCGGTGGAGAAACCTCGGGCGCGGTGGCGCAGGCGCTGGGCGTGCCGCAGTTACGCATCGGCGCAGCGATCTGCCCCGGCGTGCCCTGGACCGAGGCCACGCTGCCGACGTCTGGTGAGCCGCTGTGGCTGGCACTCAAATCAGGGAACTTTGGCGGCGTCGGGTTCTTTGCCGATGCGCTGCGCCAAGCCGGGGTGGCGCTGCCATGACCACCTGGCCAGTCGAGCAGAACGCCTTGCGCGCCGAGATCGTGGGCGTGGGCGCTTCGCTGTTTCAGCGCGGCAATGTGCACTCCACCGCCGGCAACATCAGCTTGCGGCTGTGCTCTGAGCAGGGCGGCGGCTTTCTCATCACGCCGACCGACGCCTGCCTGGGCTTTCTCGACCCGGCGCAACTGGCCTGGGTGGACGATGGCGGCAAACAACAGAGCGGCGAGCGTGCCAGCAAAACGCTGGCCCTGCACCGGCGCATCTACGCCGCAGCCCCCGACGCGCGGTGTGTGCTGCACACCCACGCCACCCATCTGGTGGCGCTCACGCTGCAAGGCGTATGGGCGGCCAACGACATCTTGCCGCCGCTCACGCCCTACCAGGTGATGAAGGTCGGCCATGTTCCCCTCATCGCTTACCACCGTCCGGGCGACCCGGCGGTGGCCGACGCGGTGGCCGCCCACATCGCAGCCGCCAAGCGCCCGCTGCGCGCGGTGATGCTGGAGCGCCTGGGCCCCACCGTGTGGCACGACAGCCCGGCTGCGGCCATGGCCTTGCTGGAAGAGCTCGAAGAAACCGCGCGCCTGTGGCTGCTCGGCGCGCGAGCCCTGAAGCCCATGAACGAGGCGCAGATCGACGAACTGCGCACCCATTTCAACGCCCCCTGGTAAGTCCCAAACCCCATGCCCCGTTTCGCTGCGAACCTCTCCATGCTCAACCCCGAGGCCCCGTTCCTCGACCGCTTCGTTGCCGCGGCCGCTGACGGGTCCGACGCGGTGGAGTACCTGTTTCCCCACGACTTCACGGCCGCCGAGATCGCCGCGCGTCTGAAAAACAACGGCCTGACGCAGGCCCTGTTCGACCGGCCACTGGGCGACTGGGCGGCCAGTGAGCGCGGCTTGGCCTGCCACCCCGGACGAGAAGAAGAGTTCACGCGCGATGTGGCAACCGCGCTGGCTTACGCCCAAACCACCGGCTGCCAGCGGCTGCACGCCATGGCTGGTCTCAAACCCGCCGGTGTGAGCGAGGCCGCCCTGCGCACCACCTCCGTCAGCAACCTGCGGGCTGCGGCCGCGCAACTGGCGCCACACAACATCACCTTGCTGATCGAGCCGATCAACACGCGCGACATGCCGGGCTACTTCCTCAACTTCCAGCAGCAGGCGCACGACATCGTGGCCGAGGTCGGCGCGCCCAACCTGGAGGTACAGATGAACTTCTACCACTGCCAGATCATCGAAGGCGACCTGACCCGGCGGCTGGAACAGCACATCGCCGGTATGGGTCACATCCAGATCGCCGGCGTGCCCGACCGCCACGAGCCCGACGACGGTGAGGTGCATTTCCCGCCTCTGTTGGACCGGCTGGATGCGCTGGGCTATGCCGGCTTCGTGGGCTGCGAATACCGTCCCAAGTCAGGCACGAGCGAAGGCCTCGGCTGGCTGCGCCGCTACCAGGCTTCTCACAAGGCATCCACATGAACGTTCTCATCACCGGTGGCGCCGGCTTCCTGGGGCGCACCCTGGCGCAGACCCTGTTGCAACGCGGGCAGCTCGACGGGAAGACCATCACCATGCTCGCCCTGGCCGATCTGGTCGCGCCCAGCGTGGAAGCGCTCACGCACGACCCGCGCGTGCAAGTGCACACCGGCGACCTGCTGGCCAGCCTGCCCGCCCTCATGGCCGCCCAGCGCTGGGACGCGGTGTTTCATCTCGCCTCGGCCGTCTCGGGCGAGTGCGAAACCCATTTCGATCTCGGCCTGCACGCCAACCTCGACACCACCCGCGCCCTGCTCGACGCCTGCCGCGCCCAGACCGGCGCCAGTCACTCGCCACCGCTGTTTTTCTTTTCCAGTTCGGTCGCGGTGTTTGGCAGCGACCCGGCGATCCCGCTGCCCGCAGTGGTGCGCGACGACACCCTGCCCACGCCGCAGTCAAGCTACGGCACCCAAAAATTCGTTTGCGAGCAGCTGGTGGCCGATTACACCCGCAAGGGCTTCATCGACGGCCGCGCCGCCCGGCTGATGACGGTGTCGGTGCGCCCTGGCCGACCCAATGGAGCCGCGTCCAGCTTTCT
>JBBSDB010000260.1:0-4603 GCA_038249735.1 Burkholderiales bacterium
ATCCTGATCTGCAGCGCCAACTTCGCACCCGAGCCCACCGGCATCGGCAAGTACTCGGGCGAGATGGCCGAATGGCTGGCTGCGCAGGGCCACGAGGTGCGCGTGGTGGCCGCGCCGCCTTACTACCCGGCCTGGAAGCTCGAAGAGGGCTACCGCTGGCCGCCCTGGCGGCACGAGGTATGGCGCGGCGTGCGGGTCTGGCGGGCGCCGCTGTGGGTACCCCGCACACCGAGCGGGCTCAAGCGCGTGCTTCACCTCTGCACCTTTGCGCTTTCTTCCGCTCCGGTGATGCTGCGCCAGGCGTTTTGGCGTCCCGATGTGGTGCTCACCGTGGCGCCAGCGCTGGTGTGCGCGCCCATGGGCTGGCTCACTGCGCGCCTGAGTGGTGCCATGGCCTGGCTGCACGTGCAAGATTTCGAGGTGGATGTGGCGCTGCAAATGGGCTTGCTCAAGGGCGAGCGCCTGGGGCGCTCTGTGCGTGCCCTGGAGTCCGCATTGCTCAAGCGCTTCGATGTGGTCTCGACCATCTCGGAGCGCATGCGCCAGCTTCTGTTGCGCAAAGGCGTAGCACCCGAGCGCACGCACCTGTTTGTGAACTGGGCCAATGTGGACCGCATCAGGCCACTGACGCAACCAAGTACCTACCGTGCCGAACTGGGGCTTTCGGCCACCACGCGCGTGGCCCTGTTTTCCGGCACGCTCAGCGCCAAGCAGGGTCTGAAGGTGATTCCGGAAGCTGCGCGCCTGCTGGCCCACAGATGCGATGTGCTGTTCCTGGTGTGTGGAAACGGCGCCATGCAACCCGAGCTGGAGCGGGCCGCCCGCACGCTGCCCAACCTGCGCCTGCTGCCGCTTCAACCGTTGGAGCGACTCGGCGACCTGCTCGGACTGGCCGACGTGCATTTGTTGCCCCAAAGCCAGGAAGCCGAAGACCTGGTGCTGCCCAGCAAGCTCACTGGCATGCTGGCCAGCGGGCGCCCTGTGGTGGCAACCTGCCGCGCCGGAACCGAGCTCGCTGCGGTGGTGAGCCAGTGCGGGCGGGTGGTGGAACCGGGTGACGCCGCTGCCTTGTGCCGAGCGCTGATGGAATTGCTGGCAGACCCTGCTCTGGCTGATCGCCTCGGCGCAACGGGCAGGGCCTATGCGACTCAACACCTGGCGCGCGATGCGGTGCTGCAGGGCTTGGTGGATCGCATGGCGCAACCCCGGTGGCGTGAGCGCCCGGCCAACGGATGACCGCGCCATGGACGCTACAACGACCGACGAGGTGGTGATCTTTCAGCCGGAATTCATCGAATTCGGGGGCGAGGAGCGGGTGATCCTGGCACTGTCCGAGGGCTTCTCGCAGGGCCTGGGCGACAGGCTCAAGCACGAGTCAAACCGGACTTCTTCGCGCAACCCGTTCCCAGCTTGCCCACCAAAAAAGGCCTGGGCCAGAAATGATGAGCTCGATCGGCCAGAGATCACCCCAGATCCAAAGAATCACGATGCAGTACCGACCCGATATTGATGGATTGCGCGCAGCTGCCGTGATGCCAGTGATCTTGTCGCATGCGGGCTTTGACTGGCTGCAAGGCGGGTTCCTCGGCGTGGATGTGTTCTTCGTCATCAGCGGCTATCTGATCACGCACATCTTGATGGACGATATCCAGCGGGAGCGTTTCAACCTATTGCGCTTCTACGAGCGTCGGGTACGCCGCATCCTGCCCGCATTGCTGGTGGTGATGCTGGTCAGCACGCTGCTTGCCTACCAGTTGATGCTGCCGGACTTTCTGGAGAATTTCGGCCAGTCTTTGGTTGCCACAAGCTTTTTCTCCAACAACATCTTGCTGCTGATGACTTCAGGTTACTGGGATCTCGAATCCGAGTTCAAACCCTTGCTGCACACATGGAGCCTGGGGGTAGAGGAACAGTTCTACCTGCTTTTTCCAGTGCTGCTATTCCTGTTGAGACGGCTGACGCGCGACCGGTTGATGCTTGTGCTCGGCGCCTTGGCGCTACTCAGCCTCGGACTCGCGGAGTGGATGAGCGGCGCCTACCCCAACGCGAGCTTCTACCTGCTGCCCACGCGGGCATGGGAACTGCTGCTCGGTGCGTTGGCAGCACTGCTCCAGACGCGGTGCGACCAGCGCGTGCCGATGCCGTGGGCTTCCCGGTTTTCGCTCGCTGGTGCTGCGCTGCTGGCGGGAAGCTACTTGTTCATCGACCCAGCCAGTAAGCTGCCGGGCCTGCTGGGTCTGGCACCAACATTGGGTGCCGCGCTGCTGCTGCTGTTTGTACGGCCAGGCACATTGGCCAGCCGGGGGCTGAGTCTGAGGCCGATGGTGTTCGTGGGGTTGATCAGTTACAGCGCCTACCTCTGGCACCAACCGCTGATGGCGTTTTCGCGCATTGGCCTCAAAGAGGCGCCAACGCCCGCATGGTACGCAGGCATGGTGGTGCTGACACTGGCTCTTGCCTGGTTGACCTGGCGCATCGTCGAGCAACCCATGCGTCAACCTGCTCGCGTGAGAACACCTGTGGCATTGAGCGGCATAGTCACCGCATCAATGGCAGTTCTCACCATCGGCCTGGCCCTGCACAAAGGCCATGGAATGCCAGAGCGCATGTACACAAGGCAGGCCCATCCTGCTGAAGATATGTACATCGAATACAACCTCCGAGTGCGCAAACTAACAAGAGAGAACTTCGACACCGAGGCCCCCGTTCGCATGCTCGTGCTGGGTAACAGCTACGCCAGGGATTTCGTGAACATGGTCAACGAGACCATGGCATCTCCCCGCCTGGAAACCGTCTACCGTGAATTCAACTACAGCTGTTCCAAACAAACGCAGGACCCCGATATCCTTCGGCTGATCGGTCAGGCCACCCTGGTGGTGATGGCCAGTGGCGACGTGGGGCGTGAATGCCTTGATGAAGATATCGCCTGGATCGAGTCGTTGGGAAAGCAGCTGTTCGTGCTTGGCACCAAGCACTTTGGCTACAACCTCAACTGGCTAGTGCGGGTGCCCCAGGATCAACGTGCAGGACTGACGAACGCGCTGACGGCCAAGACGGTCGCACTTGAATTCGATCTGCTGACGCGGGTGCCCGCCGCCAACTTCGTGCCGCTCATGACGCCGGTGCTGCGGGACGGGAGAATTCCGGTGACTGACGACAACGGCGACCTGCTCAGCGCCGACCGCGCGCATCTCACGAAACAAGGTGCCCTGTACTTTGGTGAACGGGTGATTCGCCCCAGCCGATTGGGACAGCTGATCTTGGGCCTATCCCAGGAGCCTGCCTCCATTCCATCCGCCATGTGGGGCTGGGGGATCCAGCAGGCCACATCGAACTGGTGGCGCACCCGAGAGACTTGGGCGGATCGGCCGTCATGGCTGGCTACCGCTCCGGTGGACGGCGGTGCCCATCGAGATGGAGCGCATCTAGGACCAGCTGGGGTGCTGCAAGGATTGGTTGATCGCTCGGTGCAGCCTCGAATTCTTGAGCACGCAGCCAACGGATGACCAAGCCATGGACGCTACAACGACCGACGAGGTGGTGATCTTTCAGCCCGAATTCATCGAATTCGGGGGCGAGGAGCGGGTGATCCTGGCACTGTCCGAGGGTCTGCATGTGGCAGATATGCCGCACCGGGTGGTGTGTTACCACGACCACATTGGCCTGAACCGGTTCGCCCGGGAACCGCTGATTGTGCAGACCCTCTCGCCCGCCGATTCGGGCTGGTCCAAGGTGGCTGCTCTGCGCCGAATGCTGCGCGAACTCGACGCCATTGCTGCGCCCACACCGATGCTGTTCAACATCCAGTCGGCCATGCACGCTGGCTTGGCAGGGCGGCTTGGCAGTCTGCGATACCACCTCCGAATTCCCGACACCTACAGCCTGCTGAGCCCACCGGCCGCAAGCGCTTCACCCCTGCAGGCCAGGTTGCCCAACCGGATGCGCGACTGGGCCACCGGGCTGGGGATGCGCCACGCACAGTCTTTGTTCACCAACACAGCTGCCTTGTCGGACGAGATCGAAAGCCTGTACCGGCGGCCGGCGCAGGTGATGTACCTCGGTGGCTTCGGTGAAGGCCAGGTCACAGCGGCCGAGCGGGATACCCACTGCGTTCACCTGCTGAGCGTGTCGCGCCTGCAAGGCAGCAAACGCATCGACTGGATGTTTCGGGCGCTGGCCGATTTGCGGGGTGATGCCACCCTGCCCAACTGGCGTCTTCATGTGGTCGGCAGTGGCCCCGAGCGCAACGCGCTGCTGCGGTTGCGCCGAGAGCTCGGTCTGGAAGACCGCGTGGAGCTCCACGGATTCCTGGACGACGACACCCTGAAGCAGCTTTACCACCAGGCACACATTTTCCTGATGCCGGCCCGCCAGGGTTACGGCCTACCGGCCATCGAAGCGCTGAACCACCACTGTGCCGTTGTCATGAACGAAGACTCTGGCGTGTCCGAGGTGTTGCAGCAAACGCCCTGGGTTGTGGTGGCCGGGCCGGGCGAGGCATCTTTTCGCCAGGCGATGCGCGAGATGATGCAACGGGTGCAGGCACCAGGGTTTCACCGCCAAGCCCTTCCCACCCTGCCCAGCATGCACAACTGGGCTGCCG
>JBBSDB010000261.1:0-4553 GCA_038249735.1 Burkholderiales bacterium
AGCACCAGCGCAATCACCGTGACCGCAAAGATGGCAAAGGTGTATTCGCCCACGGTGGACTGCGCCAGCCCGATCGGCAGGAAACCAGCGGCCGTGATCAGCGTGCCGGTGAGCATGGGCATGGCGGTGGCGTCCCAGGTGTAGGTGGCCGCGCGCACCATGGTGTAGCCCTCCTCCAATTTGCGCACCATCATCTCGACTGCAATGATCGCGTCGTCCACCAGCAGGCCCAGCGCAATGATGAGCGAGCCCAGCGAGATTTTGTGCAGGCCAATGCCCCAGTACCGCATGGCCAGAAAGGTGATCGCGAGCACCAGCGGAATGGTGATGAACACCACCAGCCCGGGCCGCATGTCCAGCGTGTAGCGACGCCAGCCGCGTGCGCCTTCGCGTTTGTGCAGGCCGAGCGCCAGAAAGCTCACCGCCAGCACGATCAGCACCGCCTCGATCAGCACTTTGACAAACTCGTTGACCGATTTCGTCACCGCCGCCGGCTGGTCCTGCACCTGCACCAACTGCATGCCCGCCGGCAATGTTCGCTCGATGTCGGTCACCGCGGTGCTGAGCGCCTTGCCCAGCGCAATGATGTCGCCGCCCTTGGCCATGGAAATGCCCAGCGCGATGCTGCTCTGGCCGTTGTGGCGCACCTGCACCTGCGGCGGGTCGGTGTAGCCCAGGCCGATCTCGGCGATGTCGCCGAGTCGGATCTGGCTGCCGTTGGCGGCGCGGATCGGCATGGCGCGCAATTGCTCCACCGAGTTGAACGCGCCGCCCACCCGCACCTGTACCGCGTCCTGCGGCGACTGGATGGTGCCGGCCGACTCGATCGCGTTTTGCTGACCCAACGAGGCCAGCACCTGCGGCAAGTCCAGCCCCAGCACCGCAAGGCGCTTCTGCGAGATTTCGATGTAGAGTTTTTGCGCCTGCACGCCAAACAGCTCGACCTTGCTCACGTCTTTCACCCGCAGCAGGGCCTGGCGCACCCCGTCGGCCACCCGCTCTTTCTCCGACGGCGAAAAGCCCTCGCCTTGCAGCGCATAGATGACGCCAAACACGTCGCCGAACTCGTCGTTGAAGAACGGCCCGACCACACCCTGCGGCAGCGTGCCGCGGATGTCGCCAATCTTCTTGCGGGCGCTGTACCAGCTCTGCGGCACTTCGGCGGCTGGCGACGAATCCTTCAGCTGGAAGATGACCAGTGTCTCGCCCGGCTTGGAGTAGCTGCGGATCTTGTCGGCGTAGGGCACTTCCTGCAGTGTTTTCTCAATCCGGTCGGCCACCTGCTCGGCCATCTGCTGCGCATCGGCCCCCGGCCAGTAGGCGCGCACCACCATGGCGCGGAAGGTGAACGGCGGGTCTTCGTCCTGGCCGAGCTGGAAGTAGGCGGCCACGCCCAGCAGCATCAGCACGATCATCAGATAGCGGGTGAAAGCGGCGTGGTCCAGTGCCCACTGCGACAGATTGAAGCGCGAAGACCAGGAAGATGCCGCGCCTTCGGGGGTGTGGTTGCTCATGCCGGCCTCACTGAGCCACAGTGGCAAAACGCGTCACCTTCTGCCCCGGCGCCAGCACATGCACCCCCGCGGCCACCACCTCCTCGCCCGGCTTCAGGCCGCTGGCGATCACCGCCTCGTTGCCGTCGGCGCCCGCCACCACCACCGGGCGCAGCTGCACCGTGCTGCTGGCGGCGTCGAAGACCCAGACCGCGCTGCCAGCACGTCCTTGCGCGGCATCGTGCATGAGGGCGCTGGTCGGCAGTTTGATTGCTTGGGCCGCCGTGCCCGTGGGCGCGGGAAGGGTCACGTAGGCCGTGGAACCCAGCGGCACCTGGGCGGTATCGGGCAAAGCCAGGCGCACCTGGTAGGTGCGGGTGAGCGGGTCGGCAGCGGCCGCAATCTCGCGCACCACACCTTGCAGCGGCTCAGCCGCCGCATCGGGTGTGGCGCCTGCCGCCACGGTTGCGCCATTCGCCCACAGCCGCACCTGCGCCACCAAGCCCGGCCGCAACTGGGCCAGCCGATCTTCCGGCACCACAAACACCACATCGCGCGCGCCATCTCGGGCGAGGCGCACCACCGGCGCGCCAGCTGCCACCACCTGGCCCACCTCGGCCTCCACCGCCACCACCACCCCCGGCCCATCGGCCAGCAACCGCGCGTAACTGGCCTGGTTGCCCTGCACGGCACCCTGCGCCTGTGCCTGGCGCAGGCTGGCCTCGGCCGCCTGCAGCGTGGCTTGGCGGCGCTCGATCTCGGCGCCGCTCACAAAGCCCTGCGATTTGAGGTCGGTGAACCGCTTCAAATCGGCAGCGGCCAGATTGCGCTGGGTCAGCGCCGCGCTCACCTGGGCCTGCGCGGCCTGGCTGGCCAGAGCCAGATCGCTGCCGTCAAGCTGCGCCAGCAAGGTCCCGGCCTGCACCCGCTGGCCGACGGCCACCGGCCGCTGCAGCAACTTGCCACCGACCCGGAACCCCAAACGCGATTCGGTGCGCGCGCGGACATCCCCTGCAAACTCGCTGCTCAGGTCCAGCGTGTCCACACCCACGGTCAGCAGCTTGACCGCCCGTATCGGCTCCTGCGGCGGCTCGGGCTTGGAGCAGGCCACCAGGGCCAGGGCAGCCACACAGGCCAGCACTGTCGAATAGGTTTTCATGGGGATTCGAGGTCTTGATGGGCCGACAATCGCCGCTTGTGGATGGGCGAAGGCCGGAAGAACGCGGTCGGAAATTAATGACTGACCGGTTAGTAACAAAAAATTGTAGTTCAAACCGCCGTCGCCTCAGGCACCGGCTGCTTTCAAAAGACGGTCAATTTCACACACCACCGCGTCAGGAATCTCCAGCAGCCTGATAAGGCTGACACTTTTTGTAGCAACCCAAACAACGCCCCACGACAGAGAACCCATGCCCTCGCCCCCTTCCCAGCCTCCTTCGATGGGCGCCACATCCCACGAGACGCCCTCTGCGGCCGGCGCCAGCAGCGTGGACCACTATGAGAACTTTCCGGTGGCCTCCTGGCTGTGTCCGGCTGCGTTGCGCCCAGCGGTGCGCTCGCTCTACCATTTCGCCCGCACCGCCGACGACCTGGCAGACGAGGGCCAAGCCTCTTTCGAGCAGCGCCTGCGCGATCTGGCCGACTACCGCGCGCAACTCGACGCAGCGCTGGCTGGCGAGCTGGGCACCGGCGGACGCTGGAGCAGCATTTTTCATCCCCTTCAGCATGTGATTGCCCGCCACCACCTGCCAGGCCCCTTGCTGCACGACCTGATCAGTGCCTTCGAGCAAGACGTGCGCCACACCGCCAGCGGCCACTGCTACGCCAACAGCGCCGAGTTGCTTTTTTACTGCGCCAGATCGGCCAACCCGGTGGGGCGGCTGCTGCTGCACTTGTATGGCGTGCACGATTCGGTGTCGCTGGCCCAAAGCGATCAGATCTGCAGCGCGCTGCAGCTCATCAACTTCTGGCAAGACATCCGCGTCGACCACGGGCGCGACCGCCACTACCTGCCGCAGGATGCGCTCGGGCGCCACGGCGTGCGGCTGTCCGACTTCGCCGTCGATGCCTCGCCCGAGACCGCCACCCAGGTCCGCATGGCCCAAACCGTCGCCGAACTCTGCGGCCAGGCCCGCGCCCGCATGCTGGCTGGCGCGCCACTGGCGCGCCGCGTCCCGGGCAGGGCCGGCTGGGAACTGCGGCTCGTGGTCCAAGGAGGCCTGCGCATCTTGGACAAGATGGCCTCCCAGGACCACCGCAGCTGGCTGGCCAGACCCAGGTTGCGTTGGCCCGATCTGCTGGTGATGGCCTGGCGCGCGCTCTGGATGCACTAAACCGGTGCACATCTGGGAGTAAGTGTCTCAATAACTTGACATTCAAGATCGTCCTCGAATAGAAAAACGGCCCGCTGTGCCATACTGATTTCAACCTCAGAACACCCACTCTCTCATGGCTCAGGCATTCCCTTTTTCCGCCATCGTCGGCCAAGAAGAAATGAAGACGGCGATCTTGATCGCCGCCATCGATCCCAGCATCGGCGGCATTCTGGTCCTTGGTGACCGGGGCACCGGCAAATCGACTGCGGTGCGCGCGCTGGCCGCCCTGCTGCCCAAGATGAAGGCAGTGCGAGCCTGCCGCTACGGCTGCGACCCAGCCGACACCGGGGGCGCCTGCGCGGACTGCACCGCGCTGCGATTGACCGGCCACCCGCTCAAGACGCATCTGATTCCGGTGCCGGTGGTCGATCTGCCACTGGGTGCCACGGAAGACCGGGTGGTCGGCGCGCTCGATCTGGAGCGCGCGCTCTCCCAAGGTGTCAAGGCTTTCGAGCCCGGCCTGCTGGCCCAGGCGAACCGCGGCTTTCTCTACATCGACGAGGTCAACCTGCTGGAAGACCACCTGGTCGACCTGCTGATCGATGTCGCCGCCTCGGGCGAAAACGTGGTGGAGCGCGAAGGCCTGTCAGTTCGGCACCCGGCTCGATTTGTGCTGGTGGGCAGCGGTAACCCGGAAGAAGGCGAGCTGCGCCCGCAGCTGCTCGATCGCTTCGGCCTCTCGGTC
>JBBSDB010000262.1:0-4549 GCA_038249735.1 Burkholderiales bacterium
CATGATTTCCATCAGCATCTGGTTGCTGTTGGCAGTACCGTAAAAGGTGCAGGTGCCGGGGCTGTGGTAGGCCTGCGCTTCGCTGTCCAGCAAGGCTTCGCGGCCCACCAGGCCTTGCGCGTACTGCTGGCGCACCAAAGCTTTGGCGTCGTTCGAGAGCCCGGTGGTCATGGGGCCGGCGGGCACGAACGCGGCGCTGAGGTGGCCGTATTGGGTGGCGCCCATGAACAGGCCGGGCACGATCTTGTCGCAGATGCCCAAGAACAGCGCGGCGTCGAACACGTTGTGCGACAGCGCCACCGCGGTGGACAGCGCGATCACATCGCGTGAGAACAGCGAGAGCTCCATGCCCTCTGCCCCCTGGGTGATGCCGTCGCACATGGCGGGCACGCCCCCGGCCACCTGGGCGGTGGCGCCCAGCGAGCGCGCGTGTTGGCGGATGAACTCGGGGTAGGGCTCGTAGGGCTGGTGGGCCGAGAGCATGTCGTTGTAGGCGGTGACGATGCCCACATGGGGCGTGCGCTCGGCGTGAATCTTGAGCTTGTCGCTGGCGGGCAGGGCAGCCGTTGTGTGCGCCATGTTGGCGCAGCCCATCCCCGCGCGTTGCGGACCGCTTTTGCGCTGCTGCGCCACGGTGTGAAGGTAGGTGGCGCGCGGGCCAGCGCTGCGATCGATGATGCGCCGGGTGACTTTGTCCAGCGTGGGGTGCAGGGGGGCGTTCATGTTCGTGACCTTCAGGCAATCCAGACCTGCACGGTGCAGGCTGGGTGGTTCAACAACAGGGAAATGGGGAGGGACGGGTTGGATGCCTGGGTGGCTTCTTGGTAGACCTTGCGCTTGAGAACGCCTGCCAGCGAAAGGTGCAGGTGGCGAGCCGCGAGCAACACGGGCAGCGTGAGCGTGAGCCGCGCGTGCGGCGCGGTGGCGGGACGCACCCAGGCCATCGGACCGGCTGAGGTGAGCGCTTGGTCCAGCCCCGGCGCAGCGGGAAAGAGCGACGCGGTGTGGCCGTCTTCCCCCATGCCGAGCACCACCACATCCAGTGGGAAGGGAATGGCGCTCATGCGCTGGTTGGCGGTTGCCACGAGATCGAGCAAGGCCGCGTCGTTCAAGTCGGCGGGAACGGTGTCAAACAAGCTGGCGAACGAGGCTGCCGCAGCGGGGCCTTGCAGCAAATGCTGGCGCACCAAGGCCGTGTTGCTGTCCGCATGGTCGTGCGGCACACAGCGCTCATCAACCAGCAGCACCGTGACCTGGGACCAGTCCAGAGCCTGCTCCCGCAACCGCTCGAACAAAGCGATGGGCGACTTGCCACCCGACACCGCCAGCGTGGCATGGCCGCGCGCGGCGATGGCGCTGCGCAGTTCTTGCGCGATCTTTTCTGCGATCTGCTCGGGCGTCGCGCCGGTGTGTTCGGTCAGCACGTTCAGCTCTCCTCCACCCAGGCCGACCCCTCACGCGCCATCAGCGCCGACGAAGCAGCGGGGCCCCAGGATCCAGCGGTGTAGGCCTTGGGCTTTTCGTTGAGCTGTTTCCAGCCTTCCAGAATCGGGTCGCACCAGGCCCAGGCTGCCTCTAACTCGTCGCGGCGCATGAAGTGGGTCAGGCGGCCTTTGATCACGTCCATCAAGAGGCGCTCGTAGGCTTCGGCGCGGCGTTCTGTGAAGGCGGATTCGAGGTCGAGGTTGAGCTTGACCGGGCGCAGCCGCATGCCGCTGCCGGGTTCCTTGGCCATCAGCTGCAGCTGCACATGTTCCTCCGGTTGCAACCGGATCATCAAGCGGTTCACCGACTGGCGTGGTGAGTCGGTGAACAGCTGATAGGGCAGGTCGGCGAACTCGATCACGATCTCCGAGCGGCGCTCTGCCATGCGCTTGCCGGTGCGCAGAAAGATCGGCACATTGGCCCAGCGCCAGTTGTTGATGTGGGCACGCAGGGCGACGAAGGTCTCCGTGTTGCTCTCAGGCGGCACCTTGTCTTCTTTCAAATAGCCAATGGCCGACTCGCCATCGGCCGCGCCAGCGCCGTATTGACCACGGACCGTGTCGCGCGCCACGTCGGCCATCGTCATCGGCCGCAGCGAGCGCAGCAGCTTGAGTTTTTCATCGCGTACCGCGTCGGGGTCGAGCGACACCGGTGGCTCCATCGCAACGATGCACAACAGCTGCAGCAGGTGGTTTTGCACCATGTCGCGCAGCGCGCCGGTGCCGTCGTAAAAACCGGCGCGACTGCCCACGCCCACGCTCTCGGCCACCGTGATCTGTCCGCTCTGGATGGTGGGGCTGCGCCACAGCGGCTCGAAGATGGTGTTGCCAAAGCGCAGCACCATCAGGTTTTGCACCGTCTCCTTGCCCAGGTAGTGGTCGATGCGAAAGGTCTGCGCTTCCGTGAAATAGCGGCCCACCTCGTCGTTGATCTTGCGGGCCGATGCCAGGTCGTGGCCGAGCGGTTTTTCCAGCACCACGCGCGAGGCGGCGTCGATCAGGTTGGCGGCGGCCAGTTCGCTGCAGATGCCGGTGAACAGGGTGGGCGCGGTAGCCAGGTAATAGACGCGGTCTGAACCGGGCTGCAAGGCCTGCGCCAGCGCCAGGTAGTCGGCGCCTTGCGTGGCATTCAGACAGACATAGTTCAAGCGGTCCAGGAAACGCTGCCAGGCCTCGCCTTCGCGCGCGTCAGCTGCGATGAAAGGCGTGACCTTCTCCTCAACAAAGGTCAGAAAGGCCGCGCGGTCCCAGGGCTGGCGGCCCAGCGCGTGGATGCGGGTGGCCTCGGGCAGGTTGTTGTGCAGGTGCGCCATGTAGAGCGCCGGCAGCAGCTTGCGCATCGAGAGGTCGCCGGCGCCGCCGAAGATCACGAGATCAAGGGAAGGGGATTGGGACATGGGAGGGATGGTGCTTTGCCCATCTAATTAAGTTACATGAATTCTGGCATCGTAACGGGATTGAGTTACATGCTTGGAACATTTGATGCCATGGGTGTGAAGCCTGGCGTTCATACCGCCGCGAACTCAGCCCTGGCAGCCGGTCGCCGTTAGGTGCAGTACCCGCTGCGCGCGCGCCGCTGCTGCCTCGGAGTGCGTCACCAGCACCAGCGAGGCACCGCTTTGCGTGGCCTGCTGTTGCAGCACCTGCATCACCTGGGCGGCGGTGCGCGGGTCGAGGTTGCCGGTGGGCTCGTCGGCCAGCAGCAGGCGTGGGCGGTGCACCAGGGCGCGGGCAATCGCCACCCGCTGCAGTTGCCCGCCCGAGAGTTCGGCCGGCAGGCGCTGGCCCAGGTCGCTCAGGCCCACCGCATCGAGCATGGCCTGCACCCGCGCCGGGTCGGGGCGCTGCAGCAGCAACAGCGGCAGCCCCACGTTTTGCGCCACGTCCAGATGGGGTAGCACGTGAAAGGCCTGGAACACGAAGCCCAGGTGCTCGCGGCGCCAGTGCGCGCGCTGCACCTCGGTGAGCGCGCCCAGGTCCACGCCGTCCAGCGTGATGCTGCCGCTCTGCCAGTCGTCGAGCGCGGCCATGCAGTTGAGCAGGCTGGATTTGCCCACGCCCGAGTCGCCGACGATGGCGATGAATTCCCCGGGCGCCACCGTCAGGCTCACGTTGCTGAAGACGGGGGTGTCGCCGTAGCCCTTGCCGAGGTTGTCGATCACCAAGCTCATGTGTTTGCTTTCAACGGGCTCGGCTGGCTCAGCTGCGTGCTGGCCCAGCGCAAAACCTGTTCCTGTGCATCGGGCGCGTCGCAAGGCACAACCACGCGCTGTGGCATGGAGCGCAGCCAGGTGAGCTGGCGTTTGGCGAGCTGGCGGGTGGCGAAGATGCCGCGGTCGCGCTGTTCGGAGAGCTGGGCGGTCGTCGGCGTGTCGCGGCTTTCTTCCAGCAGTGTCCAGGCCTGGCGGTAGCCCACGCAACGCATGGCTGGGAGGTCTGCGTGCAGATCGCCGCGCGCGCGCAGACCGCGCACCTCATCGATCAGGCCTTGCGCCAGCATCTCGTCAAAGCGCTCGGCGATGCGCTGGTGCAGCCAGGCCCGGTCGGTGGGCTCCAGGGAGAGCAGGGCGCCAGAACCGATGGGATTGGCCTGCGCATGGCCGCCAGTTTGCAAGCGGGAAAGCGGTTGGCCTGTGAGCGTGTGCACCTCGAGCGCGCGCGCGATGCGCTGGGCGTCGTTGGGGAAAAGTCGCGCGGCGGTGGCCGGGTCCACGCGCTGCAGCTCGGCGTGCAGCGCGGGCCAGCCCAGCGCCTGGGCGCGCTCAGCGATGGCTTCGCGCACAACAGCGTTGGCGGGCGGCATGTCGTCGAGTCCCTGCATCAGCGCCTTGAAGTACAGCATGGTGCCGCCGACCAGCAGGGCGGTGCGCCCGCGCGCGTTGATGTCGTGGATCAGGCGCTGCGCATCGGCCACGAACTCGGCCGCGCTGTAGGCGTGCAGCGGGTCGCGGATGTCGATCAGGTGGTGCGGCACCTGCGCCCGCTCGGCGGCGCTGGGCTTGGCGGTGCCGATGTCCAGGCCGCGGTAAACCAGAGCCGAGTCCACGCTCACGATCTCCACCGGC
>JBBSDB010000263.1:0-4393 GCA_038249735.1 Burkholderiales bacterium
CCGTTCCACCCTCGACCCGCTTGGGTATTTTCCCGCGCGAGTCGTCAGGAGAACCCGCCGTCAACAGCTCTTGATCTGCGCCTTGACTCTGTTGGTCGGCCTGACAGCCACCGCCTTGGCCTTCGCCCAGACGCCATCCAGCCCACCAAGCGCCACGCCCGCCGATGCCGTGCCCGTGATCGTTGCCAACAGCGGCGAGACGCAGGACAGCGTGACGCTGGAGCTACCGGGCAGCGGCCTGGCCCAGCGCTCGGTGACGCTGTTCCCGCTGGTCGAGGGCGAGGTCGATCGGGTCAGTTTTCGCACCGGCCAGCGGGTCAAGGCGGGTGAGCTGCTGGTGCGCCTGAGTGACCGCGCCGAGCAGCTTGCGGTGGCGTTGGCCCGGGCACAGCTGCAGACCGCCAGCCTGCTGGCCCGTCGGCTGGAGGCCACAGCCGGCACCGGCGCCGTGCCCGAAATCGAGGTAGAGCAAGCGGTGGCGTTGCGGCGCAGCGCCGAGATCGGCTTGGAGCAAGCGAAACAGGCATTGTCGGACCGCAGCGTGCGCGCGCCGTTCGCTGGCGTGGTGGGGATCGCAGCGGTTCAGCGCGGCGACCGGGTGTCGCCCACTACCGCCCTCACCACGCTGGACGACCGGCGCCAGCTGGTGGTGGCTTTTGAAGTGCCCGAGGCCTACCTCGGCCGGCTGCGGCCCGGACTGGCGATCACCGCCACCCACCCGGCCTACCCCGACCAGCCGGTGACCGGACGCGTGAGCGAGATCGACAGCCAGGTGGGCGCCAGCCTGCGCACGGTGCGGGTGCGCGCCACCTTGCCCAATGCAGACGACCGGCTGCGCACCGGGATGTCGTTTCGGGTCCGCCTGGAGCTGGCGGGCGAGCGGCGGCTCAGCGTGCCAGAACTGGCCTTGCAGTTCGGCCGCCAGGGCGCTTATGTGTGGGCGGTGCGCGACGGGAAAGCCGTGGCCGTGCCCACCCGCGTGGTGCGCCGCACCGGTGGTCTGGTGCTGATCGAGGGCGCGCTGCAGAGCGGCGAACCGGTGGTGGTCGAGGGCGTGCAACGCTTGCGCGCGGGTCGCTCGGTGCGCGTGGTGGGCGAGCGCTCGGCCCTGGCGGCAGGCAGTTCCTGATGGACGAGCGCGCGCGCGGCCTGCCGGCCCTCGCCATCCGCCGGCCCTGGCTGGTGATCGTTATCAACCTGCTGATCGTGATCGCAGGCGTGGGCGCCTGGCTGGGTGTGGAGGTGCGCGAGCTGCCCAACATCGACCGCCCCTTCGTTGTGGTACGGGGCGACTACCCCGGCGCTTCACCCGAGACCATGGACGCCGAGGTGACCCGGGTGGTCGAAGGCGCGGCAGCCCGCGTGCCTGGTGTGTACCTGGTGCGCTCAGGCAGTGAAGAGGGCAATTTCCGCGTCATCATCGAATTCAACCCCGGTGTGAATCTGGTGGACGCGGCCAACGACGTGCGCGACGCGGTGGCACGCATCGAACGCACGCTGCCAGAGGGCCTGGAAAACCTCATCATCGTCAAGGCCGACGCCGATGCCGAGCCGGTGATGCAACTGGCCGTTTCCAGCCCCTCTTTGCCGGTGGAAGACCTTTCGCGCGCGGTGGAAGACCGCATCGAGCCAGCGCTGATCGCGGTGCCCGGCGTGGCCGACCTCAGCCTGTTCGGACAGCGCCAGCGCGTGATGCGGGTGCGGGTCGACCCGCTGCGGCTGGCGGCGCACAACCTGTCGGTGGACGATGTGGCTAGCCTGCTGCGCTCGGCGCGGCTCGACGTTCCCGCCGGCAGTCTGGACGCGGGCGACCAGGAGGTGTTGGTGCGTGCCAACGCCACCGCCGCCTCGCCTGAGAGCCTGCGCGCACTGCGCCTGGGTCCGCAGCTCACATTGGGCGAGGTGGCCGACGTTTACTTCAGCCCAGCCGATGCCACCGCCTATGTGCGGCTCAATGGCGAGGGCGTGATCAACCTGGGTGTGGTGCGCCAGGCGCAGTCCAACAGCGTGGCGATCTCGGCTGGCGTGCGCGGTGTGATCGATCGCTTGAACCGCGAAAGCCCCGACCTGCGTATCACCGTGGTCTCCGACGAAGCGGTGTTCATCCGCGGTGCCATCGCCGAGGTCACCACCAGCCTGGTGCTCGCGGTGGTGATCGTGGTGGCGGTGGTGGCGCTGTTCCTGGGGCGCTGGCGCGCCACCCTGGTGCCAGCGGCGGCCATTCCGATTTCCCTGGTGGGCACGCTGGCGGCCATCTGGCTGCTTGGGTTCTCCATCAACCTCATCACCCTGCTGGCGCTGCTGCTGGCCACCGGCCTGGTGGTGGACGACGCGATCGTGGTGCTGGAAAACATCCAGCGCCGCCGCTCGCTGGGCGAACCTGCGCGCGCGGCTGCTTTGCTGGGCACGCGCGAGGTGTTCTTTGCTGTCGTGGCCACCACCGCCACCCTGGTCGCGGTGTTCGTACCGATCTCGTTCCTGCCCTCGGCCAGTGGCCGTTTGTTTGCCGAGTTCGGTTTTGTGATGGCGATCGCGGTGTCGATCTCCTCTTTTGTGGCGCTCTCGCTGGGGCCGCTGATCGCGTCGCGCCTACCGCAAGACCCCAAACGCGGGGCGATCTGGCGGCGCTTGGCGGCCCTGGGCGAACGCGGCACGCGCCTGTACCAGCGGCTCATTGCCACCGCGCTGGCCCATGCGGTGTGGGTGTTGGCGGCCTGCGTGGCACTGGCCGCAGCCGCTGCGCTCGCCTACGGTTCGCTGGCCCAGGAGCTCACGCCTGGCGAAGACCGCGGCGTTCTCAGCGTTCGAATCAACGCGCCCGACGGCGCTTCGCTGGCCTACACCGACCGCCAGCTGGAAGCGGCACTGGCGGCGGTGCAGCCGCTGAAAGACGAGGGGCTGGTGACCAACATCTTCACCATCACCGGCCGCTACGACCCGAACCGCGCCGAGATCGTGGCGCCGCTCAGCGACTGGAGCCAGCGCAAGTCGCCCGAGAACAGTCAGTATGAGCTGGCGCGCAGAGTGCAGCAAGCGCTTGACGATCTGCCCGGCGCACGGGTCCGCGTGCGCGGCAGCGGAGGCCTGAGCGTGGGCGGCGGCGGCGATGGCAGCGTCCAGATGTCCATCACCGGCGACGACTACGCCCGTATCGCAACAGCCGCCGAGGCCTTCGGGCGCACCATCGAGGAACGCCTGCCCGCGCTGCGCGATGTGCAGGTGGACTACAACGCCTCCCAGCCGCAGCTCACGCTGCGCATCGACCGCGAGCGCGCCAGCGAGCTCGGGGTACCGATCGAAGGGCTGGACACGGTTCTGCGGGCGTTGGTCGACGGCACCGAGCTCACCGAGCTCTCGGTGGACGACCGCACGGTTCCAGTCATGTTGCAGTCCAGCGCGCGCGGCGCCACCGACCCGTCCGATCTGCTCAACATCCATGTGCGCGCACGCACGGCACAGGGCGACCGGCTGGTGCCGCTGTCGCAGTTTGTGCGCTTCGAGCAGACCGCCGTGGCGCCCGAACTGGAGCGCTTTGGCCAGCGCCGCGCTGTTGAGATGAGTACGGTGGTGGCTGGCGACGTACCGCTGCAAACCGTGGTGGACTCGCTGCGCAGCCTGGCCGCCACCGAGCTGCCCAGCGGCATGGGCCTGCTGTTTCGCGGCGACGCCGCCACGCTGGAGCAGAGTGGCAACGAGCTGGCGATCACCTTTGGGCTCGCGCTGTTGGTCGTTTTCCTGGTGTTGGTGGCGCAGTTCGAGAGCGTCACCAGCGCCAGCGTGGTGATGCTCAGCGTGCCGTTTGGCCTGGCGGCGGCGGTGTTCGCCATGCTGGCCAGCGGCACCTCGATCAACCTCTACAGCCAGATCGGCTTGTTGCTGCTGGTGGGCGTGATGGCCAAAAACAGCATCCTCATGGTGGAGTTCGCCGATCAGTTGCGCGACGCCGGGCACAGCGTGATGGACGCGACGCTGGAAGCAGCCACCACCCGGCTGCGCCCCATCGTCATGACCATGAGCTCCACCGTGCTGGGCGCACTGCCACTGGTGCTGGGCAGCGGGCCCGGGGCTGAGGCGCGGTCGGCCATCGGCTGGGTGATTTTCGGCGGCCTGTCGATCGCTGCCGTCTTCACCCTGTTTCTCACGCCAGTGCTCTACCTGGGGTTGGCGCGCTGGAGCAAGCCTCGGGCGCGCCAAGGTGAGCGGCTGACGGCAGAGCTTCAGCAGGCAGATCGACCCTCGCCTTGAGGTCAACCCATTTCGGTCCCTGCTCCACCCCGTCAACAACCGCACGCAGACAGGGCGGATTCAAACCCGAAGTGCAACACCCTGGTTCAATGAAGGGTTGGTGAGTGAAGGTGGTGATTGAGCAGGAGGTCGCGGTACACGGCCAGCG
>JBBSDB010000264.1:0-4385 GCA_038249735.1 Burkholderiales bacterium
GCGAGGTACTGGCCCAGCTGGGGCTGGAGATCACCCCGTTCTCTCCAAAGACCCTGGCGGTGCGGGCTGTGCCCGGCACGCTGGCCCAGGGCGATCCGGTGGAGCTGGCGCGCAGCGTGCTGGCCGAGCTCGCGCAGCACGGCGGCAGCCGCGTCGTCGAGCGGGCACAGAATGAACTGCTCGCCACCATGGCCTGCCACGGCGCGGTGCGCGCCAACCGGCGCCTCACACTCGACGAGATGAATGCGCTGCTGCGCCAGATGGAGGTGACCGAGCGCAGCGACCAGTGCAACCACGGTCGCCCAACCTGGCGGCAGATGCCGCTGCGCGAACTCGACGCGCTGTTCCTGCGCGGCCGCTGACCCAGTCAGCCACAACCCAACTTGGTGCGCTTCAGCGTGCCCTTGGTCTTCATCGCGCGCCAGTACGGGGCATCACGCACCAGATGCGGGCGATTTCTTCAGGCGAAATGCGGGTTTTGCATACTCTTATGCACCACTTCTGCTCTTGTCCATCCCATGCCCACCACAAAGTACGCCTCGGTTCACCAATTTCTGTCCTATGTCGCCGACCGCAACCCGGGTCAGCCGGAGTTTCTGCAAGCGGTCACCGAGGTGATGGAGAGCCTGTGGCCCTTCATCGCTTTGCATCCCAAATACGCGGGGCACGGCCTGCTGGAGCGGCTGGTCGAGCCTGAGCGGATCGTGATGTTTCGCGTGTCGTGGGTCGATGACCGCGGCGAGGTGCAGGTCAACCGCGGCTACCGCATCCAGCACAGCATGGCGATCGGCCCCTTCAAGGGCGGTATCCGCTTTCACCCTTCGGTCAACCTCTCGGTGCTGAAGTTTTTGGCCTTCGAGCAGACCTTCAAAAACGCGCTGACCACACTGCCCATGGGCGGCGGGAAAGGCGGCGCCGATTTCGATCCCAAGGGCAAAAGCAACGGCGAGGTGATGCGCTTTTGCCAGGCGTTTGCCAGTGAGCTGTTCCGCCATGTGGGCGCCGACACCGATGTGCCCGCCGGCGACATCGGTGTGGGCGGGCGCGAAGTGGGTTTCATGGCGGGCATGACCAAGAAGCTCACCAACCGCGCCGACTGCGTCTTCACCGGCAAGGGCATCAGCTTTGGCGGCTCGCTGATCCGGCCCGAGGCCACCGGCTACGGCACGGTGTACTTCGCAGAAGAAATGCTCAAGGCGCGCAAGCTGTCTTTGCAGGGCATGCGGGTGTCGGTGTCCGGCTCGGGCAACGTGGCCCAGTACGCGGTGGAAAAAGCGATGGCGCTGGGCGCCACGGTGGTCACCGTGTCCGACTCCGGCGGTACCTTGGTCGACGAGTCCGGCTTTTCCCCAGAGAAGCTCGCGATGCTCTTGGAATTCAAGAACCACCAACACGGCCGCCTGGCCGATTTCGCAGTCCAGATGGGTGCCAAGTTCGAGGCTGGCAAGCGCCCCTGGCATGTGCCAGTGGACATCGCCCTGCCCTGTGCCACCCAGAACGAGTTAGACCAGCAAGACGCCGCCACCCTGATCAAAAACGGCGTGATCTGCGTCGCCGAGGGCGCCAACATGCCCTCGACCATCGAAGCCGCCAAGGCCTTCGAAGCCGCCGATGTGCTCTACGCGCCAGGCAAAGCCAGCAACGCCGGCGGGGTGGCCACCTCGGGTCTGGAGATGAGCCAGAACGCCCAGCGCCTGTCGTGGACGCGCGAAGAGGTGGACGCCCGGCTGCTGCAAATCATGCAGGGCATCCACGCCGCCTGCCTGCAGCACGGCCAGGGCAAAGACGGCAAGGTGAGCTACACCGATGGCGCCAACATCGCCGGCTTCGTGAAAGTGGCCGACGCGATGCTGGCGCAGGGCGTGCTCTGAGCGCCTGAGCGGATCCGTTTCCCAGGCCGCCCGTTTGGGCCTGCCTTGAGGGGCTTTGCAACCGCACGGCCATGTCGAGACGCGCCGGCGTGCATCATCGCGCCCTATGCGCTTCTGGTTCATCCGCCTCACCATTCTGCTGCTGGCCAGCGCCGCGCTGCTCAGCGGCTGCGCCACGCTCGACCAGCGCCAGCGTGAATGGATCTTCCAGCCCTCCGACCGCAGCTGGTGGCGCGGCGAAGAAGCCGCTGCCGGCATGAGCGACGTGTGGGTCGACTTCCACTCGCGCGAGACCGGCGGGCCGGCGCGGCTGCACGGGCTTTGGTTGGCGCAGACAGATTTCGACACCCGCGCCGATGGCCCTGTGCTGCTCTACCTGCACGGCGCGCGCTACAACGTGGTGGGCTCGGCGTTTCGCGCGCGGCGCATGCACGAGCTGGGTTTTTCGGTGCTCGCCATCGACTACCGGGGTTTCGGCAAAAGCTCCCCCGAGCTTCCCTCCGAGACCCTGGCGGTGGAAGACGCGCGCGCCGCTTGGGACTGGCTGGCACAGCAATACCCGGATCGGCCACGGTACATTTTTGGCCACTCGCTCGGTGGCGCGATCGCCATCGACCTGGCAGCGCAAGTGAATGACGAGACCGGCACGCTGGTTGAGGGCACCTTCACCTCCATCGCCGATGTGGTGAGCACCTTCAAATGGGGCTGGCTGCCGATCTCGCCGCTGATCACCCAGCGCTTCGAGGCGGTGAAACGGGTGGGCGATATTGGCTCGCCGCTGCTGGTGGTGCACGGCGCCCAGGACCAGCTGATCAGCCCCGCGCTCGGTCGGCGCCTGTACGAGGCAGCCACCGGCAAGAAGGCGTTTGTGTTGGTGGAAAACGGCTCGCACCACAACACCAATTCGATCGGGCAGCCGCAATACCGGGTGGCGCTGGCCGAGCTGTTCGGCCTCTCGCCTTAAGGCCAAACGGGGCTGGGCCGCAGGCCGGTCTGCTAACCTCGATCGAATGCCTGCCTCGTCCTCTGCCATGTCGCCCACGTTGATCGTGGTCGTGCTCTCGCTGCTGCTGGGTTTGCAGCCCATCACCACCGATTTGTATCTGCCAGCGCTGCCAGCGATCACCGGTGGATTTGGCGCTTCCATGCCCCAGGCGCAACTCACGCTCACCGCCTTGCTGCTGGCGTTTGGCGCCTCGCAACTGGTCTGGGGCCCGCTGTCGGATCGCTTCGGCCGCCGCCCGATTTTGCTGATCGGTCTGGCGGTGTACGTGGTGGCGGCCATCGGCAGCGCGCTGGCGCCCACCATGGATCTGCTGATCATCTGGCGCATCGCCCAAGGTGTGGCGATGGGTGCGGGTGTCATGTGCGCGCGCGCCATCGTGCGCGACCTGTACGAGCCGAGCGAGGGCGCGCGGGTGATGTCCAAGGGGCTCACCGGGCTGGGTGTGATTGCCTGCGCCAGCGCGCCACTTGGTGGCCTGCTGACCGACCTGTTTCACTGGCGCGTGGCGCTGGCCGCGCTGGCGGTTTTCGGCGCCTGCGCGCTGGCTGTGCTGGCCTGGCGTTTCGAGGAATCGCTGGCGCGCAAAAACTCGCAAGCCTTGCAGCCGCTCACGCTGCTGCGCACCTGGATCGAGATCCTGCGCCACCCGACCTTCTGGGCCTATGCCCTGCTGGCCGCTGCCTCGTATGGTGGTCTGTTCACCTTTCTGGCCGCGTCCTCGTTTGTGTTCATTCAGGTGTATGGTTTTTCGAAGACGGTGTATGGCCTGCTGATGTTTTCCATGTCGATCAGCTACATCAGCGGTACCGTGATCTGTCGCCGCCTGCTGCCGCGCTTTGGCGTGCGCCGCACGGTCGCGATCGCTGGCGCCTGCACTCTCACCGCTGGCACCAGCATGGGCGTGATGGCTCTGTTTGGCGTGCAAAGCGTCTGGGCCATCATGGTGCCGTTTTATCTGTTCATGATCGGCCACGGGGTGCACCAGCCCTGTGGTCAGAGCGGCGCGGTGGGTCCGTTTCCGCGAGCCGCCGGCGCGGCCTCGGCGCTCAGTGGTTTCTTCATGATGGTGGCTGCGTTCCTCATGGGCAGCTGGCTGGGCATGAGCCTGGCCGGTATTGCGGCGGGGCAGGGCAGCGTGCTCCCCATGACGAACGGCATCTGGTTCTGGAGCGTGCTGATCAGCGGCGTGGCCTGGACGCTGGTGCAAAAATACGGTGACTCGAACGCGCCGCCGCAGCGCCAGGTCGGCGCAGAAGCCCCCACCGCGCGCTGAAGCCGATGAACGTCACGCATGCGCATTGCCTGGCCATCGCTGGCCCCACCGCCAGCGGCAAAACCGCTGCCGCCCTGGCCATTGCCGAGCGCTGGCCGGTGGAGATCGTGAGCGTGGACTCGGCTCTGGTTTACCGCGGCCTGGACATCGGCACCGCCAAGCCCAGCGCCGCCGAGCGGGCGCAGGTGCCGCACCACCTGATCGACATCCGCGACCCGCTGCACGCCTACAGCGC
>JBBSDB010000265.1:0-4340 GCA_038249735.1 Burkholderiales bacterium
TACGGGCTGGAATGCGTGGTGTACATGGGCAGCGAAGACGTCAAGCGTCAAAGCCCCAACGTCTACCGCATGAAGCTTCTTGGCGCCACCGTGGTGCCAGTCGAGTCGGGCAGCAAGACGCTGAAAGACGCGCTCAACGAGGCCATGCGCGACTGGGTGGCGAATGTGGACAACACCTTCTACATCATAGGCACCGTGGCCGGGCCGCACCCCTACCCGATGATGGTGCGCGACTTCCAGAGCGTGATTGGCGAGGAATGCCTGAAGCAGATGCCGGAAATGCTCAAAGACGCCGGTTGCACCAGCGAGCAGCCCGACGCGGTGCTCGCCTGCGTGGGCGGTGGCTCCAACGCCATGGGCATCTTCTACCCCTACATCAACCACGCCAGCACTCGGCTGATTGGCGTGGAAGCAGCGGGCGAAGGCCTTGAAAGCGGTAAGCACTCGGCCTCGCTGCAGAAAGGCAGCCCCGGCGTGCTGCACGGCAACCGCACCTATGTGCTGCAAGACGACAACGGCCAGGTGACCGAGACCCACAGCGTGAGCGCGGGCCTGGACTACCCCGGCGTTGGCCCCGAACATGCGTTCCTGAAAGACATCGGCCGCGCCGAGTACGTGGGCATCACCGACACCGAGGCATTGGAGGCCTTCCACTATCTGTGCCGCACCGAAGGCATCATCGCCGCGCTCGAATCCAGCCACGCCATTGCCTACGCCATGAAGCTGGCGAAGACCATGAAGCCGGACCAATCCATCCTGGTCAACCTGTCTGGCCGGGGCGACAAAGACATTGGCACTGTGGCCGACCTTTCCAACGCCGATTTCTATTGCCGACCCAGCTGCAAAGGCCAGTCGGTCAAAGGCGGTACCGACAGCACGGTGGTGAAGGTTATCGCCCACGCAGCGCGAAGTGCAGCCAGCGCGGGAATGAAAGCACCATGAGCCGCATCGACGCCACCTTCAGCGCCCTCAAGGCCCAGCAACGCAAGGCGCTCATTCCCTTCGTCACCGCCGGCTTCCCGTTTGCCCACATCACACCAGAACTCATGCACGGCATGGTCGAGGGCGGCGCCGACGTGATTGAGCTCGGTGTGCCGTTCTCCGATCCTTCGGCCGACGGCCCGGTGATTCAGAAAGCGGGAGACCGCGCGCTGGCGCTGGGCATTGGCTTGAAGCAGGTCCTCGCCATGGTGAAGACCTTCCGCGAGCGCAACAGCGCGACACCGGTGGTGCTCATGGGCTATGCCAACCCCATTGAGCGCTACGACCAGAAGCACGGCGAAGGCAGTTTCGTGCGCGACGCCTCTGCGGCGGGCGTGGACGGCGTGCTGGTGGTGGATTACCCGCCCGAGGAGTGCGAGGCATTTGCCGCCGCGCTGCGCGCGCATCAGATGGATCTGATCTTTCTGCTCGCACCCACCTCCACATCCGAGCGCATGGCGCAGGTGGCGCGCGTGGCCAGCGGCTATGTGTACTACGTCTCGCTCAAGGGCGTGACCGGGGCTGGCACGCTCGATGTGGCCCAGGTCGAGGCGATGTTGCCGCGCATTCGCGAGCATGTGAACATCCCAGTGGGTGTGGGTTTTGGCATTCGCGATGCCGAGACCGCGCGCGCGGTGGGCCGCGCAGCCGACGCGGTGGTGATCGGCAGCCGGTTGATCCAGCTGATCGAAAACGAGCCCCCTGAGAACGTGATCGCGGTGGCGACGAATTTCCTTCGCGGTATCCGCAAAGCCCTCGACAGCTGAAGCTTCGCTTGCTTGCTGCGCACGGCTGCGTGGTTTAATTTCCTCTCATACAGGGCGAGCCCGAGCCCACACCTATAGGAGACGCCATGTCCTGGCTAGAGAAACTGCTCCCCCCCAAGATCACCCCCACCAACCCCACCGAGCGCCGCACCATCCCCGAAGGCTTGTGGATCAAATGCCCGAGCTGTGAGGCGGTGCTGTACAAAAACGATCTGGAGAAGAACCAGAATGTTTGTCCGCACTGCAGCCACCACCACCGGATCGGTGCACGTGCGCGACTCAACGCCTTTCTCGATGCCGAGGGCCGCTACGAGTTGGCCCAAGAGGTGCTGCCGGTCGACGCGCTGAAATTCAAAGACAGCCGCAAGTACCCCGAGCGCCTGAAGGAAGCGCTGGAAAACACCGGCGAGACCGATGCGCTGGTGGTCATGGGCGGCGCGGTGCAAGGCATCAGCGTGGTGGCGGTCTGCTTTGAATTTGATTTCATGGGCGGCTCCATGGGCTCGGTGGTCGGCGAGCGTTTTGTGCGTGGCGTCGAAGAAGCGATTGCGCAAAAGGTGCCCTTCATCTGCTTCACCGCTACCGGTGGCGCGCGCATGCAGGAAGGCCTGCTCTCACTGATGCAAATGGCCAAGACCAATGCCGCGCTGACGCGCCTGGCCAAGAAGGGCCTGCCTTACATCAGCGTGCTGACCGACCCCACCATGGGCGGGGTGAGTGCCGGTTTTGCCTTCTTGGGCGACGTGGTGATGGCCGAGCCGAAAGCGCTGATCGGCTTCGCTGGCCCGCGCGTGATCGAGAACACCGTGCGCGTGAAACTGCCTGAAGGCTTCCAGCGCGCCGAGTTCCTGCAAACCAAGGGTGCGCTGGACTTCATCTGCGACCGGCGGGAGCTGCGCAGCAGCATCGCCAACTGCCTGGCCATGCTGCAACGCCAAAGCGCCGACGCGGTGGTGCCTGATTGAGCGGAGGCGAGCAAGAAGTGGTCGCGCCGCTCACCCTGAGCCAGCTGCCGCTGTTTCCGCTGCAGACTGTGCTGTTTCCTGGCGGCTGGATGCCGCTGCGCATCTTCGAGGTGCGTTACCTGGACATGATCACCCGCTGCCACAAGGCGGGTGCACCGTTTGGTGTGGTCTGTCTTTCCGAGGGCAGTGAGGTGCGCCGCATCGACCCGAAGGGACCACCCACGGGCGACGCTTTTGCCCGGGAGGTTTTTTTCCCGGTCGGCACCTTGGCGAGCATCGAGCGGCTGGAAAGGCCCCAGCCCGGTTTGCTGATGATCCACTGCCGCGGCCTGCAGCGCTTCCAGATTGAAGCCAGCCACAAGCTGCCGCACGGACTGTGGGTGGCCGATGTGACGCGACAGCAGGACGATACGGTGGTGCCCGTGCCCGAAGACCTCATGAGCACCCGCGACGCGCTGCGGCGCCTGCTGGAGAACCTGCGTGAACGCGAACCCGACAGCTTGGGCGAACTGCCCTTGCAACCGCCCTACCAGTGGGATGACAGCGGCTGGGTGGCTAACCGCTGGATCGAGCTGCTGCCGTCGCCCACAGAGCTCAAGCAGCGGCTGATGATGCTTGACAACCCGCTGCTTCGACTGGAGTTGGTGTCGGACCTGCTCGACAAGATGGGTGTGGAGAGGTAGCTGTAGAACCCTCTTGCGCTCCATCGCCTTTTGCGCTGACAGGCGACTGCCCCGCCTTGCGGGTGGCTGCTCAGTGCAGGGTTCGGATTCCGCTTGGGGCGGCCCGGCGACTTGCGCGCTGCACTCACGTTGCGCTGCGGCGGTGAACTGGCTGCAGTTCAGGGCAACAAGCTCAGCGCGTGCATGTAGCGCTCGCTCACCATGAGTTCATCCCAGGGCATCGCAACACTGGTCGGCACCAGCGCTAGGCGGCGCGCATCGCTGGCGGGGTTGGGCTGCCAGCGGTGCTCAATCGCCGCGCGGGACAATCCGTCGATCACGGCGTCCAGTGGCTCTCCACCGTGCACCAACGACTGGTTGCACAACACAGCCAGGTCGGCACCGGCGCCGAGTGCAGCCAGTGCGGCATCGGTCAAGCTGACCCGGTCGCCGTCAAGGAAACAGGCCGCCTCCATGCTGAGATCGTCGCTGAAGATGGCGCCGGTAAAAGCCAGGCGGTGGCGCAGGATGTCTTGCAACCAGCGGGCCGAAAATCCCGCCGGGCGGCTGTCGACTTTGGGATAGATCACGTGCGCTGGCATCACCGCGTCGAGGCTGCTGGAGAGCCAGCCGTAGGGCGCGGCGTCCTCGGCCAGGATGGCGGCGAGGCTGCGCCGATCGACGGGAATCGCCAGGTGCGAGTCGGCCTTGACAAAACCGTGACCCGGAAAATGCTTGCCGCAGTTGCCCATGCCGCTTTGCTTAAGCCCCAGCATCAGCGCCTGCGCCAGCAACGTGACCACCCGCGCGTCACGCGCCAGCGCGCGGTCGCCAATCACCGAGCTGCCGCCGTGGTCCAGATCGAGCACCGGGGTGAAGCTCAGGTCCACCCCACAGGCCCGCAGCTCGGCGCCCAGCACAAAACCCACCGCAGTGGCCGCGTTGGTGGCGCGCAGCGCCGACGA
>JBBSDB010000266.1:0-4311 GCA_038249735.1 Burkholderiales bacterium
CAGGTGCCCGGCCAGCGAAACCGCCTCTGCCGCCACCCCTTCCATCAGGTCACCGTCGCTCACCAAAGCCCAGGTGCAGTGGTCAACCGGCGTGTGACCGCCCTGGTTGTAGCGCGCTGCCAAATGCGCTTCGGCAATGGCCATGCCGACCGCATTCGTCAGGCCCTGACCCAGCGGGCCAGTGGTGACTTCCACGCCCGGCGTGTGGCCGCGCTCGGGGTGGCCGGGCGTCTGGCTGCCCCACTGGCGAAACCGCTTCAGCTCGTCCAGCGACAGCTCGTAGCCGGTCACATGCAGCAGGCTGTAGAGCAAGGCACTGCCGTGCCCGGCCGAGAGCACGAAGCGGTCGCGGTCCGGCCATTGCGGGTTGGCCGGGTGGTGTTTGAGCTGCTGGTTCCACAGCGCGTAGGCCATCGTGGCGGCACCCAGCGGCAGGCCGGGATGGCCGCTGCCCGCCTGCTGAATCATGTCGACCGACAGGAAACGCAGCGTGTTGATGCACTGGAGATCGAGCGGGGTGGCCATGGGTGATGCGCCTTTCAAGCCGCCACGTCCATCGCAGCCGCGTACTCGCCGCGCCGCGCGGCGCGGTTGCAAGCGGCGCGGTGCTGCAGCGCGCGCTGCGCCGCCTGCACATTCGCTGGTTCGCCGCGCCAGATGTCCAAGGCGGGCTGCTGGATCGCGCGCCCGAATGAGAACGTCAGCGCCCAGGGCACCCTCGCCTTGAAGCGGCGGCTCATCGCGTTCAATCGCGCAGAGGCCAGCTCGGCGCTCTGGCCACCCGACAGAAATGCGACGCCCGGCACAGCGGCGGGCACGGCGCGCAGCAGCACCGTGACGGTGGCATCGGCCACCTCGTCCACCGTGTTCTGGTGCGAGCACGCCAGCCCGGGCAGCACCATGTTGGGCTTGAGCAGCATGCCCTCCAACAGCACGCCCTGCCCATGCAGCTGCTCGAACACGGCGTGCAGCACCTGCGCGCTCACCTCGGCGCAGCGATGCAGCGTGTGTTCGCCCTCCATCAGCACCTCGGGCTCGACGATGGGAACAAGCCCGGCTTCCTGGCACAAGGCGGCATAACGCGCCAGCGCATGGGCGTTGGCCGAGATGCCCGCTGCGCTGGGCAAGCCCTCGCCCATCGCGATCACCGCGCGCCACTTGGCGAAGCGCGCGCCCATGGCGACGAACTCCGCCAACCGCTCGCGCAGGCCGTCGAGCCCTTCGGTCACCTTCTCACCGGCGTGCCCGGCCAGCGCTTTCGCGCCCGCGTCGACTTTGATCCCGACCACGATGCCCAGCTCGGTCAGTACCTGGCCGAAAGACCGGCCGTCTTGCAGGTGTTGACGGATCGTTTCGTCATAAAGAATCGCGCCGCTGATGCTTTCGGCCAGATTCGGCGTGGTCACGACGAGCTCGCGCCACGCGCGGCGCGCCTCTTCGGTCTGCGGGATGCCGAGCGCCGCGAAGCGCTTGTTGCAGGTCGGGTTGCTCTCGTCCATCGCCAGCAGGCCCTTGTCCCGATCGACCAGGGCCTGCGCGGTCTTCACGAGCAGGCTCGCGTTCATGCCTTCGCCGGCCCGGACAGCGATTGTTCGACGCCGTCCAGCGCCTGGCGGATGGCGCCCAGGATCAGCCGGTCCACGGCCGCCTCATCGACCTCCGGCACGTCCCATTCGAAGATCGAGCGGTACTTGTCGACCAGGCCCTTGACATCGTCGGTCAGCTGCTCGCGGTGTCGCTCAAGCTCGATCTTTTCCATTTTTGCCATGTGGGTGCTCCTTGTTTGCCTAGCGTTGCTTCAGGTTGGTGGCGTCCAGGACCAGTTGCGGATCTCCGGCATGTCCTGCCCATGCAGGTTGATGTATTGCCGGTGTTCGATCAGCTTGTCCTTCAAGCGCCGCTTCAGCGCCAGGCCTTTGTCGCCGGTCTGCGGCAGGCGGTCGATCACATCCATCACAAGGTGAAAACGGTCGAGGTCGTTGAGCACCGTCATGTCGAACGGCGTGGTGATCGTGCCCTCCTCCTTGTAGCCGCGCACATGGATGTTGTGGTGGTTGGTGCGGCGGTAAGCCAGCCGGTGGATCAGCCACGGGTAGCCGTGGAACGCGAAAATCACCGGCTTGTCGCGGGTGAAGAGTTCGTCGAAGTCGCGCGCATTCAGTCCATGGGGATGCTCGGTCTCAGACTGCAGGCGCATCAGGTCGACGACGTTGACGACTCGAATCTTCAGCTCGGGCAGGTGCTCGCGCAGAATAGACACCGCCGCCAGCGTCTCCAGCGTGGGCACATCGCCGCAGCAGGCCATCACCACATCGGGCGCCTCAATGCCATCGTTGCTGGCCCATTCCCAGATGCCGATGCCAGCGGTGCAGTGCTTCACCGCCGCGTCCATCGTCAGCCACTGCGGCGCCGGGTGTTTGCCAGCGATCACCACATTGACGTAATGCCGGCTGCGCAGGCAGTGGTCCATCACCGACAGCAGGCAGTTCGCATCCGGTGGCAAATAGACGCGCACCACATCGGCTTTCTTGTTGACCACATGGTCGATAAAACCCGGGTCCTGGTGTGAGAAGCCGTTGTGGTCCTGGCGCCAGACGTGCGAGGACAGCAGGTAATTGAGCGACGCGAGGTTGCGCCGCCAGGGAATGTGCGACGTCACCGTCAACCACTTCGCGTGCTGGTTGAACATCGAATCGATGATGTGGATGAAGGCCTCGTAGCAGTTGAAGATGCCGTGGCGGCCGGTCAGCAAATAGCCTTCCAGCCAGCCTTCGCACTGGTGCTCGCTCAGCATCTCCATCACGCGGCCGGTGGGTGCCAGGAACTCGTCGTTCGGCTCGGTGGCCGCGTCCCACTGCCGATCTGTCACCTCGAACATCGCGCCGAGGCCGTTGGAGATCGTCTCGTCTGGGCCGAACACGCGGAAGTTGCGCTGCTCGTCGTTGAATTTCGCCACATCGCGCAGGAAGGGCCCGAGCACGCGGGTGTCGCCCATGCCTTTGATGCCTGGATCAGGCACCTCGCAGGCGTAGTCGCGAAAGTCGGGCAGGTGCAGATCGCGCAGCAGCAGGCCGCCGTTGGCGTGCGGGTTGGCGCCCATGCGCCGGTGGCCCACGGGCGCGAGATCGGCCAGTTCTGGCATCAGCCGGCCCTGCGCGTCGAACAGTTCCTCGGCGCGGTAGCTCTTGAGCCAGTCGTTGATCTGCGCCAGGTAGCCCGGATGCGAGGCGGGGTCTTTGAGCGGCACCTGGTGGGCGCGGAAGGTGCCTTCGATCTGCAGGCCGTCGACCTCCTTCGGCCCGGTCCAGCCCTTGGGCGAATCGAGCACGATCATCGGCCAGCGCGGGCGCACCGCCTGGCCGGTGGCGCGCGCTTCTTTCTGGGCTGCGCGGATCTGCTCAACAGCAGTGTCCAGCGCCGTGGCCATGGCCTCATGCATCAGGGCTGGCTCATGGCCTTCGACAAACAGCGGCGTCCAGCCGCAGCCGCGCAGAAACTGCTCCAGCTCCTCGTGGGTGATGCGCGCCAGCACGGTCGGGTTGGCGATCTTGTAGCCGTTCAGATGGAGGATCGGCAGCACCGCGCCGTCGGTCACCGGATCGAGAAACTTGTTGGAATGCCACGAGGTTGCCAGCGGCCCGGTCTCGGCTTCGCCATCGCCGATCACGCAGGCAACGATCAGCTCGGGGTTGTCAAACACCGCGCCAAACGAGTGGCTGAGCGAATAGCCCAGCTCGCCACCTTCGTGGATCGAGCCCGGGCATTCGGGCGAGGCGTGGCTGGGAATGCCGCCGGGAAACGAAAACTGTCGAAAGAGCTTTTGCAGGCCGGCTTCGTCGCGGCTGATGTCGGGGTAGACCTCGCTGTAGGTACCTTCCAAATAGGTGTTGGCCACCACCGCCGGCCCGCCGTGTCCCGGTCCCGAGACATAGATCATGTCCAGGTCGTATTGCTTGATGACCCGGTTCAGGTGCACATAAATGAAGTTCTGCCCCGGCGTGGTGCCCCAGTGGCCGAGCAGCATGCGCTTGATGTCGGCCAGCGCGAGAGGCCGACGCAGCAGCGGGTTATCAAAGAGGTAGATCTGCCCGACCGAGAGGTAGTTGGCCGCGCGCCAGTAGGCGTCGATGCGGGCGAGCAGCTCGGGCGCCAGGGTGGTGTGATGAGTCGGCATGCCGTTCCTCAATTCCTCATGGCTGAAAAGAAACCACTCACGAGCTCAACTGCAAGTCGGGCGCGCTGTCGTAGAAATCGAGGCGCGCGGCGCCGAGCGTGCCGAGCGTGCCGAGGATGCCTTTGGCCCGCGCCACC
>JBBSDB010000267.1:0-4299 GCA_038249735.1 Burkholderiales bacterium
GAGCTTCCAGGCCGGGTAGTAAGGCGGCGCGGCCACCACGCGCACCTCGTGGCCCTGCGCAGCCAGCCATTCGGCCATCTCGCCCGAGTACTTGCCGATGCCGGTGGGCTCGGGTGCGAAGTTGGCGCTGCAGATCAGGATCTTCATCGGGATTCCTCGACGCCCGGGCGCTGCATGTGCTCGAGATTCTCCAGCGAGGGGGCGCCTGGCACTGGCCCGGCGCTCTGCATCGCCTCTCGCTCTTTGACTTTGAGCACGATCATGTACTCATAGATCGCTTGCAGCATCGCGTAGCGCCAGCCAGCCACGCCATCGAGCAGGCCACGGCGCCACACCAGCATGTAAAGCAGCTTGATCAGCGGGCGGGCCGGCATCTTGTAGAACAAGGCCTTCTGGTGCTTGCGCCGTTCGTTGAAATCCGCGTGCAGCAATGCCGTGCGTATCGACGGCTGGGAGATGGCGCCAGCCAGAATCAGGTCGGCCTCCATACGCGAGTAGCTGTTGTGCTTCGCCAGCCAGTGGTCCAGTCCTTTGGAAAATGGGTAGTGGTCAAAGGTTTCGGACAGGTCGACGATCTTGCCATTGACCACCATCACCTCGTTGATCTCGCGCTCGTAGTGCGCCCGACCCAGGCGCACCAGCCGCACGAAGTAGGGGGAGATCTGCGAATGTTTGAGCCAGCGTCCCCACCAGATGTCGCGCCGTCGGATGCGGGCCGCTGCGGTGCCACTTGGTGCTTGGCGAATGAAGCTGCGCAGCTCTGCCACCAGTGGCTCGGGAATGCGCTCGTCGGCATCAACGATCAGCACCCAGGGATGGCTAAACGGCAGGCGCAGGCCGCGGTTTCGCTGGCTGGCGTAGCCTTCGAACACACGTTGACTCACACGGCAGCCAGCGCCTTGCGCGATCGACAGCGTGCGGTCGGTGCTGAACGAGTCGAGCACATGCACATCGTCGCACCAGCCGACAGAGGCCAGGCAGCCTGGCAAGTCGAGCTCCTCGTTCTTGGTGAGGATCAATACCGAGATACCGCTCATTGCAGGCTCCTGCGTAGCCGATAGCGCCTGAAACGCGCCGGGTTCCCTGCCATCACCGACCAGGGTTCTTCCACGTTGCGGGTGATGACCGAGCGCGCCCCGATGACACACCCGCGAGCAATGTGCACCCCAAGCCCCACAAAGGCTTCTGCGCATATCCACACATCGGCCTCCAGCGTGATGGGGCGGGCGATCAGCTGAAAGTTGGGGGAATCCATGTCGTGCGAACCCGCGCACAAGTGGGCGCCTTGCGAGATCACGCAGCCGCTGCCGATGCGGATCGGCGCCATGTTGTAAATCTTGGCACCGTCGCCAATGCCCACCCGGTCGCCCACCACCAGCTGCCAGGGCGCCCAGACCGACACCCCCGGGTACACGTGAACATGCTCGCCCAGCGTGGCGCCGAAGGCACGCAGCAACAGGCGGCGCCAGGCGTGAAACGGGCGCGGGCTGGGCCGGAACAACAACAGCCACACGATGCCCCAGACCGACCGCGCCATGCGGTTAGCGAGAGAAAACGACGGCTGGGTGGCCGGATCGGTGCCTTCCAAGATCATTCGGCAACCTCTGCCCGCTTGCGCAGCACGAACCGCCATTTGCTGCCCAGCAGTTCGTGCTCGGCGTACACGGACAACTCACGCCGGATGTTCTCATTCAGGAACGAAGAGCCAAATTCTGGTTGGAGGTTGATCACCTCAAGCACTTCAAAGTGGTTGCCGAAAGCGCGCTGGTAATCGGCCAGGCGCCATTCATTCAAATAGCAATCGGCTTTCACGCGGCGTTGACGCAAATGCTCCCACGGGGCTGAGTGCGCACCCTTTGGCAGCGTTTTCTTCACCCCATACCACTCGCTCAGACGACCACCGATCAGCGAGGTGTAGACCAAGGGCGAGATGAACGCCACGCCGCCAGGCCGAAGCGCTCTTGCCATGCCTTGACACACGCCATCAATCGCCAAGCCAGGAATGTGCTCGAACACGTCTTCCGAATAGATCATGTCCAGGCTGGCTGGAGGCAAACGGTAATCGGCCACATCGCCCACCAAGAACCGCTCGGGGTCGATGCGCAAAGCATGACCACCGCGCGCCAGGACACGTCGCAACGCGCGCCGCTCATGGCTATCGAACAAAGCGCTGCGCACGAAGGTCTTGACGAATCGACGCACACCATTGCGGCGCAATACCCGAAGCAACTCGACGCCGCTTCCTGCCAGGCTGACCGCGTCGAGATCGATGCCACGTGCGTCGATTCCCATGGAGCTCAGCAGCATCAGCCTGAGCGGACGTGCACCGTGGCCCACCTCGAATACCTTGGCTGATTCGAATCGCTGACCAGTCAACGATTCGTAGAGCACTGCGAGCGAGCGCAAGTCTTGCACCAGCGCATCAATCTCTGACTCTTTCCCCGCCATGCCACGAACGCGCATGCTCAGAAATCGCCAGTTTTCCGCACACCAGTCCCCCAAGGAGGCGATCTGGCCCACCGAGTTGCTGGCCGCGTTCACGCGGGGACCTCTTGGCGCACAAAACCCTGTTCTATGACGCCGTTGACAACCTCGATCAGGCTGTTCGCCATCGCCTCCACCGTGTACCGCGCAGAAAACAGATCGAGCGCCTGGTCGGTCATGAGCAGCCGCTCGTGCTTGGCCATGGCGCTCCAGCGGGCCAGCAAGGTTCGGGTACCCGCCAGCGTGTCGGGCGCCACCAGGCCGGCGCCGGCGGCCTCGATTTCGCGCCAAATGTTCACCTTGTCCGAAATCAGCACCGGCACGCCGCAGCCCAGGGCCTCTGCCACCGCGATGCCGAAGTTTTCCTGGTGCGAGGGCAGCACAAAGGCTTCCGATGCATGGAACGCCCCCCATTTCGCATCGCCTTGCAACATGCCGGGCCAGTGGATGCGATGGGCCACGCCGCGTTGCTCGGCCTGTGCCTGCAGCGCCGCCACCCAGCCGGTCTGGTCCGGGCCTGCCATCACCAGGTGCAGCCGCTCGTCTTGCCCGGGTTGGGCAATCACGTCGGCAAACGCGTCGATCAGCAGATCGCAGCCCTTTTTCTCCTGGATGCGGCTGAGAAACAGCAGCAGCCGTTTGCCTTTGAGGGCTGGATGGTCGTCCAGGAAACGCTGGGCCAGCGGGTTGCCGTCGGCGGGTGGTGTGCGGGTGCCGTAGCAAACCACCTGTTCCTGCGCCCGGTACAGCCAGAACGATTCGCGCGCGAGCAGCCGCTCGTCTTCGCTGGTGAACAGCACCGCCGAGGCATCCCGCAGCACCCGGTATTCCGCCCATGGCCAATAGAGCCATTTTTTCAGGTGCTTGAGCGGGTAGGTGTGTTTGAACCAGGGGTCCAGCATGCCGTGGGTGAACACCAGATAGGGCTGCTTGAGCTGGCGCATCGCCCTCCACACGCCCAGGCTGTGGTACTGCCACAGGCCGTTGATCACCACCATGTCGTAGCCAGGTGCGTGCTGCAGCAGCCAGGGCACCAGGCGCGGGCAGTAGCGGTAGGTTCCCCGGGTGGGTCCCAGGGCATGCACCTTGAGCGGGAATTCGCCCACCCAGCGATCGGCCGGGTCGTCCAGCGTCACCAGCTCTACCTGGTGGCCCATGTCCTGCAGGCGCAACCCGCGCTGGCGAACTCCCTCCATCGGGCCGCCGCCGCGCGGGTCAACGCTGGAAATCACGTGAAGCAGTTTCATGACGCGGGGCTCGCAAGTGGCGGTACGGCGCGCACCAGCCGAGCCCGCAAGGTGTCTTCGTAGATGTGCAGGTACTGCGCGATGGCGCGGTCTGCGGTGAACTGGCCCGCCCAGGACAGGCAGGCCTGGCGGCGCCGCTGGGCATCGGCTGGAGACTCGTTCAAAAGCGCTTCCAGCCGGCGCGCACCGTCGGCTGCCCAGGCCTGAATGTCGTCGCCGGCAAGCAGACGCGGCAGGTACACCGAGGCCGGTCCGCCAATCTCGTTCATCGGCGCGTCATCGGTGGTGATCACCGGGCAGCCACAGGCCTGTGCCTCCACGATGGGCCAGCCAAAGCCCTCGGCATGGCTGGGGAACAGGAAAGCACGCGCCAGCGAATACACCGCTTGCAGCACTGCGGTATCCAGTCCGTAGAGGAAGCGGACCTCTGCCGCCATGGGCAGCTCGGCAATGGCCTCACGCATGGCGTCGTCGGGCTTCACGCCGACCAGCCACAGCGGCAGCGGCTCTGCAGTGCCCCGCGCGTAGTGGGCATACAGCCGTATCACGCCTTGTACATTTTTGTACC
>JBBSDB010000268.1:0-4249 GCA_038249735.1 Burkholderiales bacterium
GTCCGCTCTCCTGCCGGTTGAGGCCAAGGCCAAGGCCAAGGCTGAGTCTGCATCCAACACCAAGCCGCTGACCTTCCAGCCCAATCCCGCCCTGCAAAGCAAACGCAAGCCACCAGCGCGCGAGCGCTCGGTGATTCGCCTGCCGAGCTACGAGCAGGTGAAAAGCGACTCGGTACTTTACGCCCACGCCAACCGCGTGTTGCACCTGGAAACCAACCCAGGCAACGCGCGGGCGCTGGTGCAGGCGCACGGCGAAGGCTCAACAGCGCGCGATGTCTGGATCAACCCGCCGCCGATCCCGCTCACCACGGCAGAGATGGACCACGTGTTCGATCTGCCGTACGCGCGCAGCCCGCACCCGGCCTATGCCGACGAACACGGCAAGCACGATGGTGCGACCAAAATTCCGGCCTGGGAGATGATCCGCTTCAGCGTGAACATCATGCGCGGTTGCTTCGGCGGCTGCACCTTTTGTTCGATCACCGAACACGAAGGCCGCATCATCCAGAGCCGATCGGAAGAGTCGATCATCCGCGAGGTGGAAGACATCCGCGACAAGGTCGAAGGTTTCACCGGTGTGGTGTCCGACCTCGGCGGTCCCACGGCCAACATGTACCGGCTGGGCTGCAAAAGCCCCGAGATCGAAGCGGCCTGCCGCAAGCCGAGCTGCGTTTACCCGGGCATCTGCTCCAACCTCACCACCGACCACGGCCCGCTGATCAAGATCTACAAGCGGGCGCGCGAGCTGCGCGGCATCAAGAAGGTGCTGATTGGCTCGGGCCTGCGCTACGACCTGGCGGTGAAAAGCCCGGAGTATGTGAAGGAGCTGGTGCAGCACCATGTGGGTGGCTATCTCAAGATCGCGCCAGAACACACCGAGGGCGGCCCGCTGTCCAAGATGATGAAGCCGGGCATTGGCAGCTACGACAAGTTCAAGCAGCTGTTCGAGAAGTTCAGCGAAGAGGCGGGTAAGAAGCAGTACCTCATCCCGTATTTCATCGCCGCCCACCCGGGTACCAGCGACGAAGACATGATGAACCTGGCGATCTGGCTGAAGAAAAGCGGCTTTCGGGCTGACCAGGTGCAGACTTTCTACCCCAGCCCCATGGCCACGGCCACGGCGATGTACCACACCAACCTGAATCCGCTCAAAGGGATCAGCCGCGACGCGCAGCGCGCGGAACGGGTGGACATCGTGCGCGGTGAGAAGCGCCGCCGGCTGCACAAGGCGTTTCTGCGCTACCACGACTCCAACCACTGGCCGCTGCTGCGCGAGGCCCTCAAAAGCATGGGCCGCGCCGACCTGATCGGCAACGGCAAGCACCACCTCATCCCTACCTTCCAGCCGATGAACGACGGCAGCTACCAGAGTGCGCGCCGCAAGAACAGCACGCCGGTGGGCAATGCGGCCGCGCAACCCGCCAAAGGCAGGATGCTGACGCAACACACGGGCTTGCCGCCGCGCGACAAAGGCGGACCGACCCAGCCGGCTGCGGCGGGCAGGCGGCGCAAGAGCGGATAGCGCCGGGTTGGGCAAGTGCGGCGAGAGGAGATTTGCCGAATGGCGCGAAGTGGCGCAAAATGCGCCAAAAGGAGTGCCTCATGCCGACTTTCTCATCGAGTCCGTTTTCTTCTGTCAAGCTGCCCGCTGCCCTTGTGCAGCAAGCGCGCGAAGCCGCGCAGCCCCAGCGTCGCTCGGTGGCCGGACAAATTGAGTACTGGGCCACGCTCGGCCGCATCGCCGACGAAACCGGCTTGACGGTGCGAGAGGCCCGCGAGGCCATTGCCGGCTACGACGCGCGGCAGCGCACCCATGAACCCCAGGACGATTCGCTCGACGCCATCGAGGCGCGCTTTGTGCAAGCAGAAACCAGCGGCCGCCTGGCACAAGCGGTGCGCGCTGCTGTGATGGACAAGCGGCAGAAAAATCCCTCCACCCACCGACGTGCGGCCTAAGCCCCTCGATCGGTCGATTGCCGAGCCCTTCTTCAGCTGCTTCCCGTGAAGGGGGTGTCACCCGTTTTCTACCTGCTGGCCGGGCCCAATGGTGCAGGCAAGTCCACGCTGTACCAAGCTGCGATCGGAGAGGGGCTGATTCCCCGCGGTGCGCCGTTCGTCAACGCCGACCTTCACGAGACCGCCGAGCTGCAACACATTGCCGACCCGGCGGAGCGCTCGCGAACGGCCAGGGAATGGGCCGATGCCGAACGCAACCGGTGCCTGCAAGCCGGCCAGTCCTTCGCCAGCGAAACCGTCTTCTCCCACACCTCCAAGCTCGACCTGATGGCGGCCGCCCAGCGGGCCGGGCTTGCTGTGGTCTTGCTGGTGGTGTGTGTCGACGATCCGCAGATGCTGCTCCTGCGGGTGGCGCAGCGCGTGCAAACAGGCGGCCACCCGGTGCCTCCGGAACGCATCCTGGCGCGTTACCCGCGCACCGTGCGACATTTGCAAGTGGCGGTGCGGCGGGCTGATCTGGCATTGTTGTACGACACCTCGGCCCCGGTTGGCGAAGCGGTGCAGCCGCCGCGGCTGGTGGCGCGCCTGCGTGGTGGCGAGTTGGTGTGGCGGGCGACCGCTGTGCCGGCGTGGGCGCGGCGGATGCTGGATGCCGCCCCAATTGGCGGTCAGGCCGCGGGGGTCTGAAGCGCCGGCCAGATTAGCCAGGCCAACAAGCCCAGCAGGTTCAGCGCCACCGTGGCCCAGTAGATGACCCGAAACGGCTTCTTGCTCGACTTGTGGCGCAGGATCTGCTGCGCAAACCAGGCCCCTGGCCAGCCACCGAGCACCGCCAGGCCGTGCAGCTGGTTTTCGCTGGCGCGCCAGCCGCCTTGCACCGCCGCGTCTTTGTCGCGCCAGTAGACATAAAAGGTGGCGAGGTTGAGCAGGGCCACCGCGGTGAGGATCACCCACGGAAAGCGCCCCAGCCCAATGCCCACCAGCCACAGCAGCAGCCAGAACGCCATCAGCCCCAGCGCCGACCAGTAGAGCCGGTCTTCGCGCTTCTTCACATGCAGGGGCGTGGCGCGTGGCGCCCGCGCGGCGCGCGGCAGCAGCGGCGCGGGGTCGTCTGGTGCGGGCGTGGGTGGCGCGGCGACGATGGCGTTGAGGCTGGGTGTGACCGAGAGCGCGCGCGGGCCTTTGCCGCCCACGTGAATTTCCTGGAAGGTAACAACCAGCCCCTCGACCGGCGAGCGGTTTTCGCTGTAGTCGCGGCGGTGGAAAAATATGTCGGTGGGCGTGTCGGGGCTGCGAATAAAGCCAAAAGACTTCTCGCTGTCCCACTTCACCACAATGCCCTGCTTTTTCATGGAATGTCTTGTTTGATGGCGTCGGACTGCGCGTGGTTTGCGATCACGCGGTTGCTGCAAATTTTGCCTCAGTCAAGCTGTCCACCTCGCTGGTGCAGCAGGCCCGCGAGGCCTCTTTGCCGCAGCGTCCCTCGGTGGCGGGTCAGATCGGGTGTTGGGCCACGCTCGGCCGCATCGCCGACGAAACCGGTCTCACCGTGCGCGAAGCGCGCGACGCCATAGCCCGTTACGACGCACGTCAGGCTGCCAAGAGCCCGCAGGACGAGTTCCTGGAGGCCATCAAAGCCCGCTTCACCGAAGCCGATGCCAGCGGCAGCCTGAGCCAGGCGGTGCGCGACGCCGTGGTGCTGGGTCGGTAGCGGCCAGGCGCGCGGGGACAGTGCGGCATGTTGGCGGCGCCTCCGTCAGCGGCCTGTTCAGTCGGCCAGCGTGTGCAGCGGGATGTCTTTCTCCCCCGCCAGTTTCTCCAGCTGCTGGCGGGTCTTGCTGGCCAGAAACGCGGCAATCGCCGCATGGGTTTCGGATTTGAACAGACTGCTCAGCCCGGTGACATTCACGCCCGCCGCCGCGCACAAGGCCGCCGAAAAGTGCGGCTCCAGCGCGGCCACTGCAACCCGACCGTTCTTGCAGGGATACACGCGGTAGCCCGCGTGGGCGCCGCCCACCGCGCCGCTGGGCTGCGTCAGGCCCCAGGTGCGGGGCAGGGCGAGCCAGCGGGCCGACTCGGACAGCGCCACTTCCTGAAAGCTGCTCCTGCCGCTGAGCTTTTGCGCGAGCACGGCTTGCAGCGCAGCTTCGCTGGCCATGAGCGCGCCGCCCATGTCAGCAAACAGCGTGGCTGGCAGGTCCAGCCCCGGCACCAGCCCGGCTTCGGCAAGATAGGTCAGGTCGTGGCCGGGTTCCTCGGCCCGCTCGCCAGGTGCGCCCACGATGGCCACCAC
>JBBSDB010000269.1:0-4240 GCA_038249735.1 Burkholderiales bacterium
AAACTGGAACAGCACAGCCGATTCAAGAGTAGCCGCGAAAATCACGCAAGCAAACGCCGGCAACCCCAACAAGGCGCCAATGGCCGCCAGGCGGATGGTGACCAGACCGCGCGACATGAAACGTGCCGACAACACGAAGGCCAGCAAGGCACCGCCCGCACTCATGGCGGTCAGGGTGCTGGTCAGGCTCACGTTGAGGCCCAGTATCTCGCCGCCGTAGGGCTCCAGAATGATGTCCTGCATGCTGAAGGCCACGGTGCCCAGACCCACGGTCCACAGGAAGCGCTTGATCTTCGGGATCGCCATCAGCCGGGCCCAGCTGCGCGAGAAACCGTCGGGCGCGCGCGCACCGCGCTTGGCCTGGCGAGGCTCCTGCTTCCACATCGAGGTGATGTTGAGCACCGCCACCACCACCGCAGCGCCTTGCACCACCTGCACCAGCCGTGTGGGGCTGAATTCAATCAACACGAAACCCAGCAGAGCCCCGCCCACGATCATGCCCACCAGCAGCATGCTGTAAAGCAGCGCCACCACGCGGGGCCGTTTGTCTTCGGGCGAGAGATCGCTGGCCAGCGCCATGCCAGCGGTCTGGGTGATCTGCATGCCAGCACCCACCAGCAGGAAGGCCAACGCCGCCCCAATACGACCCGCCCAGACTTCGACCCCATGCCCTGCCGGCAGTGAGAGCAGCAGCAGCGCAAAGGGCATGATGGCCAGACCGCCGAACATCAGCAGCGTGCCAATCCACATGTAGGGCATGCGCTTCAAGCCCAAGGCGGAAGGATGCGTGTCGCTGCGGTAGCCGATCAGCGCGCGCAATGGCGCGAACACCAGTGGCAGCGCCACCGACAACGCGACCCACCAGGCCGGTACGCCGAGCTCGACGATCATCACGCGGTTCAGCGTGCCGACCAGCAGCGCGATCGTCATGCCGATCGACAATTGAAACAGCGACAGGCGCAGCAATCGCCCCAGCGGCAGATCGGCCGAAGCCGCGTCCGCAAACGGCGCGTACTGCTGGGTGAATTTCATCGCCCAGGCGGGCGACAGAAGGCGCTGCAGGTTCACCGCTTCCACTCCCAGGCTTGTGAGGTGTAAAAGCCGCGCGACACGCGCTGGATGCGGCCCTCGGTCCAGCCCGTGCCGCTCAAACCCTGCTGCAGCGAGGCACGCAGCTGGGATTGCGATACCGGTGTGAGAGCGGGGGAACGGTCGCTGCTGGGGAAGAAACGGCCCATGGCGTGCGCCACGGTCAGCAGCGGACCGTTGGGCGCGATCGTGAACAGCACGCTGCCCCGGGTGCGGGCAGCCAGGCGCTGGATGGCTCTCGAGATGTCGGGCGTGTCGTAGTGGATGACTGAATCCATCGCCACGACGTGATCGAAGGTACCCAATGCGTCATCCAGCATGTCGCCCGAGAGGTACTCGATGCTGCCGCCGCGCCCGTTGGGCTCCATCGAGGCATTGCGCTCACGCCCAAGTTGCACCAGGGTGGGCGAGAGGTCGATGGCCACGACCGCGGCGCCGCGCTTCATGGCCTCCAAGGCCAGCGCACCGGTGCCGCAGCCGGCATCGAGCAAGCGCAGCCCTTCCATGTCTTGCGGCAACCAGCTCAAGAGTGTGCTGCGCATTTCGTCGCGACCAGCGCGAACCGAAGCACGGATGCGGCCCACCGGTGCGGTCGACGTGAGCCGTTCCCAGGCCTTGGCCGCTGTGCGATCGAAGTAGTTTTCGATCTCCGAGCGGCGCTCGATGTAGTTGGCGTTGGACGTTTTCATGGAAGGCTTTCTGCTCAATCGAATCCGAGGAGATCAAAAATATCGCGGTCTTTCATGGGCACGGCCGCCAGGGGCTCCACGCCCAACCAGAGTGACGCAGCGAGGCGCATGTATTCGGCTTTCACCAGTTCGAGTTCGGGTGAGCTTTCCATCTCGAACAAGGTGGACTTTTTGAGTCGGCTGCGGCGGATCACATCGAGATCGGGAAAGTGCGCGGCCAGCTTCAGGCCAATCTGGTTGTTGTATTTGTCGATCTGGTCGGTTGCCGAGCTGCGGTTGGCAATCACGCCGCCCAGGCGCACGTTGTAGTTCTTGGCCTTGGCGCCGATCGCCTGCACGATGCGGTTCATCGCGAAGATGGAATCAAAATCGTTGGCGGTGACGATGAGGGCGCGGTCAGCGTGTTGCAGCGGCGCCGCAAAACCACCACAAACCACGTCACCCAACACATCGAAAATCACCACATCGGTGTCTTCGAGCAAGTGATGCTCTTTGAGCAGTTTCACCGTCTGACCGACCACATAGCCGCCGCAGCCGGTACCCGCGGGTGGGCCACCGGCTTCGACGCACATCACGCCGTTGTAGCCTGGAAACACGAAGTCTTCGACACGCAGTTCCTCGGCGTGAAAGTCCACCGTCTCCAGCACGTCGATCACGGTGGGCAGCATCTTCTTGGTGAGGGTGAAGGTGCTGTCGTGCTTGGGATCGCAGCCGATCTGCAGCACCCGCTTGCCCAGCAGGGAAAACGCGGCCGAGAGGTTGCTCGAGGTGGTGCTTTTTCCAATGCCGCCCTTGCCGTAAATCGCGAACACCTTGGCGTTGCCGATTTTGACGGAAGGGTCAAGCTGCACCTGCAGGCTGCCCTCGCCGTCGGCTCGGCTACTCCGGCCTGAGGCACGCCTCAAATCGGTCAAAGGTACGGTGGATTCGGTGATCATGCGGGAGCTCCTTCAAAAACGCCTTCGAGCCGGTCTTCCAGCTCCTCGCTGGCTTGGCGAAGTGCTTTGAGCACCTCGGGATCGGGTTGCCAAAACTTGCGGTCGGATGCCTCAAGCAGGCGGCTGGCCACACGCGCGGAAGCGGTGGGGTTGAGTTTGGCCAGGCGCTCGCGCATGGCCGGGTCGAGCATGAAGGTCTCGCTGAGCGCCTCGTAGACCCAGGGCTGCACTTGCCCGGTGGTGGCCGACCAGCCCATGGCATTGGTCACATGCACCTCAATCTGGCGCACACCTTCGTAGCCACTCTCCAGCATGCCCTCGTACCACTTCGGGTTGAGCATGCGGGTGCGGGTTTCCAGCGCCACCTGCTCTTTGAGGGAGCGCACCGCGCCGTCTCCTTTGGTCTGGTCGCCGATGTAGACCGGTGGTGTCTCACCACCGCGTGCGCGCTTCACAGCCTGCGTGATGCCGCCCAGCGTGTCGAAGTAGTTGTCCACCGTGGTCACGCCCAGCTCCAGGGAATCCAGGTTCTGGTATGTGAGCTGCACATGGGCCAGAGCGCTTTGCAGCAGCGCGGTTTGCTGCACCGCCAGGCCGGTGCGTCCATAGGCAAAACCTTTGCGGCGCGAGTAGGTCTCGGCAATCTCGTTTTCGTCTTCCCAGCGGCTGCTTTCCACCAGGTTGTTCACGTTGGCACCGTAGGCGCCCTCGGCGTTCCCGTAGACGCGCAGAGAAGCAATTTCCAGTGTGCAGCCGTGCTCTTTCTGGTAATCCAGCGAGTGCTTGCGAATCCAGTTGAGATCCAGGGGCTCATCAGCGGATGCTGCCAGGAAGGCTGCTTCCGCCAGCATTCGGATTTGCAGCGGCATGAGGTCGCGGAAGATGCCAGAGAGCGTGATCACCACGTCAATGCGGGGACGCCCGAGTTCGGCCAGCGGCACCAGCGTGGCGCCGGCAATGCGGCCATAGCTGTCGAAGCGTGGCAGTGCTCCCATCAGCGCCAGAGCCTGCGCAATCGGCGCACCTTCGTTCTTCAGGTTGTCGCTGCCCCACAGCACCATCGCAATCGACTCCGGAAACTGGTGGGTCTCAGACATGTGCTTGTCCAGCAAGCGCTTGGCCTGTTCGGCACCGTCTTTCACTGCGAACGCGCTGGGGATGCGGAAGGGATCGAAGCCGTGCAGGTTGCGGCCGGTGGGCAATACTTCTGGCGTGCGCAGGATGTCACCGCCAGGCGCGGGCCGGATGTAACGTGCATCGAGGGCGTCGAGAATGGCAGGCACCTCGGCGTCGACAGACATCATGCGGTTGGCGTCTGCCAGGCCTTGCATGGCGGCCAAGGAGACATCGTCGTGCCGCATGCCGTCGACCTTCATCACCCGCTCCAGAGCGATGCCTTCCATCATCGAACGCACCGCATCGCGCGAAGGTCGCTGGCCAGGCCAGGCTTCGGTCATGGCGAGCAGCATGTCCAGTCGCTCGGCAGCACCCGGCGCGCGGCCGGTGACATGCAGGCCGCAAGGA
>JBBSDB010000270.1:0-4228 GCA_038249735.1 Burkholderiales bacterium
AAACGCGCATCACTTCTTGGCGTAGTCTTCCATCGGCTTGCTGTTCGGTGTGGCCCAGGCTGCCTTGGTGCTCTCGCTGGCCGGCAGACCGATGCGGGCGTTCTTCGGTGGGATCGGTTGCATGAACCACTTGTCCCAAATCTTCTGCATCTCGCCGGTCTTGATCAGGTCGGCGATGGTGTCATCGGCGATCTTCTTCAACGCCGCGTCGTCCTTGCGCATCATGATGGCGATCGGCTCCACGCTCAGCACCTCGCCCACGATTTTGAAGTCGGCCGGGTTTTTGGCGTTGGCGATGTTGCCGGCCAGGATGGCGCCGTCCATCACGAAGGCGTCGGCGCGCCCCGATTCGAGCAGCAGGAAGCTGTCGGCGTGGTCTTTGCCATAAATTTCCTTGAAGTCCAGGCCGCTGGCGCGCTCGTTTTTGCGCAGGGTCTGCACCGAAGTGGTGCCGGTGGTGGTGGCCACATTCTTGCCACCGAGCTGGGCAATCGAGGTGATGCCCGAATTGGCCTTCACCGCCATGCGCACCTCTTCCACGAAGGTGGTGTTGGCAAACGACACGTCTTTCTGGCGCGTGGCGTTGTTGGTGGTGGAGCCGCACTCGATATCGACCGTGCCGTTTTGCACCAAGGGAATGCGGTTCTGCGAGGTGACCGACTGGAACACCGTGTTGAGCTTCACGCCCGCCGCCTTCTCCACGTTGGCGATGATGCGCTGGCAAATCTCCACGTGGTAACCGGTGAACTGGCCATTGCCCAGGGTATAGGACAGCGCGCCCGACGAATCGCGCACACCCATGGTGATGTTGCCTGAGGCCTTGACCTTGGCGATCGTGTCCGCTGTCTGTGCCCAGGCGCCGCCTGTTGCTGCAACCACGGCCAAAGCCAACAAATGCTTCTTCATGAAAACTCCTGGAAGGAATGAAAAAAGAGAAAAAAACAGGGTTCTGAACAAAAAAACCCCGCCAGGCGCATCGCTTGGCGGGACTTCAGAGGCCAGGGCAAACACTGCCCAAACCACTGAACAACTGTAGTTTGTTTGCTGGACTTCTTGCCCTCGGGTTTACGTGGGCAAGATATGCAAGAAACGCATGACCGGAAACGGTTCGCCGCAAGCCGGCCCAACTGAACCGATTCGATTTTCTGCCTTCGGCACCGTGAAGAAGATACCCAGGCGGTTGGTGGTCCCGCGAGCTGGTAACGCAGGGCGGGTGCCCTCGCCTGATTCAGTGCCCCAGGATCTTGGACAGGAAGTCCTTGCTGCGCTCGTTCTGAGGGTTGTTGAAGAACGCTGCGGGCGTGTTCTGCTCGACGATCTGGCCCTGGTCCATGAAAATCACTCGATCGGCCACCGCTTTGGCAAAGCCCATCTCGTGGGTGACACAAATCATGGTGATGCCCTGGTTGGCCAGCTCGATCATCACGTCCAACACCTCCTTGATCATCTCCGGGTCGAGTGCCGAGGTGGGCTCGTCGAACAGCATGATTTTGGGCGTGAGGCACAGCGCGCGCGCAATGGCCACTCGCTGCTGCTGGCCGCCCGAGAGCTGTAGCGGGTACTTTTTGGCCTGCTCCGCGATGCGCACGCGCTGCAGTTGCTGCATCGCCCGCTCCTCGGCTTCCTTCTTGGGCATTTTGCCCACCCACATCGGCGACAGCGTCAGGTTCTCCAGCACCGTCAGGTGAGGGAACAGATTGAACTGCTGGAACACCATGCCGACTTGCTTGCGCACCTGGTCGATGGCCTTCACGTCGTCGGTGATCGCGATGCCGTCTACCGTGAGGTGGCCTTGCTGGTGCTCCTCCAGCCGGTTGATACAGCGGATCAGCGTGGACTTCCCCGAGCCCGAGGGGCCGCAGATCACGATGCGCTCTCCCTTGGCCACGTCCAGGTCGATGTCGCGCAACACGTGAAAGTCGTTGCCGTACCACTTGTTGACCTTGTCAAATTTGATGATGGATTCAGTCATGTTGTTCTTTCAGCGCGCTTTGCTTGTGGAGAGTTGCTTCTCGACCCACAAGCTGTAGCGAGACATGGCAAAACAGAAGATGAAATAGACGACCGTGATGAACAGATACGCCTCGATTTTGAAAGGGCGCCAGTTCACGTCGGAGTTGAGCGCCAACGACAGCGCGCCGGTCAGTTCGTACATCGAGACGATGGTCACCAGTGAGGTGTCTTTGAAGATCGATATGAAGTTGTTCATCACGCTGGGGACCACCATCGCCAGGGCTTGCGGCAATACGATCTTGCGTTGCGTCTGCCAGTAGCTCAGACCCAGCGTGTCGGCCGCTTCGAGCTGCCCTTTCGGGATGGCCTGCAGTCCACCACGAATGATCTCGGCCATGTAAGCCGCTGCAAACAGCGTGATGCCCACCACCACGCGCAGCAGCACGTCGATGGTGACGCCTTGCGGCATGAACAGCGGGAACATGAACGATGCCATGAACAGCACCGAGATCAGCGGAACACCACGGATGAGCTCGATGTAGACAATGCAGGCCGAGCGGATGGCCGGCAGCTGGCTGCGCCGCCCCAGTGCCACCGCGATCGCCAGCGGAAACGCCAGAAAAATCGACACGGTTGCGAGGAACACCGTCAGCGGCAGACCTCCCCACAGATCGGTTCGCACCGGTGCAAGGCCCAGCACCCCGCCGCCCATGAGGACGAAGTAAACCGCCATGATCACCACCCACATCAGCGCCAGCCAGGGCTTCCAGAAGACACGGATACAGCTCACCACCAGCGCGGAAACCATCAGGCTGGTGGCCAGCACCGGGCGCCATTGCTCTTCGAATGGAAAGCGCCCCAACAAAATGAAACGGTACTTTTCGGTGATCACACCCCAGCAGGCGCCCACACCTCGAGCACTCTGGCAGGCATCAGCGTCGGCCGCGAAGACAGCGTTACCAAAGCCCCAGCTGTAGAGCTTGGGCAAAAGGTAGGCTGTCAGCGCCAGAAGAAAGACCGACGTGATGGTGCTGCTCAGATCACCGAACATGTTGGCGCGTATCCACGACACAGGGCCGCTGGTGCGCACGGGAGAAGGACGCGCAGGAATCGGCAAAAAGGTATCTGGCATGGGGTTACCTTTCCTTGATGGCCATGCGGTCGTTGTACCAATTCATGAACAACGAAGTGGACAGTGAGGTGCTCAGATACACCAGCATGATGATGGCGATGCACTCCACCGCGCGCCCTGATTGGTTGAGCGTGGTGCTGGCAATCGAAACCACGTCGGGATAGCCCACAACCACAGCCAGCGAGGAGTTCTTGGTCAGATTGAGATACTGGTTGGTCAGCGGCGGAATGATCACGCGCATGGCCTGCGGCAGGACCACCAGGTTCATGGTTTGCCCGGGCGCCAGACCCAGCGCCGCAGAGGCCTCTTTCTGGCCCAGGCTGACCGACTGAATGCCGCCGCGCACCACTTCGGCCACGAAGGCTGCGGTGTAGAAGGTCAGGCTGATGAGCACGGCCATGAACTCGGGCGAGACGCTGCCGCCGCCCTCGATCATGAAACGCCCCGCCTCCGGGATCGCCCATTCGCTGGGCATGCCCCCAGCCACCCAGCCCACCAAGGCGCAGCCCGCCACGATGCCCAGCGTGGGCCAGAGCGCCTTGCGCATCCGGCCGGTCTTCTCAAACTCGCGCAGCGCCCATCGTTTCCAGACCCAGGACAGCAGAGCCCCGGCCACCAGCCCGACCAGTACCATGAGGTAGCCGGTGCCCTGTAAGGGGCGCGGGAACGAGAACCCATCTTTGCTCAGATAGAAGAGGTCACCCAGGTTCCAGGCCGCACCAGGCGCTGGCAGGGTCTCGACGAAAAACAAATACCACATGAGCATTTGCAAAAGGATGGGTACATTGCGAAAGACTTCGACGTAGGCATAGCAGAGGCCGCGCACCAAGCCATTGCGCGAGAAGCGCCCCACGCCCAGCAGGATGCCCAGGACGGTGGTGAGCACGATGCCGATGAGCGCCACGCGCAGCGTGTTGAGCACACCGACCCAGATCGCCTTGGCATAGCTCTGGCTGGGGTCGTAGTCGATCAGGGTCTCGCCGATGTCGAAGCCGGCGGTCTGGCCCAGGAAGTCGAAACCGCTCTGGATGCCGCGCTCACGCATGTTCGCTTGCGTGTTGTGGGCCAGAAACCAGACGCCCAGCCCGATCAACACCAGGGCAATCGCTTGGTAAATCAGGCCGCGCGCGGCGCGGCTGCGCC
>JBBSDB010000271.1:0-4227 GCA_038249735.1 Burkholderiales bacterium
ACTTGCCGTCCTGAATCTGCGACATGCGCGACGCATCGCTGCCCAGCCGCTTGGTGGGGCTGAAGGTCATTTCTGCGGTACCGAACATGTCGGGCGGGATCACCATGGTGTCCATGGCCTTGATGAAGCTCTCGGTGGTGAGATTGGTGCCCGCCTTGCCCGCTGCTTTGAGAAACGCGTCGAGCAGCTGGTAGCCGTAAACCGAGAACACAGTGGGCTCTTCGCTGAATTTCGTTTGGTATTTGTTGGCCCAGAAGCGGATGTTTTGCGATGGATCGTCAGCGTAGGGATGCTGCGTGGCCATCATGGTGTAGAAGCCGTTCATGGCCGGGCCGCCCAGCTTGTGGATCAGGTCGGTGTAAGCGCCGCTGGAGCCCATGAAGGTGGGGTTGAAGCCCAGGCGCTTGGCGGTGGCGATGCCGCCGATGGTTTCGCGGATCAGGGTACCCATGGCCACGAAATCGCACTTCTCGGCGGCCAGCTTTTGCATCTGCGAGGAGAAGTCGGTGGCGCCCCGTTTGAAGCTGGCGGTCTCGGCCATGACCATGCCGTTTGCCTTCAGGCCTTCCTCCGCGCCGCGCAAGACTTCCAGACCGAACTCGTCGTCCTGGTACATCGCGCAAACCTTCTTTGCACCTTTCTCCTTGGCCAGCTTGGGCACACCCACGCGCATCTGATCGTAGTAGGGGGCAGCGAAGGCGTACTTCAGTCGATGGAACGGGTCATACATCTGGCGCGCTGCGGTCACCGGGAAGAAGTTGATCACGTTCTTCTGAAACTGCACCGGCATGGCTGCCATATTTTGCGCGGTGCCCAGATGGCCGACCATTGCAAAGATCTTTTCCTGGTTCACCAGCTTTTGAGCGGCAAGCACCGCATTGCGTGGGTCGTATTTGGAGTCTTCCACCAGCAGCTTGATCTTGCGGCCGTTGATGCCGCCTTGCTCATTCGCTTCGTCCACGCGCAACATCATGCCGTTGCGGATTTGCTTGCCAAAAGCGGCGATCGGGCCTGACAAATCCTGGATGGATCCGATCACCACCTCGTTTTTGCTCACGCCCTGGGTTTGCGCGAGGGCGGCGCCGGTGGTGAGCGCCAGGGCGGCGCCGATCAGACTGAGGGAAAGTTTCATGGGTCTTGTCTCCTGGGTTGTTGAGGGAAAAACAGGCTTCGGGATTCAGCGTTTCACGAGCGGTACATGGCGTCGATCTGTTCGGCGTATTTCTGTTGCACCAGCTTGCGTTTGAGTTTCATGGTGGGGGTGAGTTCCTCATCTTCGGCGGAGAGCTGGGTGTCGAGCAGGAAGAACTTCTTGATCTGTTCGACGCGTGCAAACTTCTTGTTGACCCGGTCAATCTCTTCCTGAATCAGCGCCTGCACTTCGGGGGCGCGGGTCAGGCTGGCGTAGTTGGAAAACGGCACATCGTTGTCTTGGGCGTGTTTCTCCACGTTTTCCTGGTCGATCATGATGATCACGGTGAGGTAGGGCCGCTTGTCGCCGATCACCACCGCGTCGGTCACGTAGGGGGAGAACTTGAGTTCGTTTTCGAGTTCGCTCGGCGTGATGTTCTTGCCACCGGCGGTGATGATGATGTCTTTCATGCGGTCGGTGATGCGGAAAAACCCTTCCTCATCGACCACGCCCACATCGCCCGTGTGCAGCCAACCGTCAGCGTCGATCGTCTCGGCGGTTTTCTCTGGCAGATTCAGGTAGCCCATGAACACGTTTTTGCCGCGCACCAGGATTTCGCTGGTCTGCGGATCGAGCCGCACCTCGTTGTATTGCGCTGCCGGGCCGATGCTGCCCGGCTTCATCCGTTCGGCCGGTACGCCGGTGGAGGCGCCACAGGTTTCGGTCATGCCCCAGACCTCCAGCATGGGCACACCGAGCGCCAGGTACCAACGCACCAGCTCGGGCGAGATGGGCGCCGCGCCGGTCACCAGAAAGCGCGCCTTGTGGATGCCGATCAGCCTGCGCTCGTTGTTGAGCACCAGCAGACGCGCTACGTGAAACTGCAGCTTGAGCGGTCCTGGGACCGACTGGCCAGCCATCACCAGATCCGCCACCCGCTGCCCGACGCCAATCGACCAGGCATAGGCCGCCTGCTGCACCGCCCCTGCTTCCTTGAGCGTGATCATCACGCCCGAATAGAACTTCTCCCAGACGCGCGGCACAGCGGTGAACACGGTCGGCGCGATCTCGCGCACGTTCTCCGGCACCGTTTCTGGGTTCTCCACGAAGTTGAGTTTGGCGCCGGTGTAGAGCGAGAAATACTCGCCACCCATGCGCTCAGCGATGTGGCACAGCGGCAGGAAACACATGCACTCGTCGTTCTCGTCGCGGGCGATCAGTGTGTTGTAGCCGCGCACGGTGTAGACCAGTCCGGCGTGGCTGTGCATCGCGCCTTTGGGCTTGCCGGTGGTGCCCGAGGTATAGACCAGGATGGCGAGATCGTCGGGCTGGCAGGCAGCCACGCGCGCATCGAGCGCGCCGGGGTTTTCTCTCGCGTGGGTGCGGCCCAGCTCGCGCAGCGCCGCCAGGCTCATCACCTGCGCATCGTCCACCTCGCGCAGGCCTTCCATGTCAGCGACCACGATCTTTTTCAGTCGGGGCAGCTGGTGGCGCACTGCGAGCGCTTTGTCGAGCTGCTCGTCGTCTTCCACGAACAGCACCGTGGTGCTGGAATCCTCGCAGAGATACTGCACCTGCTCAATGGCGTCGGTGGGGTAAATGCCGTTGGACACACCACCTACGCTGAGCACCGCAAGATCGCACAGCACCCATTCGATCGTGGTGTTGGAGAGGATGGACGCCGTCTCGTTCGCCCCAAAGCCCAGCGCCAGCAAGCCGTTGCCAATCTCGCGTACCGCTTCGCCGGTCTGGTTCCAGGTCCAGGTGCGCCAGATGCCAAAGTCTTTCTGCCGCATCCAGACGTTGGGACCGCGCGCCTTGACGCCGTTCCAGAACATGGCGGGAATGGTTTCGCCAGGCAAGACGACTTTTGACTGTGGCCGGATATGGGAAAGGTCCCAAAGAGTGCTCATGCTGGTTTTGCTCTCAATAGCGTTTCCGAAGTGCGAAGGATTCCAAAGCCCAGGGCACCGCGGAACCGGCTCTGCCGGGCCGCCAGTGCCGTCCCCTGGGGGGTAGCGCGAAGCGCTGCGGGGGGAGCCACATCTATCTCCAGTTTTTCTTTTTCTTCCAGCGCCGGTCGGCGCGCACGCCTTCCTCTTTCATGCCGAGGTAGAACTCTTTGATGTCGTCCTTCTCGCGCAAATTGGCGCAGGTGTCTTCCATCACGATGCGGCCGTTCTCCAGCACATAGCCGTAGTCGGACGCGTTGAGCGCCATGTTGGCGTTTTGCTCCACCAGCAGAATGGTGGTGCCACGCTCGCGGTTGATGCGAACGACGATCTCGAATATTTCCTTGGTGAGCTTGGGACTCAGGCCCAGGCTGGGCTCGTCGAGCAGGATCAGGTCGGGCTTGGCCATCAGCGCGCGGCTGATCGAGAGCATCTGCTGCTGGCCACCAGAGAGCAAGCCGGCGTCTTGCGCAGCCCGCTCGCGCAGGATGGGGAAGTAGTTGAACACCCCTTCCATGTCGCGCGCCACGCCGTCGCGGTCGTTGCGGGTGTAGGCGCCCATCAGCAGGTTGTCGCGCACGGAAAGCAGCGGGAAAACCTCCCGACCTTCTGGCACATGCGACAGGCCGCGCTGCACGATCAGCGAGGGATCTTGCGCGGTGATGTTCTCGCCCTTGAATTCGATCGAGCCCTTGCGCGGGTCGATGATGCCGCTGATGGTTTTCAGGATCGTGGTTTTGCCCGCGCCGTTGGAGCCGAGCACGGTGGCAATCTCGCCACGGCGCACCTGCAGGCTCACGCCACGGATCGCCTTGATGGGTCCGTAGGCGCTTTCGACGTTGAGCAGCTTGAGAACCGGCTCGTCGGTGATCGCGACCGTCATGCCGTCACCTTCTGGTTGTCGCGACGCAGACTGGACACGTCATCCATCGAACCCAGGTAGGCCTCGATCACCCCCGGGTGCGCCTGCACCTGGGCGGGTGTGCCACTGGCCAACTCTTCGCCCATGCTCATCGCGAGCACGCGGTCGGACACCTTGGAGACCAGGCTCATGTCGTGCTCGACCATCAGCACCGTGATGCCCAGCTCGTTCTTGATGTCGGTGATCCAGAACGCCATGTCGTCGGTCTCCTCCACGTTCAG
>JBBSDB010000272.1:0-4143 GCA_038249735.1 Burkholderiales bacterium
GCCCGGTAGACGACTGGCTGCAAGACGAGCAAACCCCCGCCGCACTCAAGACACGTCTGGCCACCGCGCAACGCATCCGCGCCTTTGCGGTGAGCGATCTCGCGCTGCCCGACAACGCCAGCTACCACCGCTACGCCGACCTCGGGCGCCGCGCGGTGGTCTACAACGTGGTGGCCGCGCCCGCTCTCTCGCTCACGCTGAACACCTGGTGTTTCCCGGTGGTCGGCTGTGTGGGCTACCGGGGCTATTTCGATGAGGCCAACGCCCGCGCCTTCGCCGCCAGCTTGCCGCCCGAGCTGGAGGTCGCGGTCTACCCGGTGCCGGCCTACTCCACCCTGGGCTGGACCAACTGGCTCGGCGGCGACCCGCTGCTCAACACCTTCATCGGTTATCCCGAGGGCGAGCTGGCGCGATTGATCTTTCACGAACTGGCGCACCAGGTGCTGTACGTGAAGAACGACACCGCCTTCAACGAATCGTTTGCCACCGCGGTCGAGCGCCTGGGTGGCGAGCGCTGGTTGAAAGAGCAGGCCAGCGAAGCCGCGCTTGCCGAGTACGCGGCGTTCGACGCGCGGCGCCAACAGTTCCGCGCCCTTACCCGAGCGACTCGCGGCGTCTTGCAAGCCATCTACACCGTCGATTCCCTGAGCGACACCGAAAAGCTGCGCCGCAAAGCCGAGGCCATGCTGAACTTCCGCGCCGAGTACGCCGAGCTCAAGCGCGAGTGGGGCGGCTTCAAGGGCTATGACGCCTGGGTCGCTCAGGCCAACAACGCCAGTTTCGGCGCCCAGGCCGCTTATGACGATCTGGTGCCCGGCTTCATCGCCTTGTTCCATCGCGAGGGTGGCGACTTCGCCGGGTTTTATGATGCGGTGCGCACGCTGGCCAAGCAGCCGCGCGAAGCACGCAATGAGACCCTCGCCGAACTGGGCATCGCCACCCGCCTAGCTGAGCAGGCGCCACCCACCCCGGCGCCCCTGCGCTAAACCCATCCAAGCATCACTTTCATGGCCGATATTCACATCCAGCGCAAGCACCACCTCGGCCTCAAGGGCGCGCGCAAGATCGCCTGGCAATGGGCCGAACAGGCCGAAGGCGAGTTCGGCATGGCTTGCACTTACGAAGAAGGCGGAGCCTCCGACGAAGTGGCGTTCAGCCGCAGCGGCGTCAACGGTACGCTGCTGGTGACCGCCGACCACTTCGAGCTTGACGCCAAGCTGGGGTTTCTGCTGGGCGCCTTTCGTGAGCGCATCGAGAGCGAGATTGTGAAAAATCTCGACGAGCTGCTGGCGGCCAAAAAGCCCGTCAGCCGCAAAAAGAAAACCTGACCCAGCACAGCTGGCTCGGCGCGCCAGTTCAGCGCAGCGATTCGATCAGATCGATGTATTGCTGCATCGCCTCGTCGTTCGAGCTGCCTTTGCACTGGTTCCAGGCGTCCCACTTGGCGCGGCCCACCATGTCACCAAAGCCCGGTTTTTTCTCGGCGTTGTCGCCTGTGGTGGCCTGCTTGTACAGACCGTATATCTTGAGCAGTGTGGCGTTGTCGGGACGCTCGCTCAGGTTTTTGGAGTTGGCCACGGCGGCATCGAAGCGGGTTTTCAGATCGGACATGCGGAGCTCCTTCGTTGGGGAATAAAACAGCGGCCCCTCGGGGCTGGCCCGGTATCTTACGGTCTGGCCTGGCGGCACAATAGGTCAAGGCCCCCAACAACAAGTCCCGCCCTCAACGCATCCACGTCGGATGCCGCAGCGGCGGGTCACAGGAGACACCATGGTCCAGCGCATTGCCACTGTCGACACCGACTCGTCAGCCCACCCGCGGCCTGCCGCGCGCACCCGCCGTCGCCCACCTGCAGCAGGGCAACTCCCGGCACCAAGCCGCGCCAACGGGGCAACCCTGGCCAGTGCGCTCGGTCTGGAAGGCGAGCGCATGAGCAAGGTTGACACCGCCTGGCTGCGCATGGACTCCGACTCCAACCTCATGATGATCGTGGGCGTGTGGGTACTGCGACCTGGCGTGTCGCTGGCCGCCCTGCAGGAACGGGTCAGTGAGCGTCTGGTGCCCTTTCGCCGCTTCGTGCAGCTGGCCTGCCAAGACGCGGCTGGTGCCCACTGGATCGACGACCCCGATTTCAGTATCGGCCGCCATGTGGTGAGCCGACCGCTCCAACGCACGCGCGGGCAAAGTGCACAAGCGGCGCTGCAAGCGCGCATCGCCGACCTCGCCATGCAGCCGCTGGACCCTGCGCACCCGCTCTGGTGCTTCGAGCTGATGGAGGACTACGAAGGCGGCTCGGCAATGATCGCGCGCATCCACCACTGCATCGCTGACGGCATTGCGCTGATCAGCGTGATGATGAGTTTGGTCGACGGCGGCAACCTGCCACCCAGGCGCAAGCGCCGGCCCACACGCGGCGGCATCGAAGGCGCCGAAGACTGGGTCGCCGACACCTTGATCCGACCGCTGGGCGACCTCACCGCCCGCGCACTGGAGGTGGCTGGTGGCGGTGCCGCCAAGTCCTTTTCTCTGATCGCCGCGCCTCAACAGGGCTTGAGCGATACCCTGGGGCAGGCGATGGACTTGGCCCGCATGGGTGGCCAGCTCGCCAGCGACCTCGCGGCCCTCGCGCTCATGCCCGACGACTCGCCGACCCGCCTGAAAGGGCAGCCAGGCAAAGCCAAGCGCGTGGCCTGGTGCGAGCCGCTGCCGCTGGCCGATGTGAAAGCCATCAGCAAAGCCCTCAACTGCACGATCAACGACGTCTTGCTCAGTTGCGTGGCTGGCGCCATCGGCTCCTACCTTCGCGCCCTGGGGGACGACACCCGCGGCCAGGAAATCCGGGCCATGGTACCGATCAACCTGCGACCGATGGAAGACGCTTGGAAGCTGGGCAACCGCTGCGGCCTGGTGCCGCTGGTGCTGCCCATCGGTATTGACAACCCGATTGAGCGCGTTTTTGCGGTGCGCGCGCGCATGAACGCGCTCAAGGGCAGCCTGCAGCCGCTGCTGACCTTCGGCCTGCTGTCGGTCGCCGGCCTGATGATCAAGCCGGCGCAGGACGCACTGCTCAACCTTTTCGGTAAGAAGACCACGGCGGTGATGACCAACGTACCGGGGCCCACCACCAAGCTCAAGCTGTGCGGCGCCACGTTGGAGCAAAATATGGTCTGGGTGCCGCAGACCGGCAGCGTCGGCCTCGGTGTGTCCATCCTGAGCTATGGCGGTGGCGTGCAGTTCGGCGTAATCGCCGACACCAGTCTGTGCCCTGAGCCACAGCGCATCGTCGACGAGTTCACCCCCGAATTCGAGCGCCTGCTGATGGTGACGATGATGTTGCCGTGGACGGAATGAACCCCCTGCGCCTGCGCAGCGAGAGCCCATTCAGCGGGGAGGGAACCGCCTGCTGGCGACCTCCAGCAGGCCATCGAAGATCAAACTGTCGACCAGTTCGACCTGGGTCGACATGCTGGGCGCCATCTTCCAGCCGGCGCCGCCGGTCATGAAGACCACCGGCTCGTCGCCGCAGTGGCGGCGCAGGTTGTCCACCATGCGCTGCACCGCGCCGGCGATAGCAAAGGTGCCACCGCTGGTGAGGGCGTCGCTGGTATTGGTGGGGAAGTCGCGCACCTCGCCGGTGGGCACGTGCAGGCCGGCGGTGCCCGATTCCAGCGCGCGCAGCATGATGCCGTGTCCGGGCAGGATGATGCCGCCGAGGAATCGACCTTCTGCGTCCACCGCCTCCACCGTCACGGCGGTGCCCACCATCACCACCACGCAAGGCTTGGGCGATCCCTGGGCCAGCACCCGCTGGCGGGCACCGATCATGGCGACCCAGCGGTCCGACCCCAGCCGTGCCGGGTGGTCATAGCCATTGGTCAGACCCGCTTCCTCTGGGCTAGACACAACCCACTGCGGGACCGCGTCCCACAGCTCCAGCTGCTCCTGAACGCGGCGCTTGACCGCGTCGCCCGCGACCACGCAGCCCACCACCCAGCTTGGCGTGGGCAGCGCGGCCCAGTCGCCTTCGGCCAGGCTTTCGATGTTCTCCAGAAACTGCACGCCCTGAGCCAGCAGCCGGGCACCAGGCGCGGGCGCGTCGTACAGGGCCCACTTCAAGCGGGTGTTGCCAACGTCCAGTGCCA
>JBBSDB010000273.1:0-4141 GCA_038249735.1 Burkholderiales bacterium
CAACGCGGCTGAGCTCACCAGCTACACCGTTTACCGCTGGGAGTGCGCCATCCGCTCGTCGGTCGTGCTCGGTTTTGTGGGCGCGGGTGGCCTGGGCCAGCAAATGGACAACTCGATGAAGATGTTCAACGGCGGCGAGGTCGCCACGCTGCTGCTGGTGTTCATTGCGCTGGTGGCGCTGGCCGACCAGGTGAGCGCTTGGCTAAGGAAGGCGCTCGGGTGATTCAGAACACCCCCCTGCGCCGCGTCGCGTCTTCCCCCAGGATGCGAACACCCCCCTGCGCCGCTTTGCGTCTTCCCCCCTCTCCTGAGGGAGGGGGGACCACACGAGCCGCCCGGCGAAGCCGGTTCGGCGGTGTGCGCTGCATGGGGCATGCGCTCCGGAGACTGGTTTGGTTTTCTCCAATGCGCTATGGGGTTGAGCCATGACCAAACCCGTTTCTGCCAACGAGGTCTACCGCCTGCCGCCGCCGCTGTTCAACGCGCGTTGCAGGGCCTGCTGGTTTTTGGCGGGTTTGCTGGTGCTGATCGTGGCCAGTTTCTGGTCGCTGGATCTGCAGTGGGCGCAGTTTTTCTCAGGCGAAGCCGCGCGCAGCATGGGCCGCTTCCTGGCCGAGTTTTTTCCGCCCGACACATCGCCCGAGTTCGTCGCCCGGGTGGCGCAGGGCGCTTGGGAAACGCTGGCCATGTCGGCCCTGGGCACGCTGATTGCCGCGGTCTTTGGTCTGGCGCTGGCGCTGCCGGCGAGCCGACTGCACGAGGGCGACGCCGCTTGGGGCCGCGCGCCCACACGGCTGTTGCTCAACGCCTTGCGCAGCATCCCGGAGCTGGTGTGGGCTGCGCTGCTGCTCATCTCGGCTGGTCTGGGCCCTTTCGCCGGCACGCTGGCACTGGCGCTGCACACCAGCGGCGTGCTGGGCCGGCTGTTTGCCGAGGCGATCGAAAACGCACCCACGGGCCCGGGCGCCGCGTTGCGCGTGCAGGGCGTGGGCGCGGGCCGCGTTTTTTTGTTTGCCACGCTGCCGCAGGTGCTGCCTCAGCTGATGAGTTACACGCTGTACCGCTGGGAGAACAACATCCGCGCCGCTGCCATCTTGGGTGTGGTCGGTGCGGGCGGGCTGGGGCAACTGCTGTCGTTCCACATGGGTCTGTTCCAGATGAACAAAACCGCCACCGTGCTCGCCGCCATGCTGCTGCTGGTGGGGCTGGTGGACGCATTGAGCCACCTGTCGCGTCGGCTGCTTACCAAGTGAAACCATGCTGACCCTCACCCACGCCCAGGCCTGGACCGTTTTGGCTGGTGCCATCCTGCTCGAAGTCGCCGGCACCACCTGCATGCGCCTGTCCGAAGGCTTCACCCGCCTCACGCCCTCGGTGCTGATCTTCGTGTTCTACGCCCTGTCGTTTGCGCTCAACACCTTGGTGATCCGGGTGCTGGGCCTGAGCGTGGTCTATGGCGTGTGGTCGGGCGTGGGCACGGTGCTGACCGCCATGATCGGCATCTACTACTTCAAGGAACCGGCCACCGCCATCAAGATGGTGAGCATCGGCCTGATCGTCATCGGCGTGATGGGGCTGCACGCAGCCTCTCGGGTGCCGGTCACGTAAGGTCTGGGGCATTCGGGCGACTGACGGGCATATGAACGACAACGATCTGTCCATCGCGCTGTACCGCGACAAAGCGGCCAGCTACGACGCCTCGGCCACGTTCACCATGCCGCTGCGCCGGCGCACCATCGCGCTGCTGCGCCTGCAGCCGGGCCAGACGGTGATCGATGTGGGCGCCGGCACCGGTCTTTCCTACAGCCTGCTGCGCGAGGGCGTGGGTGAAGCGGGCCGGGTGCTGGGGTTCGAGCAAAGCCCCGAGATGTTCGCGGTGGCGCAGGCGCGGGTGGCGCGCGAGGGCTGGGCCAATGTGTGGCACGTCAACGCACCGGCCGAGACGGTGCAACTGCCGGCCATTGCCGATGCGGTGCTCTTCAACTACACCCACGACATCTGCCGCACGCCTGAGGCGGTGGCCAACGTGCTGCGCCAGCTCAAACCCGGCGCGCGGGTGGCGATGGCGGGCATGAAATTCTTTCCCTGGTGGACCGGCCCGCTGAACCTGATCGCCTGGCTCAAGAACCGCCCGTACAACGCGAAGGCGGCCGATCTGTGGCAGCCTTGGAGCCTGGTCGCCGCGCGCTGTGATGACTTCCAGTGGCAGAGCACGCAATGGGGCATGGGCTATGTGGCCAGCGGCACCCTTCGAGGAGAGCTTGCATGAAACCCACCCCGCAGACCCGATCTGTTTCCCCCGCTGCACAGCGCTACATCGAGGTGCGCGCGCAAACGCTGGCGTTGGCCGCACCGCTCTCGGAAGCCGACTGCCAGGCCCAGTCCATGCCCGACACCAGTCCCGCGAAGTGGCACCTGGCCCATGTGACCTGGTTCTTCGAGACCTTCATCCTGGAGCGCTTCGAGCCTGGATTCGAGCCGTTTCACCCGGCGTTTCGAGTGCTGTTCAACAGCTACTACCAAGGCGTGGGCGAACAGCACCCGCGTCCCCAGCGCGGCCTGATCACCCGACCCGGGTTGGCCGAGGTCAAGGCCTACCGCGCCAGCGTCGACGCGCGCATGGCGGCGCTCTTGTCGCAGCCTGTTTCGCGCGAGCTGGCAGACCTGCTCACCCTGGGCCTGCAGCACGAGCAACAACACCAGGAGCTGCTGCTGACCGACATCAAGCACCTGCTGGCGCAGAGCCCGCTGAACCCGGTTTACCACGCACCCTGGCCGCTGGTCAGCGTGGCCAGCGTGCCGCTGCAGTGGGTGCATTTCGACGCCGGCACAGCGCACATCGGCCATGCCGGCGAAGGCTTTGCGTTTGACAACGAAAGCCCGCGCCACGCCACCCTGCTCGCGCCCTACGCCCTGGCCAACCGGCCAGTCACTCACGGCGAGTGGCTGGCCTTCATGCAAGACGGCGGCTACACCGACCCGCGCTGGTGGATGGCGGTCGGCTGGGACTGGGTGCAGGCGCAGCGCGCGCAGGCGCCGCTGTACTGGCAACACAACAGCAAGGCCAGCGAGCGCAGCGGCTGGACCAACTTCACCCTGCACGGCCGCGCGGCCATCGACCCGCACACGCCGGTGGTCCACATCAGCTGGTTCGAGGCCGACGCCTACGCGCGCTGGCGCGCCGAACAAGATGGCGCGCCCATCCGCCTGCCCACTGAGACCGAGTGGGAACACGCAGCGCAAGCGGCGGGCGCTGCTTGGTGCGACCACGGCAACTTCGTGGAAAGCCGCGCCCTGCACCCCATGCCCGCATCGCGAGACAAACCTGGGCTGATCCAGCTCGGCGGCGATGTCTGGGAATGGACCGCCAGCAGCTACCTGCCCTACCCCGGCTATCGCGCCTGGGCCGGCGCGGTGGGCGAATACAACGGCAAATTCATGATCAACCAGATGGTGTTGCGCGGGGGCTCCTGTGCCACGCCGCGCTCACACATCCGCACCAGCTACCGCAACTTCTTCCCCACCGACGCGCGCTGGCAGTTCAGCGGCCTGCGCCTGGCGCGCGACATCTGATTGCCCTAAGGAGAAATCCATGAACCGACGCCACACCTTGAATCTGCTGTTGTCTGGTGCCGTGCTGATCGGCAGTGGTCTGCCCGCGCTGGCCCACGCTGGCGGCGCGGGCGACCAAGGCCCGCCGTTTCGCACCATGACCGATGCCAACGCCGAACGCCTGATGCTCATGGGCCACGACCCGGTCGCCTACTTCACCCAAAACGCCGCCGTGCTGGGCAACCCCGCCATCCAGAGCGAATGGCAAGGCGTCACCTGGCGCTTCGCCAGCGCCGAGAACCAGGCCGCCTTTCTGCGCGGGCCCACGAAGTACATGCCGCAGTTCGGCGGCTTCTGCGCCAACGGCATCAACTACGCCGTGCCCTGGGGCGCGGGCGGCGGGCCCAACACCTGGCGCATCTACCGCGGCAAGCTCTACGTGTTTGGTGGCCAATCTTCGCGCGACCATTTCGAGATGGCAACCGAACAAAACCTTCACCGTGCCCACCAGATCTGGCGCGACGAATTTGCTGGCTCCAACGCTGTGTTCGTGCGCTACAAGCGCCTGGTGTTTCGCGTGCCGCACTAC
>JBBSDB010000274.1:0-4122 GCA_038249735.1 Burkholderiales bacterium
CGCCTGGGCGCACAAGGTCATCAGACCACCCGGGACGATGCCCAGCACCAGCACCAGTGCGCCATTGACGGACAGCAGCGAGCGCACGTCGAAGCCCGCCTCGATGGCGGCCGTTTGTGTCGGCGCGTCGAAATACATCACCTTGACCACCCGCAGGTAGTAGAAGGCGCCGATCAGCGACATCACCACCGCGAACACCGCGAGGCCAATGTAGACCGGCTGGCTGGAGGCCAGCAGCGCCTGTAACACAGCCAGCTTGGCATAAAAGCCCACCAGCGGTGGCACGCCAGCCAGCGAGAACATGCAGATCGCCATCACCCCGGCATACAGCGGGCTGCGCTGGTTCAAGCCAGCCAGATCGGCGATGTTGTCCGACTCGAAACCGCTGCGCGCGAGCACCAAGATGACACCGAAGGTGCCCAGCGTGGTGAGCACATAGGTCACGATGTAAAACATCGACGAGCCGTAGGCATTGGCTGCGTTGCCGCTGTCGCCCTGCACCACACCGGCAAGCAGGCCGAGCAGCAAGAAGCCCATGTGCGAGATGGTGGAGAAGGCCAGCATGCGCTTGAGGTTGGTCTGCGCGATCGCGGCCAGGTTGCCCACCAGCAAAGACAGCACCGACAACACCGCCAGCATCTGCTGCCAGTCGAACGCCAGCGGCATCAGGCCTTCGACCAGCAGGCGAATCACGATGGCGAACGCGGCCAGCTTGGTCGCGCCGCCAACCAACAGCGCCACCACCGTGGGCGCGCCCTCGTACACATCGGGCACCCACATGTGAAACGGCACCGCGCCCAGCTTGAACGCCAGGCCGGACACCACAAACACCAGGCCCAGGATCAGCACCTGCTGCGAACCCTTGAGCGTGGCCTCGCCGCCAGCGATGGCGCGCATCACCTCGGGCAGACCGAGCGAGCCGGTGGCGCCGTAGACCATGGACAGGCCGTAAAGCAGAAACCCGCTGGCCAGCGCGCCAAGCACGAAATACTTCATCGCCGCCTCGGTCGCCTTCAGGTCATCGCGGCGCAGCGCCACCAGCGCATAACTGGAAAGCGTGAGCAGCTCCAGACCGAGGTAGATCACCAGGAAGTTGTGGCCCGAAATCATCACGTACATGCCCAGCAGCGCGAACAGCGACAGCGTGAACAGCTCGCCACCGCGCAGCATGTCGCGCTGGCTGGCGTACTGGCGGCCGTAGACCAGGGTCGCCATCAGCGCGATGGTGGCGAAGCACTTGAGCCAGTTGCCCATTGGGTCGCTCACCACCATGCCGCCAAAGGCCACCACCGTGGCGCCACTGCTGGCATAGACCCCGAGGAACACCGCCAGCACCGCCAGTGTCAGCATCGTGAGCAGGTGGGTGGCTCCACGCATCGGTGTTTTGACGCCGAGGTCGACCAGGGCAATGACGCAGGCCATCACCAGCAACAGAATTTCCGGGAAGGCCACGTACCAGCCGAGCGAATCAATCATGGGAGCGTTCTTTTCTTTTGGAGCACCGACTCATGGCAGTTTGGAGATCGCGACATGGCGCAGCAGCTCGGCCACCGAAGCGTCCATCACATCGGTGAACGGCTTGGGGTAGATGCCCATGTAAAGCACCATAAAAGCGAGCAGTCCCAACACCAGAAACTCGCGCGCGTTGATGTCGAGCAGCGCCTTCACCTGGCTGTTGCCCACCGGCCCGAGGTAGACCCGCTTGAACATCCACAGCGAGTAGGCAGCACCGAGGATCAGGGCCGAAGCAGCGGCCATGCCGATCCAGAAATTGGCTTTGACCGCAGCCAGAATCACCATCCATTCGCCGACAAAGCCAGCGGTGCCCGGCAAACCGCTGTTGGCCATGACAAACAGCAGCGCAAACGCGGTGAAGTTGGGCATGGTGTTGACCACGCCGCCGTAGTCGGCGATCTCGCGCGAATGCACCCGGTCGTAAAGCACGCCGATGCAGAGGAACATCGCTGCTGACACAAAGCCGTGCGCAACCATCTGCACGATGCCGCCCGCCATGCCGATGTCGCTGAAGACAAAGAAGCCCAGCGTGACAAAGCCCATGTGGGCCACCGACGAGTAGGCGACCAGCTTCTTCATGTCCTGCTGCACCATCGCCACCAGGCCGACATAGATCACCGCCACCAGGGAAAGCGCAACCATCAACCAGGCCCATTCGTGCGAGGCATCGGGCAGGATGGGCATGGAGAAGCGCAGGAAACCATAAGCGCCGAGCTTCAACATGATGGCCGCCAGCACCGCCGAGCCGCCGGTGGGCGCTTCCACGTGCACGTCAGGCAGCCAGGTGTGCACCGGCCACATCGGCACCTTGACGGCGAAGGCGGCGAAGAAGGCGAAGAACAGCAGGGTTTGCGCTGTGCTGCCCAGCGGCAGCGTGTACCAGGTGGCCAGGTCAAAGCTGCCACCCGCCTGGGTGTAGAGGTAGATCAGCGCCACCAGCATCAGCAGGGAGCCGAGCAGTGTGTAGAGGAAGAATTTGAACGCGGCGTAGATCTTGTTCTTTCCGCCCCAGATCCCGATGATCAGATACATCGGAATCAGCGTGGCTTCGAAGAACACATAAAACAGCATTGCATCCTGTGCGCTGAAGACGCCGATCATCAGGCCCGACAGGATCAGGAACGCGCCCATGTACTGGTTCACCCGGGAGGTGATGGCTTCCCAGCTTGAAAGCACCACGATCACGGTGATGAACGCGGTGAGCAAGATCAGCCAGAGCGAAATGCCATCGACACCGAGGTGGTAGTGGATGTTGAAGCGCTCTATCCAGACGCTCTTCTCTACGAACTGCATTGCGGCGCTGCCGATCTCGAAACCGGTGTAGAGCGGCACAGTGACCGCCAGCCCGATCAATGCACCCACGAGCGCGATCCAGCGCACCATGGGCGCCTGGTCGTCACGCCCGAAGGCGAGCAGCAGCACACCGAAAAGAATTGGCGTCCAAATCGCCAGACTCAGCAAACCCATCTTGTTCTTCCTCTTATTCTTCTTGCGTTGCCATATCGCCGCGGCGCACGTTGGCCCGCTGCAGACAGCACCCAGGTGCGGCCAGGCGGGCCGGCAAAGTGCCGTGGTGATAGGGCGACGCGATCATCGGGCGATCCAGACGAAGTACGTCATGAACAGCAGCACGCCCACGATCATCACCAGCGCATAGTGGTAGAGGTAGCCGCTTTGCGCCTGGCGCACCACCGAAGACACCCAGCCCACGAGCTTCCAGCTGGCATTGACCACACCCCCCTCGATCACGCCGCGATCCCCACCCTTCCACAGACCGGTACCCAGCGCGCGGGCACCGCGCGAGATGACGTTTTCATTGATCCAGTCCAGGTAGTACTTGTTCTCCAGCAGCGTCACGACCGGCTTGAGGGCGCGACCGATCGCAGCCGGCACCGCCGGGTTGATGAGGTACATGTACCAGGCGCTCACCGCGCCGCCCAGCGCGAGCCAGAACGGCGCGGTGGAGAAAGCGTGCAAGGCCATGGCGACCGGGCCATGGAATGTCTCGGCGAACATCGAAAAAGCCGGGTGCAGCGTGGCGTTGGTGAAGATCGCGTCTTGGAAAAAGTCTCCGAACAGCATCGGCTCGATGGTAAGAAAGCCGATCGCTACCGAGGGGATTGCGAGCAACACCAGCGGCACCGTGACCACCCAAGGGGTCTCGTGCGGCTTGCCGTCCCCATGCCCGTGGTCCCCATGGTGATCGTCGTGCCCGTGGTGGGCGTCGGGATTCTGGTCGTAGCGCTCTTTGCCGTGAAACACCAGGAAGTACAGCCGGAACGAATAGAACGACGTCACAAACACGCCGGCGAGCACCGCGAAATAGGCGAAGCCAGCGCCCGGCAGGGTGCTGAAGTGCACCGTCTCGATGATGCTGTCCTTGGAATAAAAGCCCGAGAACAAGGGTGTACCGATCAACGCCAGCGTGCCCAGCAGGAAGGTGATCCAGGTGATCGGCATGTACTTGCGCAGGCCGCCCATCCAGCGGATGTCCTGGTTGTGGTGCAGGCCCATGATCACCGAGCCGGCGGCCAGGAACAGCAGCGCTTTGAAGAAAGCGTGGGTCATCAGGTGGAACACCGCGACCGAATAGGCCGAGGCACCGAG
>JBBSDB010000275.1:0-4121 GCA_038249735.1 Burkholderiales bacterium
AATCGTGCCTTGATGGCCTTGAGTGCATCCACACCGCTTTGATCGGGCATGGAGATGTCCATCAGCAAAACATCGACCTCTCCCTTGCGCGCCAGCGCCAGCGCGTCGGCGCCATTGCTGCCTTCCCCGGTGACGCGCACATCCACATGCTCGGACAAAAACTGCTTGAGTCCGGTGCGGACCATGGCGTGGTCGTCGACGATGCCTACTCGAATCATGTGCCCCCTTGTTGCATGTGTGTTAACGACACGGCATCGCGCCGATATCTGAAGCCGTCGAGGCGACTGTAGCCCAGTATGTCTGACGGCGGTGTCAGACGGCGCCTACACGCATGTAAAAGTGAGGGGCTCTGCCGCATGTTTGAATGCAGCAGCGCACGAGGGTGATCAGACGCGTCTTAACGACCACGTCAACTGGATTGAGTGTGGGCGCAACGAGCTTGTGATCAGGGCTTGGTCTGCTTCCCTTGGGGTGGGAATTCTTGCCGCGTGAGCTCGGTCACCACGGGTGTACGCCCTGTATCTTGCTGCCCGTTCGCAAGATCGCGGGCCGCCTGCTTGATTCGCTCATCGCTGGTGCCCGGGTGGCTGTCGCTGGACTCGTCGCGCTCGTGTGGCAGGCGTGGCACGGGTTGACCGTGTCGACTCGGTAGGGTCAACCCCTTCTCGGCGTTGTCGCGCCGCGGTTCGGCACCTGGGGCAGGAATCTGCGCCATTAGATTAACCAAAAAATCAGCAGCGCAAACGCCGGTACACCTAGTAGCCATGCGATGAAATACTTGCCCATGATGTGTCTCCTTCAAATGGTTGAACGAGGGATGTTTCAAATGAAATTGCCAAACCCCCCGTTGAGGTCTTCAGTTTGCGACAAGTCACCGAAGCAGGCTGTAGGACGCGGCCTCAACGCCATGCAGTGCGTTTCCTTCAAATACCTCCCACCGCCGCCAAGAACACGTTTTGAGGCGGCGTCCTACGCATCCGGGTCGCTACGGGGCCTAACCTCGTGTTCTGGCAATCTCGCCTGCACAACCCATGAGCGACCACCATGCCCAAGCTTGATCCCCCCGCCAAAAGCAAAACCCCCGCCAAGGCAACCTCACGCAACACCGACAGCGGTCCTTCCCGAGCTAAAGAGGCCAGCGAAGATCCCGCGTCCAAGAAGATGGCACAAACCGACGTGCTTGCTGCCGCCATGCCCTTTAACGCCACCAAGGCGTCCGAGCACGGTTTTGTCCAAGGCATGAATCCACCGCCGGGCGACACCGCCACGCCAGAGTCGAACCTGCCTGGCGGCAGCACATTAACCGAGAAAAACACTTCGGACAAAACCGGCGAGCCGCCGCCTCCAGGGGTCAACATGAGCACCGGCAGCCTGGAACGGCTGCGGTCCGATGCCACCGGTCAGATGCTCACCACCAACCAGGGCGTGCGCATCGCCGACAACCAGAACTCGTTGAAGTTTGGCGTGCGCGGGCCGGCACTGCTGGAAGATTTCATCTTGCGCGAGAAGATTACCCACTTTGACCACGAGCGCATTCCCGAGCGCATCGTTCACGCACGGGGCTCAGGAGCGCACGGCTATTTCGAGAGTTACGGGCCGCTTAGCCACCTCACCAAAGCCGCGCCATTCAAGGAGGCGGGGAAGATTACACCGGTGTTCGCGCGCTTCTCCACCGTGGCTGGCGAGCGTGGCTCCAAAGACACGGCACGCGATGTGCGCGGCTTCGCGGTGAAGTTCTACACCGACGAAGGCATCTGGGATCTTGTGGGCAACAACATGCCGGTGTTCTTCATTCAGGATGCCATGAAATTCCCCGACCTGGTGCATGCCGTCAAGCCCGAGCCGCACCACGCCATGCCGCAGGCTGCATCTGCTCACGATACCTTCTGGGACTTCGTGAGCCTCATGCCTGAGTCCACCCACACGCTGATGTGGCTGATGTCAGACCGCGCAATCCCGCGCAGTTTCGCTACCATGCAGGGCTTTGGTGTGCACACCTATAAGCTAGTCAACGAAGCGGGCGAGGTCTCTTTCGTGAAGTTTCACTGGGAGCCGAAATTCGGCACCCATTCTCTGGTGTGGGACGAAGCGGTAAAAATCTCTGGCGCCGATCCCGACTACCACCGTCGCGACCTGTGGGAGCGCATTGAGGCCGGCGCCTTCCCCGAATGGGAGCTGGGCTTTCAGGTGTTCTCTGAAGAGGAGGGCGAGGCCTTCAGTTTCGACATCCTGGATGCCACCAAAATCGTCCCCGAAGAGCTGGTGCCGGTGCAGAAGGTGGGGCGCATGGTGCTCAACCGCAACCCCGACAACTTCTTTGCCGAAACCGAACAAGTCGCTTTCTGCGTGGCCCATGTGGTGCCTGGCATTGACTTCTCCAACGATCCCTTGCTGGCGGGGCGCATCCATTCCTATGCGGACACGCAGATCTCTCGCCTGGGGGGGCCCAACTTCCATGAAATCCCCATCAACGCACCACTCGCTCCTATTCACAACAACCAGCGCGACGGCATGCACCGTCAGTCGATTGCGCGTGGGCGCGTGTCCTACGAGCCCAATTCCCTGGGCGGCGGCTGTCCGTTCCAGGCGGGCGCGGCCCACGGTTTTGTGACCGTCCCCGAGAAACTCCAGGCCAAAGAGGAGCAGGCCAAGGTGCGGGCGAAACCCGAAAAGTTTGCTGACCATTACACCCAGGCCACGCTGTTCTTCGACAGCCAGACCTCGGTGGAGCAGGCGCACATTGCGGCAGCGTTTCGCTTCGAGTTGTCCAAGGTGCAGGTACCCGCGATCCGCGAGCGCATGGTGTCTTCGCTGCGCAATGTCTCTGAACCACTGGCAAAGCGCGTGGCTGCAGGACTGGGCATCAAAACGTTGCCCGACGCGATGCCCAAGGCTTTGGCGCAGATGTCCACACCGGAGGTCATGAAGTCACCCACGCTGTCGCTCAAGGCCCGGCCGGGCGACGGCTCGATCACAGCCCGCAAGGTGGCCATCCTGGTCGCCCCCGGCATTGTTGGCAAAACCGCCCTCGACGTGCACGCCGCACTGTTCGCAGAAGGCGCCATCCCACGATTTGTTGGCCCCCACATCGGAGCGATAGAGACTGCCGACGGCGTGGCGCTGGACGCTGACGCATCGTTTGAGAACGAGCCTGGCTTTTTGTTCGATGGTCTGGTGCTGCCCGATGGTGCCGACGGAGTGGACGAGCTCGCGGTCTTGGGCCAGGCGATGGACTTCGTGACAGACCAGTATCGCCACACCAAACCCATCATGGTGATGGGCGCGGCAGGCATGCTGCTTGATCAGGCGGGTATTCCCGTTGACTTGCCCAGCGGCAAAGCCGACCCGGGCATCGTGGTCGACGGCGGTACGGGCGAGGCGACGCAGGCGTTTATCAAGGCGTTGGCGGCTCATCGGCACCCCGAGCGCGAGACCGATCCACCGGTGGTGTGAGGGCCTGCTCCGAACCCCAGCGCGCTGTCGGCTCACTCCTACAACGCGCGGCGCCTTGCGCCGACAGCGAGCTCGGGCGTTCAGAGGGACCATAGGACCATACCTCCAACCCATAACCCATCAAGGAGTGAGCAATGAATACCCAAAACCGCCTGTTGTCCCGCCGCATTCCCACTCAAGCTGCCTGGAGCAGCACCTGGACGCACGCGTTGATCTGGCTGTTGCTGACTGTTGCCGTCCTGCTGTTGGTGGCGTTCACCGCAGTAGCGGAAGACATCACCCATCGCGGTGAGCGGCGAAGCGTACAGCAGCGCCTTTCAGGCTCCTTGATGCTGCCTGACAAGCTGCAGACGCCCGGTGTGGATTTCACGCGCTTGCTGTCCATTACCGGCGAAAAACTGGCGGGACGCTGAACATGACCACGTTTTGAAGTTTAAAAGGTAAAAAGGCAACGACCGCAATTCGTCGTATTCATCGAAAAAAGCCCGGCCAATCGAGCCGGGCTTTTTGATGATCCTGGTCACCGAACTGGGCACCGTACGCTCCCTTACACGGTATCCCCCTGAGTCAGAATAGTTGTCGCGTTCAGAAATTGCGGATGATCCGCAGCAAAGCGACACTTTATGAAACGAAAAACTTACCCTGCCGAATTCAAGGAACAAGCGCTG
>JBBSDB010000276.1:0-4080 GCA_038249735.1 Burkholderiales bacterium
CTCCGGCGCGGGGTGTCTTCACCCCAGGATGCGGTGGACCCGGCTTTGCCGGGCCACTCGCATCGCCCCCTTGAGGGGGTGATGGCCCGAGCATCGGGCCGGCGCGGGGGTGGGCTAGCTCCCGGCCACCTTCATCCGGTTGACCAGGATCGAACCCACCGTCTTCGCACCAAAGCTGAAGGCATCCGCGCCCACCGCCTCGATGCCCTTGAAAATTTCCTTCAGGTTGCCGGCGATGGTGATCTCCTGCACCGGATAGGCGATCTCGCCGTTTTCCACCCAGTAGCCCGAGGCGCCACGCGAGTAGTCGCCGGTCACGTAATTCACGCCCTGGCCCATGAGTTCGGTGACGAACAGGCCGCGACCGAGTTTTTTGAGCATGGCGCGCAGGTCGTCGCCGGGCTGGGTCAGGCGGCTGCTGAGCACCAGGTTGTGCGAGCCGCCGGCGTTGCCGGTGGTGCGCATGCCCAGCTTGCGCGCCGAGTAGGTCGAGAGGAAATAGCCCTGCACTTTGCCGGCGCTGAGCACTTTGCGGCGCGCGGTGCGCACGCCCTCGTCATCAAACGGGGCGCTGCCTTTGCCACCCATGGTGTGCGGGTCTTCCACGATGTCCAGGTGTTTGGCCATCACGGTCTTGCCCAGACTGTCGGCCAGAAACGTGGTTTTTCGGTACAGCGCACCACCGCTGGTGGCCTGCACATAGGCGCCGAGCAGTCCGGCCGCCAGCGGCGACTCAAAAAGCACCGGGCACTCGGTGGTGGCGATCTTGCGCGAACCCAGACGCGAGAGAGCGCGCTCGGCCGCGTAGCGACCCACCGCCTGCGGGCTGGCCAGGTCTTGCGGCGCGCGCTGCGAGCTGTACCAGTAATCGCGCTGCATGTGCGCGCCTTTGCCCGCGATCGGCGCCACCGACAGGCTGTGGCGCGAGCTGGCATAGCCGCCGCTGAAGATGCCCGGCTTGCCGCGCTCGCCGCCGCGCAGGTGCGCGGTGAAGAAATGAGACTGCTGGGCTGAAACGCCAGCGCCTTCGCTGTTGCTGATTTTTTTGCTGGTGGCAAAGGCAGCCGCCTCGCAGGCCAGCGCTATCTGCAGCGCCTGTTCTGAATTCAGCGCCCAGGGGTGGAACAGGTCCAGATCGCGCTGCTCGTCGGCCACGTCCTGCGCATCGGGCAGGCCGGCGGCGGGGTCTTCGGCGGTGAAGCGGGCGATGTCATAGGCCGCCTGCACCGTCTGGCGCACAGCGGCTGGCGAGAAGTCGGAGGTGGACGCGTTGCCGCGCTTCTGACCGATGTAAACCGTGACACCCAGCGACTTGTCGCGGTTGCGCTCCACGTTCTCCAGCTCGCCCTTGCGCACCGACACGCTCAGGCCAGCGCCTTCCGACACCTCGGCCGCCGCGTCGACCGCGCCCAGCTGCTTGGCGTGGTCCAGCGCCAAGTCAACCAGTTCCTCAAACCTGGACCTCGAATACTGAAAGCCCTGCAGCGGCTGGTCAGCGGCGGTTGCGAGGGGAAAGGGGGCAGGGGTGTGGATGGGTGTTTTCATGTCGGAAGCTATGATACTTGTCGCTTTCCCTCAACCCTTCCCCTTACCTCAGGTACCCCGCATCCGATGCCATTGGCAGCGCAGCGGCGCCCCATCCGATGTCCCGCAAACCCACCAAAGGCTATTACGTTCGGGGCCAGTTTGTATCCGAAGGCAGCGAGCTCGATCTGGAACTCAAGCGCGAGCTCAAGGGCTCGACCGACGCCAGCAAGACCGACCTGAAAAAGGAAAGCGACCGCCTGCAAACGCTGGGCGAAAGCCTGCTGACGCTGAGCCCGAGCCTCACCGCACGGCTGGTGTCCACCGAGCACCTGCCAGAGAAGTTGCTCGACGCGGTGAACGCTGCCAAACGCATCACCAACTTCGAAGGCCGCAGGCGCCAGATGCAGTTCATTGGCAAGCTCATGCGCAAGCTGCCCGACGAGAGCGTGGCCGAGATCGAAGCCGCGCTCGACGAGCAGCGCCGCCCCTCGGCCAAGGCCACGCTTGCTTTGCACCAGGCCGAGCAATGGCGCGATCGCCTGCTGGCCGATGACGACGCTTTCACCGAATGGCTGCAGCTCGATCCGCAGGCCGAGGTGCAGCCGCTGCGTGCCCTCATTCGCCAGGCACGCAAAGACGCACAGGCGGTGAGCGAGCGGCCCGGCGAGGCGCAGCGCCACGGCAAGGCTTACCGCGAGCTGTTCCAGGCCGTGCGCGTCACGCTGAGGCGCGGCGACGCGTCCGCCGAATCCGCCGACCCAGCCACCTCCAGCGACCGCAGCAACGCAGCGGGGGAGATCGACGATGCCCCCTGATCTCACGATGACCTCCGCCGCAAACCCCGAGCCAATGCGCATCGGCATCGTCTCCATCAGCGACCGCGCCAGCGCCGGTACCTACGAAGACAAAGGTCTGCCCGCCCTGCAAGACTGGTTGACCCGCGCCTTGCACAACCCAATCACCTTCGAGGCCAGGCTCATCCCCGACGAGCCCGAGCGCATCAGCGCCACCCTGATCGAGTTGGTCGACGCCGGCTGCGCGCTGGTGCTCACCACCGGCGGCACAGGACCCGCGCTGCGCGATGTGACGCCTGAGGCCACGCTGGCGGTGGCGCACAAGGAAATGCCCGGTTTCGGCGAGCAAATGCGCCAGATCGGTCTGGCCTTTGTGCCCACCGCCATCCTCTCGCGCCAGGTCGCGGTGATTCGAAGCAACAGCCTCATCATCAACCTGCCCGGCCAGCCCAAGGCGATCGCCGAGACACTCGAAGGCCTGAAAAACGCCGACGGCACCCAGCGCATCAACGGCATTTTTGCCGCCGTGCCCTATTGCATCGACCTGATTGGCGGCCCGTATCTGGAAACGGTCGAGACGGTCTGCAAGGCCTTCCGCCCCAAGTCCGCTGTTCGCCCTGCTCGCTGATTCCTCGAAAGCACCCCATGAAAATCACCAGAGACACCATCGTCACCCTCACCTTCCGCGCCACAGATGCCCAGGGCAAGGTGCTGGAAGACGGGAAGACCCCGCGCGCCTACCTGCATGGCGGCCATGGGAACACGCTGCCTGGCATCGAGAAAGCGCTGGAGGGGCAGGAAGCCGGTTTTTCTGCCGCCCTGATGCTGCCGCCTGAAGACGCGTTTGGCGAGCGCGACGAGTCGCTGGTCACCCGCATGCCCAAGCGCGATTTCCCGGCGGGGGTGAAGGTGGGCGGCCAGTTGCAGGGCAGCAACGAGCGGGGCGAACAGCAGGTGTTCACCGTGATGAAGATCAAGGGCGACACTGTGCTGCTGGACGGTAACCACCCGTTGGCCGGGCAGACCCTGCATGTCGCGGTGAAGGTGCTGGAGGTGAAAGCCGCCTCGGCCGAAGAAGTGGCGCATGGCCATGCGCACGGCGCACACGGTCACCACCACTGAAGCCGATTCTCGACCGCTGGGCCAGTGGCCTGTGCGGTGTCGCTTGACCGCACAGCGGTGGATTCAAACCACCCATTCACACACAAGGAAACTTCCCACATGGTGTTGGCAGAACAATGGGTTTTGGTGACCGGCGGCGCACGCGGTTTGGGGCAAGCCATCACACGGGCACTGGCACGCGAAGGCGCTGGTGTGGTCATCAACTACCACCGCAGCCAGGCCGCTGCCGAAGCGCTGGTGCAGGAACTAGGCCCGCGCGCCATTGCGTTGCAGGCCGATGTGACCGACGCCGCTGCCGTACAGCGCCTGTTTGCCCAAGCGCTTGAGCGCACCGGGCAGCCCATCAGCGGCGTGGTGAACAACGCGCTGGCGCAGTTTCAGTTTGACGGCGACGCGCGTCCGCAGATTGGCGACATCGCCTGGGCGCGGTTTGCCCAGCAGATCGACGGCGCGGTGAAGGGTGCGCTCAACACCATCCAGGCTGCCCTGCCCGGCATGCGCGCGCAGGGCTTTGGCCGCATCGTGAACGTGGGTACCAATCTGTTTCAAAACCCGGTGGTGCCCTACCACGACTACACCGCCGCCAAGGCCGCGCTGCTGTCGCTCACCCGCACAGCAGCGCACGACCTGGGGCCGC
>JBBSDB010000277.1:0-4063 GCA_038249735.1 Burkholderiales bacterium
ATCGACGACCTCGCATACCGTGCCCATCAGGTGCTCTTCAATGAAGGGGATGAGGCCAGCGGCATCTTCACGCTGCGCTCCGGCATGCTCAAGCTGTCACGGATCACGGGCGATGGACGCCGGCGTATCTTGCGTTTGCTGCGCTCGGGGGATGTGGTCGGCCTGGAGGCGCTGGCCACAGGGCGCTACGACAGCGAAGCCGCCGCACTCACCGACGTCACCCTGTGCCGCATTCCGACCGAGGTGGTGCACAAGCTGAACCACAGCTCGCCCCGTATGCACGCTGGTTTGCTGGACAAATGGCAAAAGGCGCTGAGCGAAGCCGACGACTGGCTGGCCTCGATCAACTTCGGCACCGCACACCAGCGGGTTTGCCAGTTCATTTTGAAAATGCGCCACACGACCGACCCGGGAATCGTCACCCTGTTCTCGCGCGAGGACATGGGCGCCATGATGGACCTGAAGCAAGAGACCGTGAGCCGCGAGATTTCGGCACTGGTGAAGCGTGGCGTCTTGCAACCGCTGGACAAGCTCGGCCGCCTCTACCGCATCGCAAACGAATCCATGTTGCTGCTCAGCTCGGACAACTGAAGTCCAGACGGACGTTGGCTATCAGCGGCATAGCGCAAGCCAACCGCCGCCATGATCCATGTCATGCCGGGCACCCGGGGGTCGGCCGACACTGAAGTCATCGAACAGCGTTTTGCCTGTTCGGTCACCTCTTCAACCTTCCAACGGAGTTCCCATGGAAAACGTGTCCAGCTTCCCCCACCTCAACGAACCCGCGCCAGCATTCAAGGCCAACACCACCCATGGCGAACGCACGCTTGACGACTACAAGGGCAAGTGGCTGATCCTGTTCTCGCACCCGGCCGACTTCACGCCAGTCTGCACCACCGAGTTCATCGCCTTCGCCAAAGCCGCCGACAAGTTCAAGAGCATGAACTGCGAGTTGCTGGGCCTGTCCATTGACAGCATCTACTCGCACTTGGCTTGGATGCAGAGCATCAAGAACAGTTTCGGTGTCGAGATCCCGTTCCCCATCATCGACGACATCAAGATGGATGTGGCGCGCGCCTACGGCATGATCCATCCGGGCGCGGCCGACACGCAGGCGGTGCGCGCCACCTTCTTCATCGACCCCGAAGGCAAGCTGCGCGCCATGGTGTATTACCCGATGAGCAATGGCCGGTCCATCGACGAGTTCGTGCGTCTGTTGACCGCCATGCAAACCAGCGATGCCCACAAGATTGCAACCCCTGAGGGCTGGACGCCCGGTTGCGACGTGATCGTTCCACCCCCGAAGACGCCTGCAGCAATCGAGGCGCGCAAGGGCGAGGGCTACGCCATGAAGGACTGGTACTTCTCTACCCGCTCGCTTTGAGCGATGGGCCTTGAGATCAGCGTCTTACGCCGCGTCGGGGTCGTCGCCAATCTCGCGCAGCTTGCGGTAGAGCGAGCGCTCGCTGATCCCGAGCTTTTGCGCCAGTTCGGCGCGACTGCCTTGGTGGGCCTTGAGCTGGGCTTGCAAGGTGGCTCGCTCCACACTGCGCAACGAGGAACCCGGGGCCAAAGCATTTGCAGGCGCCGGTTTTGTACTTGGCAAATCCACCAGCGACAGCGCCACGCCGGTATCCAGCGCCCGCTCCACGTGCGCCGGTTCGATGCTGTGACCGTCGGCCAGCAAGGCGGCACGCTCCAGGACATTGCGCAGCTCGCGCACATTGCCCGGAAACGGGTAGCGCTTTAACAATTCCTGTGTATCCGCCGACAAACTCAATCGCCGCTGCGGCGTCACACGGTCCAGCAAGGCCACTGCCAGCAGCGCGATGTCGTCCGCCCGTTCCCGCAAGGCGGGCAGTGCAATCGGAAAGGTGCTGAGCCGGTAATACAGATCCTCTCGGAAGCGGCCATCGGCCACCATGGCCTTCAGGTTGCGGTGGGTGGCCGAGACCACGCGCACATCGGTGCGCCGCAGATCGGTGCTGCCCACCCGGCGGTAGGTGCCGCTCTCCAGAAGGCGCAGGAGCTTGACCTGCATGGACAGCGGGATGTCGCCCACCTCATCCAGAAACAGCGTGCCCCCACTGGCAGCCTCGACCAGCCCGGGCTTGGTGGTGCTGGCTCCGGTGAAGGCGCCGCGCTCATGGCCAAACAGCTCGCTCTCGAACAGGCTCTCGGGCAGGCTTGCGCAGTCGACCACCACCAGCGGGTTCGCCGCGCGCGGGCTGGCGTCGTGCACAGCCTGTGCCACCAGTTCCTTGCCGGTGCCCGACTCACCGAGCAGCAGCACGCTCGCCTGCGATGGCCCCACGCGCGCGACCAGCTCCAGCATGCGCTGGAAGGCAGCCGAACGACCCACCAGGCCCTGCCCAGCAGGACGACCCTGGGCCACGCGCAGGGGCTCCATTTTTTCGATAAAAAAGGCCTGCTCGCCAGCGGCATCGAGCACCGGCGTCAGCTCGATGTTCACGTACGACTCGCCCTGTGGCGTGTGATGCAGATGCAGCACCCGCTCGCGCTGGCCCGACTCGCGGGCGCGTGCCAGCGGACAACTCTCTCCCGCCTGATCGCAGGGCACGCTGAAGTGGTGGGACACCTCGTAGCAGGTGCGCCCGATCACAGACGCGCGAGGGCTGAACTGGCTGCGGTAAGCGGCGTTGGCCGCAATGATCCGGTACTGACGGTCCAGCAGGATGTGGGGTTCGACCAGGCTTTCCAGGTACGACACCAGTTCGGGCAACACGGTGGCCATCGTTCGGTCTTTCGATAACGGTTCAGAAAGGCTTCGGCCAACAAGCCGCGCAGACCAGGGCACTCCAAATATCAGTCTACGCTGATGTTCAAGTCCCTCTTGCTGACAGGATGGTCAACCACCACTGCCAAAGCGCCCTGCCAATTTGGCAGGAATCGGCCAAAAGTGGCATAAAAAAAGCCCGCCACATCTGGCAGCTACCGCAAGCCGCACGCCAAAAACCATTGATTTCTTTGGGTTTTTCTGTTGAGGCCCGGTGGCACGGATTTTGAATAGAAAACGGGGTCTGCCACTTCACCGATACAAGGCCTCCCCATGTTCGACCTGCCCGAAGCACTTTTGCTGGCACGCATCCAGTTTGCCTTCACGGTGAGCTTTCACTTCCTCTTTCCCGCTATCACGATCGGGCTGGCGAGCTACCTGGCGGTGCTCGAAGGCCTGTGGCTCAAAACCGGGCGCGCCGACTATCTGGACCTGTTCCGCTACTGGATCAAGATCTTTGCGCTGTTCTTCGCCATGGGGGTGGTCTCTGGCATCGTGATGTCTTACCAGTTTGGCACCAACTGGGCGGTGATCTCCGACAAGGCCGGCCCGATCATCGGCCCACTGATGGCCTATGAGGTGCTGACCGCTTTCTTCTTGGAGGCTGGCTTCCTGGGTGTGATGCTGTTCGGCATGAACCGCGTGGGCAAGCGCCTGCACTTCACCGCCACGCTGATGGTGGCCCTGGGCACCTTTGTCTCAGCGTTCTGGATTCTGTCGGTCAACAGCTGGATGCAGACCCCTGCGGGCTATGCGATCAATGCCAATGGCCAGTTCATCTCCGCCGGCAGCTGGATCGCCATCATCTTCAACCCGAGCTTTCCCTACCGGTTGGCGCACACCCTCTCAGCGGCCTATCTGACCACGGCCTTTCTGGTGGGCGCCGTCGGTGCCTGGCACCTGCTGAAGGACCGCGCCAACCCGCGCGCGCGCCTCATGTTTTCGATGGCGATGTGGATGGCGGCCATCGTCGCGCCGCTGCAGATCGTGCTGGGCGACATGCACGGCCTCAATACACTCGAGCACCAGCCTGTCAAGGTGATGGCCATGGAAGGCCACTACCAGAGCCATCCGGAAGGTGCACCGCTAATCCTGTTCGGCATTCCGAACAGCGCTGAAGGCCGAGTGGACTATGCGGTTGCAATTCCGAAGCTGTCCTCGCTGATCCTCACACACGATCTCAACGCCCCGATGCAGGGTCTGGACACCGTGCCCGTGGCCGATCACCCACCCGTGGGCGTGGTGTTCTGGTCCTTCCGCATCATG
>JBBSDB010000278.1:0-4015 GCA_038249735.1 Burkholderiales bacterium
CCGCGCCGGGGAAGATGTGACGCGCGGCGCGGTGGTGTTGCTGCGCGGCCAGCGTCTGTCGCCCGCCAGCCTGGGCCTGGCTGCCAGCCTGGGTTTGGCCCACTTGCCGGTGATGCGGCGGCCGCGCGTGGCGCTGTTTTCGACCGGTGACGAACTGGTGATGCCGGGCGCGGTGGCCCCAGCGGACATGAAGCCCGGTGCCATCTACAACTCCAACCGTTTCTTTCTGCGCGCGCTGCTGCAGCGGCTCGGCTGCGAGGTGAGCGACTTGGGCATCGTGCCCGACCGCCGCGATCTCACCCTGGCCGCGCTCAAGACCGCAGCCGATCACCACGACCTCATCCTCACCAGCGGCGGGGTCTCGGTGGGCGAGGAAGACCACATCAAGCCCTCGGTACAGCAGCTCGGCACGCTGGACCTCTGGCAGATCGCGATGAAGCCGGGCAAGCCGTTTGCCTTTGGCTCGGTGCGGCGCAATGCAAGCGCCGGTGCGGCCGCTGGTCAGGCCTGCCATTTCATGGGCCTGCCAGGCAATCCGGTGTCCAGCTTTGTCACCTTCTTGCTGCTGGTACGACCGTTTCTGCTCAAGCTGCACGGCGCGGTGGTGCCCCCTTTGCGGCCGGTCATGTTGCCGGCGCATTTTGAGCTGCCGCGCGCCGACAAGCGCCGCGAATTCGTGCGGGTGCGCCGCAACGCTACTGGCGGGCTCGATTTGTTTCCCAACCAGAGCTCGGGTGTGCTCACCTCTGCCGTCTGGGGCGATGGCCTGGTCGACAACCCGGCCGGCCACACCGTGGCGCGCGGTGATCTGGTGCGATATCTCGCTTTTTCGGACCTGCTCGAATGAAAGTCACGCTGCACTATTTCGCCTCCGTCCGCGAGACCATTGGCGCCGGCAGCGAGTCGCTGGACACCCAGGCCAGCACGTTGGGCGCGCTGCGCGATGAACTGATCGCGCGCGGCGGTCCTTATGCCGAGGCGCTGGCGCGTGGCAAGCCGGTGCGCCTGGCGCTCAACCAGCACATGGCCGACGAGTCTGCTGCGCTGACCGAGGACGCCGAGATCGGCTTCTTCCCGCCGGTGACCGGGGGCTGAATGGCCGCGCGGGTTTCGATACAGACCGGCGATTTCGACCTCTCTACCGAGGCGGCGAAACTGCGCGCCAACGACAAAGGTGTTGGCGCCGTCTGCAGCTTCATCGGCACCGTGCGGGACCGCAATGAGGGCCAATCGGTGTCCACCCTGGAGCTGGAGCATTACCCCGGCATGACCGAGAAGGCCATCGAAGCCATGATCGACAAAGCGTGCGAACGCTTCGACATCCTGGGCGCGCGGGTGGTTCACCGCGTGGGCCTGTTGCAGCCGCTGGATCAGATTGTTCTCGTGTTGGTCAGCTCGGCGCACCGGGGCCAGAGCTTTCAGGCCTGTGAGTTTCTGATGGACTACCTCAAAACCCAGGCGCCGTTCTGGAAGAAAGAGCAGACGCCCGAGGGCGTGCGCTGGGTCGATGCCCGGGTGAGCGACGACACCGCTCTGGCGCGCTGGGGCATCGAGGCGCGCAACGCCTGAACGTTTGATCTGCATCAAGCGCGGGCGTGAGGCGGCGGCGGCCACCTTGAAAAGCGGGCTGACAACGTCACATGATGGGTAATCTAACCTCCGACGGAGTGACCCTTCATGCGCCTTGACAAATTCACCACCAAGTTCCAGGAAGCACTGAGCGACGCCCAGACGCTGGCCCTGGGCAACGACAACGCTTACATTGAACCGGCGCACTTGCTGCTGGCCATGTTGCGCCAGACCGATGGCCCGCAGTCGGTGCTGCAGCGTGCTGGAGTGAATGTGCCGGGGCTGGCCAAGGCGGCTGAGACGGCGTTGAAGAAGCTGCCCAGTGTGCAAGGACAGGATCAGGTGACGGTGGGCCCCGAACTGGCCAAGCTGCTGCAGGCGACCGAGAAGGAATCCATCAAGCGCGGCGACCAGTTCGTGGCCGGTGAGCTGTACCTGCTGGCGGTGGCCGACGCCAAAGGCGAGCTGGGCCGCATCGCCAACGAAAATGGGTTGACCCGCAAGAGCCTGGAGGCGGCGATCGACGCGGTGCGTGGCGGCCAGAAGATGGATAACCCGGAGGCCGAAGGCCAGCGCGAGGCCCTCAAAAAATACACGCTCGATCTCACCGAGCGCGCCCGCATGGGCAAGCTCGACCCGGTGATCGGCCGCGACGACGAGATCCGCCGCGCCATCCAGGTGCTGCAGCGCCGCACCAAGAACAACCCGGTGCTGATCGGTGAGCCTGGTGTGGGCAAGACGGCGATTGTCGAAGGCCTGGCGCAGCGCATCGTGGCCGGTGAGGTACCGGATTCGCTCAAGGGAAAGCGGGTGCTGTCGCTCGACATGGCTTCGCTTCTGGCCGGTGCCAAGTTTCGCGGTGAGTTCGAGGAGCGTCTGAAAAGCGTGCTCAACGAACTGGCCAAGGACGAAGGCCAGACCATTGTTTTCATCGACGAGCTGCACACCATGGTGGGCGCGGGCAAGGCGGAGGGCGCGATGGACGCGGGCAACATGCTCAAGCCCGCTTTGGCGCGCGGCGAGCTGCACTGCGTGGGCGCCACCACGCTGGACGAATACCGCAAGTACATCGAGAAAGACGCCGCGCTGGAGCGCCGTTTTCAGAAGATTCTGGTGGGTGAGCCGAGTGTCGAGGCGACCATCGCCATCCTGCGCGGCCTGCAAGAGAAATACGAGGTGCACCATGGCGTGCAGATCACCGACCCGGCCATCGTGGCCGCCGCCGAGCTCAGCCATCGCTACATCACCGACCGCTTTCTGCCCGACAAGGCGATCGACCTGATCGACGAAGCGGCGTCGAAGATCAAGATCGAACTCGACTCCAAGCCCGAGGTGATGGACAAGCTCGACCGGCGCCTGATCCAGCTGCAGATCGAGCGCGAGGCGGTGCGCCGCGAGAAGGACGAGTCTTCACAGAAGCGCTTTGAGCTGATTGAGGAAGAGATCGGCAAGCTGCAAAAAGAAATCTCCGATATGGACGAAATCTGGCAGGCCGAGAAAGCCCAGGCGCTGGGCTCCAAGGATGTGATGGAAGAGATCGATCAGATCAACACCCAGATTGAAGAGCTCACGCGCAAGGGCGATTTCAACAAGGTGGCCGAGCTGCAATACGGCAAGCTGCCAGAGCTGAAAAAGCGCCTGAGCCAGGCCCAGGACAGCGAAGCCACGAAGCAGGCCGACCACGCGCCGCGCCTGCTGCGCACCCAGGTGGGCGCGGAGGAAATTGCCGAGGTGGTGAGCCGCGCCACCGGCATTCCGGTGGCCAAGATGATGCAGGGCGAGAAAGACAAGCTGCTGCAGATGGAAGACAAACTGCACCAGCGCGTGGTAGGTCAGGACGAGGCGATTTCGGCCGTGGCCAACGCCATCCGCCGCTCGCGCTCGGGCCTGTCCGACCCGAACCGCCCCACCGGCTCGTTCCTGTTTCTCGGTCCCACCGGTGTGGGCAAAACCGAGCTGTGCAAAGCGCTGGCGGGCTTCCTGTTTGACAGCGAGGACCACCTGATTCGCGTTGACATGAGCGAGTTCATGGAGAAGCACTCGGTGGCCCGGCTGATCGGCGCGCCGCCCGGCTACGTGGGCTACGAGGAGGGCGGCTACCTGACCGAAGCGGTGCGTCGCAAGCCGTATTCGGTGCTGCTGCTGGACGAGGTGGAAAAGGCCCATCCCGATGTGTTCAACGTGTTGCTGCAGGTGCTGGACGATGGCCGCCTGACCGACGGCCAGGGCCGCACCGTGGACTTCAAGAACACGGTGATCGTGATGACCAGCAACATCGGCTCGCACATGATCCAGGCCATGGTGGGTCAGCCCTACGAAGACGTGAAAGACGCGGTGTGGGCCGAGCTGAAAGACCATTTTCGCCCTGAGTTCCTGAACCGCATCGACGAGACGGTGGTGTTTCATTCGCTGGACGCGGCGCACATCGAATCGATTGCCGGCATCC
>JBBSDB010000279.1:0-4007 GCA_038249735.1 Burkholderiales bacterium
CCACATGGCACAGGTCATACCGGTGATCGCCGAGGCGCTGATCCAGCGCCTTGAGCAGGCGGCTGGCAAACCAGTGGCCGCCCACATGCCAGGTCAGGCGGTCGACCCAGGGGGTGTTGGGCAACAGGTTGCGCGGATCGACATGGTCTACCTTGCAGCCGATGCGCCGCAAGGCCTGGGCGCGATCGAGCGAGGTGCCGCTGCGTGCACCCAGGTAGAGGACATTGCGCTCGATCGGGTTCACCGTGCTCGCTCCGCTTCAGCGGGGCGCCCGGCGGCGTTTGGCTGGCTGCCGGGTGGCAGGGCCACCAGGGGGCGCACCACGCTGTTCAGGGCATTGCCCAAAACGCGCTGACCCTGGGCGCTGAGGTGCACAGGGTCTCGGTACAAACCGATACCTGCCGCCTGGTAAATCGGGCGCAGTTCGATCCACGGCAAGCCGAGGCGGCGCACGGTGGCGGCATTGTCTTCAAAGCCTGGCAACATTTTCGCGGTGTCGTTCTCGCTGCGATCGGGGTGATGCATGACCACCACGGTGCGCTGGTTGCCCCCGGCCAGTTTGAGGAAGCGCTCGAGATCCTGGAGGCCCTGCAGGGTCGGATCGGCAGCCTGCTGCGCGGCAGCGGGCGTGGCAGCGGCACTGGTGGGGCCGCGCAGCCAGCCAGCCAGCGGATCGGGCAGGTAGCGCGGCAGGTAGCGCTGCACAGCTTCCTGCAAAGCCAGGGCGGGCGGTTCGGTGGGTTGGTCTACCGTGAGGGGCGCGAATGTCGGGTTGTCGCCTGCGTCGCCGCTGCCAAGCACCAGCACCACCACATCGGCTTCCAGGAAATCGAAGCGCTGCGCATAGGCCAGCCAGTTACCGGGCCCCCAGCTGCCCGCAGAGATGTTGCCCACAACCACCGGACGGTTGAAAGCGCGCCGAAGGTCGGCCTGCAGCAGGCTGGTGGCCAGCCCGGCATGCCCGATCTCGCTGCCGCCGTTGACGATGGAGTCGCCAAACACCATCACCCGCAGCTCATCGGGTTGCTGCTTGCGGCTGGGAAAGTCGTCCGAGCGCATGCCGAAGCGGTTGACCACGATGGTGTTGCCGAAGCGCTGGACGTTCTGGTCGGGCTTGAGGCGGTACTCAAAGGCTGGATCGGTTTCGTACAGCGGCGGCGTGCCCAGGCCAAGTACCCAGCGGCAGACGCCCTCGGCACCCACGGTGAGCGAAAACAGGACGACCAAGAGCACCGCCCAGCGGGGAGCGCCGCCAGCGGTTTTCATGGTGCGTGCGCTGGCGCTGATGCAACCAGTCCCGATGTGGCCAGGGCCAGGTGAAGCCCGTCTTCGAGCAGCGTCTGGGCCTGGAAGCCCAGCGCATGCAGGCGTGACACGTCGAGTCGCTTGCGCGGTGTACCGTCGGGCTTGCTGGTGTCGTAGACGATGTCGCCACGGTAGCCCACCACGCGCGCCACCGTCTGCGCGAGCTCGCGGATGCTGATGTCGTGGCCCACGCCGACGTTGATCACGGGGGGATCGAAGCTGTCGCTGTCCACGTTTTCGTTCCCAAGCAACGGGTCGAACCGAGCGTCGGGCAGGTTCATGAGAAAAACGCAGGCAGCCGCCATGTCGTCGCTGAACATGAACTCGCGCATGGGCTCGCCAGTCCCCCAGACGCTCACGCTGGGCCAGCCGTTGACCCGTGCCTCGTGGAACTTGCGCAACAGCGCCGGGATGACGTGGCTGTTGCTCAGGTCGTAGTTGTCTCCCGGGCCGTACAGGTTGGTGGGCATGGCGGCGAGAAAGCAGGTGCTGTGCTGGCGGTTGTAGCTCCAGCACATCTCGATACCGGCGATCTTGGCCAACGCGTACGCGCGGTTGGTGGCCTCCAGCGGACCAGTGAGCAGGCTCGACTCTTTCAGCGGTTGAGGCGCCATCCTTGGATAGATGCAGCTGGAGCCAAGGAACAGCAGCCGAGTGACACCGCTGCGCCAGGCCTCGTGGATCACGTGGGTCTGGATCAGCAGGTTGTCGCGAATGAACGGGGCCGGATTCCGTTGGTTGGCGAGTATTCCGCCGACGCGGGCCGCCGCCATAAACACATACTGCGGCCGCTCACGCTGGAAGAAGTCGGCTGTGGCGTGTGGGTCGGTGAGATCGAGCTCATCGTGGGTTCGAAGCAGCAGGTGGGTGTGGCCCAACGCACCAAGGTGCCGCAGGATGGCCGAACCCGCCAGGCCGCGATGTCCGGCAACGAAAATACGTGCGTCCTTTCGCATGGCTGCCTCACTCCTGGAAGTCGTAAGCGGGGAAGCCGGCCAGCTTGACCATGGCGTCGCGCCGTGCGATGCGCTCGTCGGCCTGTACCATTTCACGCACCAGCTGGGGCAGCGTGATCTTGGGTTTCCACCCGAGCTGCGTGTACGCCTTGGTGGCATCCCCAAGCAGGGAGTCGACCTCGGTGGGACGGAAGTATTTGGGGTCGACCCGCACCACGATGTCGCCTTCCTGAAGGCGCACGCCTTCTCGGTGAACGCGATGCACCACGCCGGCTTCATCCGCGCCGGTGCCCACCCAGGTGAGGGAGAAGCCCATTTCTTCGGCGGCGAATTCCACAAACGAGCGCACGCTGTACTGCACGCCGGTGGCAATCACATAGTCCTCAGGCTGCTCCTGCTGCAACATCAGCCATTGCATTTCGACGTAGTCGCGGGCATGACCCCAGTCGCGCAAGGCGCTGAGGTTGCCCAGGTGCAGGCACCTCTGCAGACCCAGTGCGATGCGGGTGATCGCGCGGGTGATTTTTCGGGTGACGAAGGTCTCCCCCCGCAGCGGGCTTTCGTGGTTGAACAGGATGCCGTTGCAGGCGAACATGCCATAGGCCTCGCGGTAGTTGACCGTCATCCAGTAGGCGTAGAGCTTGGCCACCGCATAAGGGCTGCGGGGGTAGAAGGGTGTGGTCTCGCGCTGTGGCGTCTCCTGCACCTGCCCATACAGTTCGCTGGTCGATGCCTGATAGAAGCGGCAGGTTTTTTCCAGCCCCAACAGCCTGATGGCCTCGAGCATTCGCAGCGTACCCAGTGCGTCGGTGTCGGCCGTGTACTCAGGGCACTCAAAGCTCACCGCCACATGACTCATGGCGCCCAGGTTGTAAATCTCATCTGGTCTTACCTGGCCGATGATGCGAATCAGGTTGCTGCTGTCCGTGAGATCGCCGTAGTGAAGGACCAGGTTGCGGACACTCAGGTGAGGGTCCTGGTAGAGGTGGTCGATGCGGTCGGTGTTGAACGAAGAAGCGCGCCGCTTGATGCCATGCACCTCGTAGCCCTTGCCGATGAGCAATTCCGCCAGATAGGCGCCGTCCTGGCCGGTGATGCCTGTGATGAGGGCTTTTTTTCGTGTCATGGGGAATTTCTCTGAAGAGCGGTGGGGGCCACGGGTTCCACGCCGGCAAAGCGTGCGCGGTTTTCGGGGGCGATCGCGGCCACCATCGCCGAGGCGAAGTCGGCCTGAATACGGTGGGCGTTGGCAGTGTCACGGTCGATGGATGACACCCGCACCAGCATCCCGTCGGGAATGCTGCCGCGCATCCCGTAGCGCATTTCGGTGACCTTTTTGTCGATGCCGCTGGTGGTCACGTGATCGCCGACCACGGTCCAGTAGGTCACCGGTTCGAAGCGCTGGCCCAGGTGCGTTTCCATGCGCGTGGCAGTGATGGATTGCCCGGTGAGTTCAAGCGGCCCGCGCGCAAGGTTTTCGAGCTTGAAGCCCTGTGCCGGGTAGCACACCTCGGGCTTGTGCAATTGCAGGTTGTCGCTCTGGTTCTTGCCGTAGGCGATCGACAGCATGATGCGGTAGCCCGACGAATCGACATAGTTGCGGGTGAGGGTCTGGGTGTAGATGCGGTCGATGGTGGCTTGCTGCTCGGGGTCGATGATGTGCACCGCCAGATTGAGCTGCTCGCGCCAGCCAGGAAACTCGGTGGGCACCATCGAGGAGAGATCGATGGGCGTGCGCTCGTCGGC
>JBBSDB010000280.1:0-3961 GCA_038249735.1 Burkholderiales bacterium
GGCCGCCCGCAGATCCAGGAAGAAGCGGTGGTGCAGCTGGCCGACCTGATTCAAGAAAAAACGCAGCCCGAGGGCCTGGCGATCGTGATGGAGGCTACCCACTATTGCATCGCTTGGCGCGGCGTGAAGGACATGGACAGCAAGATGATCAACTCGGTCATGCGCGGCGTGTTCCTCAAAGACCCCAACCTGCGGCGCGAATTCCTCTCCTTGATTCCGCGCAAGTCCTGACCACAACCCCGAACCCACTTTAGGTATCCATGCTCGTCCGACTGCTTTATGTGAGCCGCGCCGTCAACAAAGACGGTGTAGGCGTCATCGAATCCATTCTCGAATCTTCTCGCTCGCACAACCTGGGCAACGGCATCACCGGTGTGCTGTGCTATGGGGGTGGCGTGTTCTTGCAGGCGATCGAGGGTGGGCGCAACGCGGTGAATGCGTTGTACAACCACATCGCGGCCGACGAGCGCCACACCGACGTGGTGCTGCTGCATTACGAAGAGATCACCGAACGGCGCTTTGGCGGCTGGACGATGGGTCAGGTGAATCTGGCCAAGCTCAACACCTCCATCGTGCTGAAGTATTCCGAGAAACCCGAATTCGATCCCTATGGCGTGTCGGGCCGGGTGTCTCTCGCTTTGCTTGAAGAGCTCATGGCCACTGCCAGCGTCATCGGGCGCGCCTGATTCTCATCTCATCGCACGCCGCAGTCGCTCTGCCGAGGACTGCGGTTTTTTGTTGCCCCAAATGCCGTGTCGCTGACCGCGTTTTCTCTGGTGATGCTGGCTGGCCTGATCCATGCCGGCTGGAACATCGTTGCCAAGCAAGCGGGTGGGGACGCGCGCTTTGCCTTCTTTGTCGCCTTTCTCATGATGCTGATCTGGGCGCCGCTGGGTTGGTGGTTCGGGCGCACCGAACTGCCGCGCTGGGGCGCCACGGAGTGGAGTTTCGTGATGGCCAGCGGGGTGCTGCACGTGGTCTATTTTGTGGTCTTGCTGCGCGGTTACCGCAAGGCCGATCTCACGGTGGTCTACCCACTGGCGCGTGGCTCGGGGCCGTTGCTGTCCTCGCTGGTGGCCATCGTGTTTCTGGGCGAGCAGATCTCTGCGCTGGGCGCTGCAGGCATCGCGGGAGTGGTCGTTGGTGTGTTCCTGATCGCGGGTGGGCCTGGGCTTTTTCGCGCGGCGCGCGACCCGCTGGCACGTGCGCGGGTGCACAAGGGCATCGCTTATGGCCTGCTCACCGGCGCCTTCATCGCGTCTTACACGGTGGTGGATGGCTATGCGGTGAAGTGGTTGCTGATGTCGCCGATTCTGGTGGACTACATGGGCAACTTCGTGCGGGTGGCCTTGCTGGCGCCGACCGTGTTGCGCGACCGCACGGCTGCGCTTGGCCTGTGGCGGGTGCAGTGGCGCTCTGCGCTGGTGGTGGCCCTGTTCAGTCCGGTGGCTTATGTGCTGGTGCTTTACGCGATGAAGACCGCACCGCTTTCGCATGTGGCGCCAGCGCGTGAGGTGTCCATGCTGTTTGCCGCGTTGATTGGCGGCCATCTGCTGGGCGAAGGCGACCGCACGCTGCGGGTGCTGGGCGCGCTGTGCATCGCCACCGGCGTGGTGGCGCTTGGCCTGGGATGAGCATGGAACCCGCTTTCACCACCTTGCTGGGTTGCGACTTCACCAGCGCGCCGTCGCGGCGCAAGCCGATCACGCTCGCGGTGGGTCGGCTCGACCGCGGCCGGGTCGTGCTGCAGCGCGTGGAGACCTTTGCCAGCCTGGAATCCTGGTCTGCGCGCCTCGCGCAGAGCGAAGGCACGCCCTGGGTGGGTGGCTTCGATCTGCCGTTTGGCCTGCCGCGCGAGCTGGTCACCACGCTGGGCTGGCCCACCGACTGGCTGGGCTGCATGCGCCATTTCGCAGGCCTGAGCCGCGAGGAGGTGCGCTTTGCTTTCGCGAGGTTTTGCGACGCTCGTCCCACCGGCGGTAAGTTTGCACACCGCTCGACCGACGGGCCAGCGGGCTCCAGCCCCAGCATGAAGTGGGTCAATCCGCCGGTGGCGTTCATGCTTCACGCGGGCGTGCTTCGTTTGATCGACGCGGGCGCTGAGCTGCCCGGTCTGCACCGGGGCGATGCGCGGCGCGTGGCGCTGGAGGCCTACCCCGGTTTGCTGGCGCGCAGTGTGCTGGGGCGGGCTTCCTACAAGAGCGATGACAAAGCCAAACAGACGCCTGACCGCCTGATCGCACGCAAGACCCTGGTGAACGCGTTGGAGGGCGGCCAGGCGCCTTTGCTGCAGGCTGCGGGCCTGCGGCTGAAGCTCAGCCATGCGCAGCGCGATGCGCTGGCCGACGACCCCAGTGGCGACACGCTGGACGCGGTGCTCTGCCTGCTGCAGGCGGCCTGGGCGTTGCGCCAGCACGAGGCTGGGCACGCCCGCTGGGGACTGCCTGAATTCGATCCGCTGGAGGGTTGGATCGTGAGCGCGTGATCGCTCGCTGGTGATCGCATGCCGCTCGCCTGCCACAATGTTTCGAGTCCGCCTTGTGTTAACCCCAACCCAACGAACAACTTCCCATGGCTTCATCTTCTGACCATCCGGTCGCGCTGCCCACCGACCTGCGCTTTGCTTTCATTGAAGCCTCGTGGCATGCCGACATCGTCCATCAGGCCCGTGATGCATTTTTTGCGACCATGGCAGAGGCCGGTGTCGGCGCGGAACGAATTGATGTGTTCGATGTGGCGGGTGCCTTCGAGATTCCGCTGCACGCGCAGTGCCTGGCGCGATCGGGTCGCTACGCCGCCATCATCGGCAGCGCGCTGGTGGCCGACGACGGCATCTACCGCCACGACATCGTCTCCAACACCGTGGTCCGAGCGCTGATGCAGGTGCAGCTGGAGACCGGCGTGCCGGTGATCTCGGCCGTGCTGACGCCCCACCACTTTCACGAGCACGCCGAGCACCGCAAATACTTCCTCAGGAATTTCGCGGTCAAAGGCACCGAGGCGGCCACCGCCTGCCTGCAAACCGTGGCGGGGCTCCGCTCGCTGTTGGCCGAGCGCTGACTTTTTCCGGAGTGTGTGCTGTGTGCAACACCATTCCCGGGTGCTGCATGGGTCTTTCAGCGTCGGCGCGAAAGCCTCAGAGAATCTGCGCATGGAGACTGAACGGATGAAAGCGCGTGGACCGATGGCCTCACCTGGGCGCGGCCACTCTCGCTTGCCTGCCAGAAGCGAGCCTTTGGCATGAGGCCAGAGCAGTCGGGTTTCTTTCTGCGCGCCGAGGCCCCGGCCGATGCCGATGAGCTCGACGCTCTGATCCGAGCTGCGTTTGCCGGCAATCCCCACAGCCGCCAGACCGAAGCTGACATCGTGCGGCAGCTGCGCAAGGTGGGAGACATGGTCCTTTCTCTCGTTGCGCAATCGGGACAGCCTCATTCGCCCGGGGCACTGGTGGGGCAGATCGTCTTCACCCCGGTGGCAATCGACGGCGGCGCCTGCAACTGGTTTGGTCTCGGTCCTCTGGCCGTGCTGCCATACCGGCAAGGGGCGGGCGTGGGTGGCGAACTGGTGCAGCAGGGTTTGCGGGCATTGCAGCAACAGGGCGCGGCGGGCTGCGTGGTGTTGGGCGAGCCAGGTTACTACGGCCGCTTTGGCTTTCGCTCCACGCCCGCGCTGCAGCTGCCCAGCGCGCAACCAGGCTGTTTTCTGGTGCGCCCGTTTGCCCGCGTGGTGCCCATGGGCACCGTGCACCTGCACCCAGCCTTTGATTTGGCTCCCGCAGCGGACTGGACCTTTCCCTGATCTGGGACCACGCGGCAGGCTCCCGCGAGAAGCGGCCCCGTGCTGGCGACGCTGGCGTTGGAGGGCTGGCGCCAGATTGCTTGGGTTTTCCTGGGTGCGGAGGTGTTCAACCACCCCCGGTCTTTGCACGACCGTTTGATACGGGCGGGGCTTGGTAAGCCCA
>JBBSDB010000281.1:0-3952 GCA_038249735.1 Burkholderiales bacterium
CGAACGCCATACCCTTGCTGGATCAGGCTGGCCAGCGTCTGCCGGTCTTCGGGCTGGAGTTGTTGGTAGCTTCGGGGTGGTGACTTGTGCATCTGCGTACCTTACGGTGGCAGGTGTTGCACTTCAGGTTTGAATCCGCCATGACAAAGCGCGGGTCCTTGCGGTCGATGACGTTTTTCAAACCCTCGGGGGTACGGACTTCATTTCCCAGTCCATCGGGCAAGGTATCTGTCTGAGCCCATGCCGGCGTGCTGAGCGGCAGGACAAACAGCAGCGCAATAAAGGATAGCCTTTTCATCGTGAGCCCTCCGTGGCGCCCTCTTGGTGAGGCCGCTGATGTCTTTGTAGATCTTTGGCCTCCTGGCCGTGTTGATGCAAGTCAACATGGGCTCGGTGTTGACAGTCAACTCCAGAGTCCATAGAAGTCTCAGGCCGGTTCGCCCCGTCAGTGAATAGGTCCAAAGATGGACCCACGACATCAATATGTGAGTGAGTCGCCACTCAGTCGAACGCTCAAAGGACCGCAGCGGCTCGCATGCGCCAGCTCACCCTTGGCTATGAGCAGTCGTTCCGGTGGGCTCGTCTGGCTGGCCTCAATCGGCCTGCGGTGGGCAGTTTTCTCACACGTTATTGTCCGTGCACAGCAGATGGCCCGCCCCCGCGCCAGCTTCGCCGCCCCGCCGGGGGGCGGTACTGGAAGAACCAGTTCCTCGGTGCCCTGGGTTGAACGCCCCCTCGGGTCTGGACTATGCCGCTCTGGGTTTGACCAGTGCGGCGGCTCGCTTGGCCTGTTGACGGGCACGCGCCACATCGGCGTCAAACACCAGCGCCACGCCCATGCGGCGCTTCACAAAGCTCTCGGGCTTGCCAAACAGGCGCAGTTCGCTGTTGGGCACGCGCAGCGCCTCGTCAACACCGTCGAACACGATGCCGGTGGCGTCCACGCCGCCGTAAATCACAGCGCTGGCGCCTGGGCTCTTGAGCGTGGTGTCCACCGGCAGGCCGAGGATGGCGCGCGCGTGCAGCTCGAACTCGTTCTGCCACTGGGTGATCATGGTCACCATGCCGGTGTCGTGCGGGCGCGGGCTGACCTCGCTGAACCAGACCTGGTCGCCTTTGACGAACAGCTCCACGCCGAACAGCCCCAGCCCGGCCGGTTTGCCGTCCAGGCCCAGCCCCAGGTTGTCGGTCACCGCCTGGGCGACGCGGCGCGACTCGGCCAGCGCCGCCGCCGCCATGCGGTGCGGCTGCCAGCTCTCCACATAGTCGCCACTCACCTGCACATGGCCGATCGGCTCGCAGAAATGGGTTTGAATGTCACCGTCCGCACCCAGCGCGCGCACCGTGAGCAGGGTGATCTCGTAGTCGAAATCGATGAAGCCTTCGACGATCACGCGGCCCGGGCCCACGCGGCCACCGGCCATCGCATGGTCCCAGGCCGCGTGCACCTCGGCCGGGCCATCGATCTTGCTTTGGCCCTTGCCCGAGCTGCTCATCACCGGCTTGACGATGCAGGGGTAACCAATCCCTTCGTCAATCGCCGCCTGCAACTCGGCCAGCGAGTCACAAAAACGGTAGGGGCTGGTCGGCAGACCCAGGGTTTCAGCCGCCAAGCGTCGGATGCCTTCGCGGTCCATCGTCAGGCGCGCGGCGCGCGCGGTGGGAATCACCCGAACCACCCCAGCGGCTTCGAGCTCTTCCAGTATGGGTGTGGCGATCGCCTCGATCTCGGGCACCACCAGGTGCGGCCGCTCGGCCTCGATCAGCGCTTTCAACTGCGCCGGGTCGCTCATGGTGATGGTGCGCGCGTGGTGCGCCACCTGCTGACCGGGCGCATGGTCGTAGCGATCGACCGCGATGGTCTCCACGCCCAGGCGCTGCAAGGCAATCAGCACCTCTTTGCCCAGTTCGCCGCTGCCCAGCAGCATGACGCGGGTAGCGGAAGGGGAGAGCGGGGTTCCGATGGTGGTCATGGCGAATCGTGAAGGGCAATAGGTCAAGGGTTGTCGAAAAGCTCGCCCATCGTCTCGCCCAGGCGCACCGGCTGGCCAGGCGCCCACTGCGGGTTGAAGGCAATCGTGTCTTGCGGCCAGAGCATGACCACGGTGGAGCCCAGCAGAAAGCTGCCCATTTCCTGGCCGCGCTCAAAACCTGGCGCATCGTCGTCGTATGTCCATTCGCGCAGATGGCCTGGGCGCGGCGGGTTGACCACGCCGTGCCACACGGTCGACATGCTGCCGACGATGGTGGCGCCCACCAGCACCAGCACAAACGGGCGGGTGCCACCGCCACTGCCGTGCGGCGCATCAAACACACACACCACCCGCTCGTTGCGCGCAAACAGGCCGGGCACGCCCTGCGCGGTCACCGGGTTCACCGAAAACAGATCGCCGGGCACGTGGATCATGCGGCGCAACGTGGCCGCTGCCGGCATGTGGATGCGGTGGTAATCCCTGGGGCTGAGGTAGAGGGTGGCGAAAGCGCCATCTTCAAACAGCGCCGCCAATGCCGCGTCGCCGCCCACCAGCGCCTGGGTGCTGTAGTGGTGGCCCTTGGCCTGAAAAATCTGGTCGCGCTCAATGCGGCCGAACTGGCTGATCGCGCCATCCACCGGGCACACAAAGGAGGCTGGCGACAGCGGGCGCACGCCGGGCTTGAGCGCGCGCGTGAAGAACGCATTGAAGCTCTTGTAGGCCGCCGGGTCCGCCTGCGCCGCCTCGGCCATGTTGACGCCGTAGCGGCCCACAAACCAGCGAATGATGGCGTGCGTGGCACCGCCCCACTCGGACCGAGCCACGAAACCGGCGAAGCGGGTCAGTGCCTGTTTGGGCAGCAGGTATTGAAGAACAACAGAGTACGGAGTGGCCACGGCAAAGGGGGTTTTCTGGCAAGAAGAGGCCCGAGCGCGGGGCTGGCTGGATTGTAGGCGGCGGACATTTCGCGGAGCGTGACCCAGCATGCGCCTCGCGGGCACAATGCCGCCCATGACCGAAGCGCTGTTTGCCTGCCAACACCTCGTGAAACGCTACGGCGCCGCCACCGTGGTCGACGACTTGTCGTTTTCGATTGCGCCGGGTGAGTGCTTGGGCGTGATCGGGCCCAATGGCGCGGGCAAGACCACCACCATCCGCATGTGCCTGGGGCTGACCGCGCCCGATGCCGGCAGCATCACCGCCTTTGGCTTGCAAATGCCGCGCGATGCGCTCGCGATCAAGGCGCAGCTCGGTGTGGTGAGCCAGATGGACACGCTGGACCCCGATTTTTCCTGCGCGGAAAACCTGCTGGTGTATGGCCGCTATTTCGGCCTGCGCACGGCCGACATCGCGCCGCGCATCCCGCAGCTGCTCGATTTCGCGGCGCTGGCCCACAAGGCAGACGCCAAGCCGGGTGAACTCTCAGGCGGCATGAAGCGGCGCCTGTCGCTGGCGCGCGCGCTGGTCAACAACCCGCGCCTGCTGATGCTCGACGAGCCCACCACCGGCCTGGACCCGCAGGCGCGCCACCTGATGTGGGAACGCTTGCAGGCGTTGTTGCAGCAGGGCAAAAGCATCCTGCTCACCACCCACTTCATGGACGAAGCCGAGCGCCTGTGTTCGCGCCTGCTGGTGCTTGATCACGGCAAGAAGATTGCCGAAGGCCGGCCGCGCGAGCTGATCGCCCAGCATCTGGAGCCCGATGTGGTGGAGGTGTACGGCAATGGCGCGCTCGCACTGGCCCGCGATGCGGAACACGCGGCGCTGCGTGCGCTCGCGGCGCGGGTCGAAGTCAGTGGCGAGACGGTGTTTTTCTACACCGCGCAGGCCATGCCGCTGCTCTCGGCCCTCAGCGCCCACCACGAGCTTCGCACCCTGCACCGGCCGGCGAATCTGGAAGATTTGTTCCTGAAGCTCACCGGCCGGCAAATTAGAGAAGACGGGTGAGCGTTGCTCACCCTCCCCCCGCGCCGCTTCGC
>JBBSDB010000282.1:0-3951 GCA_038249735.1 Burkholderiales bacterium
ACCATCGTCGGCGTCGAGCTCTTTGTGCAACACCAGGAAGCGGCTGACCTGGCTGCCGGCGAGCAGCTCGTCGCGGCTCAGATCGGCGTTGACCTTTTCCATGCAGTCGCGGATGAGTTCGTAGACCTCGGGCTTTTGCGCCAGATCGGTGTAGCCGGCGTAGGGGAGGTTGCGGCGTTCGGCCCAGTTGCCCACCGCGTCCATGTCGATGTTGACCATCACACACACCCGCTCGCGCTGGTCACCGTAGGCCACGGCTTCCTTGATGTAAGAGAAGAACTTGAGCTTGTTCTCGACGTACTTGGGCGCAAACATGGCGTTGTCAAACGCGCCACCCTTGATCCGGCCCACGTCTTTCACCCGGTCGATGATCTTGAGGTGACCCGACGCATCAATGAAGCCAGCGTCGCTGGTGTGGTACCAGCCGTCGGCGGTCAGCACTTCGGCCGTGGCTTCGGGGTTCTTGTAGTACTCCTTGAGCAGGCCGGGCGACTTCACCAAGATTTCGCCGTTCGGCGCCAGCTTGATCTCTACCCCTTCGCAGGGCACGCCCACCGTGTCGGCGCGCGCTTCGTGGTCGGGCTGCAGGCAGACGAACACCGCGGTTTCGGTGGAGCCGTAGAGCTGCTTGATGTTGATGCCGATCGAGCGGTAGAAGCTGAACAAATCCGGCCCGATGGCTTCACCGGCGGTGTAGGCCACACGCACCCGACTCATGCCCAGGCTGTTGCGAAGCGGGCCATACACCATGGCATTGCCCAGGGCGTACTTGATCGAATCCACCACGCCCAGCGCCTTGCCGTCCATCTTGTCCGGGCCGACGCGCTTGGCCACCTCCATGAACGCGTGGAACATCTTGCGCTTGATCGCGCTGGCGTCTTCCATGCGGATCATCACCGAGGTGAGCAGGCCCTCGAACACGCGCGGCGGCGCGAAGTAGTAGGTGGGGCCGACCTCTTTCAGGTCGATGGTCACGGTGCTGCTCGACTCCGGGCAGTTCACCACATAGCCCGCCACCAACCATTGGGCGTAGGAAAAAATGTTCTGCCCGATCCAGGCTGGCGGCAGGTAGGCCAGCACCTCGTCGTTCTCGGTCAGTTTGTCAAACCGAGCGCCCACCGCTGCGCGGTCGATCAGCGTGGCATGGGTATGAACCACGCCCTTGGGTCTGCCGGTGGTGCCGCTGGTGAAAAACATGGCGGCCACATCGCTAGGCTGGCCGAGTTCGACCTGTTGGCCAAAAGCATCTGGGTGCACTTTGGCGAACGCCTGACCGGCGCCGATCAGCTCTTCCAGTGCGCCGAGGCCGGGCTCGTCGTACTTGCGCAGGCCGCGCGGATCGTCGAAATAGATGTGGGACAGCTGCGGGCATTCCTCGCGGATCTCCAGCATCTTGTCGACCTGCTCCTGGTCTTCCACCACCACAAAGCGCACCTCGGCGTTGTTGATGGGGAACACACACTCGGCCCCCACCGCGTCTTGGTACAGCGGCACCGGAATCGCGCCCAGCGACTGCGCAGCCAGCATGGTGGCGTAGAGCCGGGGGCGGTTCGAGCCAATCACCACCATGTGCTCACCGCGCTTGAGGCCGGCTTGGTGCAAGCCGCAGGCGATGGCTTCCACCAGCTTGGCCATCGCGGCCCAGCTGGTGGTCTGCCAGATGCCGTATTCCTTTTCGCGCATCGCAGGCCCCGCAGGGCGGCGCTTGGCGTGGTCCAGCATCAGCCGGGGAAAGGTCGTTTGCATGTGTGTGTCTCCGTGAGCCGGGGTGCTGTGGGGAACGCTTTCGCGTTTCGGCCCGGCTTTTCATTCTGAGCACGATGTTAGGCCGATGTTTGACGTTATGTTGTCGGTTGGACGACAATTGAAGGATCTGTTACCTAGGACTTTCCCTTAGACGCGATGAGCCTCATCAGCCCTTCCAGCACCAGCTCGGCCTTGCGCGAGCGCGCCCGAGCCCTCTCCGATGCCGAGTGCAATCAGGTGCCTTGGCTGGCTGCGCTGGACCGCGCTGAGCGCGAGCGCGCCGAAGATGCGCTCATCGTCACCACCGCACTGGCGGGCGATTACATCTGCCGCATTGGCCGACCCGTGACCTACTGGTTTGGGCTGGTCGATGGCCTGCTCAAAATGAACAACGACGACAGCCAGGGTCCCATGATCACCTTCACCGGCATCGCGCCTGGCGGCTGGTTTGGGGAAGGCACCGCGCTCAAGCACGAGCCCTACCGCTACAACATCCAGGCGCTGCGCAAAAGCCATGTGGCCGGTATTCCCATCACCACCTTCGACTGGCTGCTCAATCACTCACTCGGCTTCAACCGCTTCGTGATGAACCAACTCAACGAGCGCCTGGGTCAGTTCATCGCTGCGCGCGAAACCGACCGCCTGAGCAGCCCCGACCTGCGCGTGGCGCGACACCTCGCCGCCCTTTTTCACCCGCTGCTGTACCCCAACGTGGGCGGCATATTGCGCATCACCCAGCAGGAGCTGGCCTACATGGTCGGCCTGTCGCGCCAGAGAGTGAACGAGGCGCTCACCACACTGGCCTCGTTGGGCTGGATCCGGGTGGAGTACGGCGGCGTGCGGCTGCTCGATTTGCAGGCACTGCGCCATGGGCAGTTGTGATGCCGGCGTTTTGCTTTTCGCCACCACCTGCTTTGAAGCGCCACGAATGGGTGAAAACCCATGGTCTTGAGTATCGGCGTGGGATGATCCTGACATGACGACATCCAAACCCGAGCGCACGCTCTCGCTCAAGCCCGGCGCCGCCAAAAAAGCCGCCAGCGGCCTGTTTTCCGAGCGCCGCGCGCCAGTTCGACCGCCCGCACCGGCGCGTGCCAAGTCGGTCTCTGCTTCTGCCCCCAAACCACCGCGTGAGCGCTCGCCTGCATTTGATCGAGAGCGCCCGTCTTTCGATCGGGAGCGTCCACCCGAAGGCGGCGATCGCCGCCCCGCATCGCCTCGCACGCCACTGCCGCGCATGGCCCCGCCGCCCGCGCCGCGCCCGGTCGATCCACGCCGACCGGATTTGGCTCGGGTCGGCAACGCAAAAGGCGAGGTGCGTCTGAACAAGCGCATGGCCGACCTCGGCCTGTGCTCGCGCCGCGAAGCCGACGCCTGGATTGCGCGCGGCTGGGTGCTGGTGAATGGCGAACCGGCAGAGATGGGCATGCCCGTGGCACCCGACGTGACCATCGAAGTGCTGCCCCAAGCGCGCCACCAGCAAGCCGGTCAGGTGACGATCCTGTTGCACAAGCCGATGGGCTATGTAAGCGGCCAGCCGGAAGACGGCCACGAAGCCGCCGCCACCCTGATCGGCGCGCCCAGCCAGTGGCGCGGTGACGCCCGAACCCCCGGCGACGGTCGCCGCTTCGCACCCGAACACACGCGCGGCTTGGCCCCATGCGGTCGGCTCGACATCGACTCCGTGGGCCTGCTCGTGCTGACGCAAGATGGCCGAGTCGCCCGCACCCTCATCGGTGAGAACAGCGGCATCGAGAAGGAATATCTGGTGCGCGTGCAGTGGGCGCCGAACGGCCCGCAAGGTGAGGGCATGGTGGCGCAAAACGTGCAGGCCGTGTTCCCGCACGAACAGCTCGCCCGCCTGCGCCACGGCCTCAGCCTGGAGGACCAGCCGCTCAAGCCCGCCCAGGTCGAGTGGATGAACCCCGAGCAGTTGCGCTTTGTGTTGATCGAAGGCAAAAAACGCCAGATCCGCCGCATGTGCGAACAGGTGGGCCTGCATGTGGTGGGCCTAAAACGCATCCGCATTGGCGGCGTGGTGCTGGGCAATTTGCCGGTCGGGCAGTGGCGGTATTTGGGCAGCGACGAGTCGTTTGCCTGAGTCTGAAGAGGTTGTTCTATGCGCACCATTGCCTCCGTAAGAACAGGCGAAATACAGGAAGAAGAATTCTTGCAGCCGCTGGGCCTCACCAAGTACCGGCTCGC
>JBBSDB010000283.1:0-3931 GCA_038249735.1 Burkholderiales bacterium
AAAACAAAAAACCCCGGAAGGCTTTGGACCTTGCGGGGCTTGAGTTTGGAACCAACAGGAATCGAAAACCAGCCCGAAGCACGCATTGGGGCTGCATTGGAAGCAATGTGGTTTGGAGAGTACCGTCAAAAGTACCATCAAGACTTCAGGTGCCGTCGGACCAGTGATTCGGTCCTTCATGTGCGGCCCAGATCCTGAAAAACATCGCGCAGCCGTTCGATGACGACGGCCAGATCCAGGGCCCCCAGGCGGTTCTTTTTCAAGAACGCGGCCCATTGCTTTTGCCTGGCGGCGTCCTTTACGAAGGCCTCGCTCAGGCCCGCAGGCGTGAGGTTGGGCAAGGGCAGTTGCCGGCGCGCGAAGGTGGCCTCGACGGCACGACGCAACAGCGCGGCGTCCAGGGCGTCTTCGCTGAGCAGCACCCAGAGGTCGAAGTAATCCTTCATTCGGGTATTGGCCATGCCGAGCAGGCACACGGCATGAAACTTCTCGGCCACCACGGTGTACTTCGGGTACGAGCGCAACTGCGGCGCGGGCAAGCCTTCCAGCAGTACGGGGTAGCGTACCGATTCTGGCGCGGGCGTGACCGCATCGCCAAACCCTATGTCCACCTGCAGCACGAGGCGCGCACCGTCCAGCGTGGCCTGCAGGTCGATGCGCACGCCGCCATAGCCGGCGTCCTTGCGGATCGCCGCGCCCTTGACCGAGGCGGCGTCGAACGCGATGCCGTCCTCCACCACGATCTGGCAGATCTCGCGGAATGCCGACACGGCGGTGGCGATGTCGTCCGCTCCATATCCCAGCAGGTCCACATCGCGCGTCGGCCGATGTGGCTGGTCGTACCATAGTGAAAACAGCAGCGCGCCCTTGAGCAGGTAGTTGGCGGCGTGGGTCGAGATCGACAAGCGGTACAGCAGCCGCTCCAGCCCATAGTGGGTGAGCGTCAGGTTGAAATCCTGCTGGGTGGCATCGGCGCGCTGCTTCAAGCGCGCGCGGATGGATGCGGCCAGATGGCGACTCATGCCGAGACGCTTTCCAGATAAGGCCGCATCACATTGGCCGCACGGTCGATCTCGGCGTAGTGCCACAACGCGTCCATCGACAGCTTGCGCTGTGCCCATCCATCGCGCAGCGCCTCCAGCGCCACATCCAGGCCGATCTTGTTGCGGTACTTGAAGCAATCGGCCACCGTCTTGGCCGGGTTGAACACGGGAACGTTCACACCATCGATGAGGACCTGTTCGATGCCTTCGCTCAGGGCTGCGCCCGACATGCGCATCACACGCAATGCCGGTTGATCCAGCCGGGGTGTGGGTGAGTGATGGGGCATGGCCAGCCAGACCTCGAACGGCGCCTGGGTGCCGATGCCATGGACGCGCAACGCAGAAAGGAGGCACACGACGCCGCGCGGCACGCGCAGTGCCACCTCGGCCAGCGACCGGTGCTCGCTGAGCGCACGCCCGGGCAGGCTGTAGACACCACGGGCGACACGGTCAAGCTTGCCCGCCGCGACCAGCCGGCTGAGCACCACGGTCGGCAGGGCGTGCTCGGCCAGGTCGCGTGCGCGCAGCAGGGGCTGGTGCGCGGCGAGTGCGAGCACGGCTTGTTCGTGCGTGGTGTTGAAGCCTTCAGTCATCCTTGGAGTTTGTTGCTAAAGCTAGTTTATTGTCAATATGTGACTTTACATTGCAACACGCCGAACGGCTGGTCCGCCTGACCCGGATGGCTCCACCCACACCGCCTCGCCAGGGGCATGGGCTGACCACGGCGCCCTTCAATGGCTCGGCAAGCAGTGGACAAGAAGTGCCATGAGATCCGCCCCCCCGCAAAAGGCCGTGCGGCAGTAAATCCACACCATGCGCGTGCTCACGCGTTTTTGAGCGAGATTCTGCATCTGGGCCAGTACCTTCATTGATCGTGTTCTGGACCTGGTTGTCGAAACGGTTGATCCGGTCGATGAGGTTTTCATAGGCTCGCCAGGCCGTCTGACCAAATTCATCCACCGCATGTTGACGCCGACCGAAAACTGACCCACGGTGGGTCAATATTCGATCGGCGCCGACACTGGGCTTGGTGGTCCTCACGAAAGTGTCGGTCAGTGCCATCGCGTACCCCTTCTGTTGGTACTTCTCATGCTGGTATTTGCAAGTACCAACTCAAATACCAACATTTCTCTGAGATTTGATGGTGTCTCTTGAGAGCACCTGGGACAAGAAAAACCCGCAATGCCAGTAGACATGCGGGTTTCAAGAGCTTTCTGGGACCTTTTGGGATTCCAGTCTGGTACCACCAACAGGAATCGAACCTGTATCTAGCGCTTAGGAGGCGCTCGTTCTGTCCATTGAACTATGGCGGCGTGGGGAGCGTGGATTGTAAAGGTCGGGTCTGAAGCGACCTGTGCCGCAACAGAGCGTGGGGTTCAGTCGTACTTCACCGTGAAAATCAGGTCGATCGCGTTTTCTTCGCCTGCGCGGGCTCGCAAGGTCAGGCGGCGCGAGAGGTCGTAAAAGATGGAGACGGTGCCCAGGGTGCCGGCGAGGCTGCGCTCATAGGCAAGGTAAAGGTCGCTGGACAGGCGCTTGCCCAACGTGAGCGCGGCGGCGTTGGTGCTGCCGTCGGCGTTGGTGTCTTCGCCGCGCACCGTGAGCTCGTCCAACCCGAAAGCGCGGGCCAGGCCGCCGTCGAGTGAGTTGCCGTTGCTGGCGAGCAGCGCCATGGCGGCTTGCTGCAAGATCGCGGCCTCGGCGCCGGCGCCGGTGGCGGGGCGCCCGAGCAGCAGCCAGGCGAGTTTTTCGCTGTCGGGCATGTCGGGTTCGGCGAACAAGCGCACGCGCGGCGCCTGCGCGCTGCCGCTGATCTGCACACCGACGCGCTGGGCCTGGGGGTTGGACTGCAGGCCGGCCTGTGGGCGCACCGCCACGATGTCGAGCGTGGGGTCGTCGAATGGTCCCGTGAAGCGCAGCACGCCACTTTCGATCGCCAGACGCTGGCCGTAGGCGCGGTAGGTGCCGCTGATGGTGCGCACCTCGCCGAGCAGGCGCGGTATGGGCTGGGCCGGTGTGGCGCGCACGGTGAGTTGGCCCGCCAGCCGCGTTTGCAGACCGCGCCCGCTGACCTCGAACGACGGGCCCAGATCGAGTTCGACCTGCACGTCGGGCTGCACGCGCTGCGCGTTGGGATCTTCGATGGGTGTGCCCGAGCCGCGCACCACCACGTCGCTGCCGAGTGAGGGCGCGAGGTCATCTGGCAAGGTGATCTGGGCGCTGTCTGCTTTGAGCTGGCCGCGCACCTTGAGCGCTGGGCCATCGAGCAGCAGGCTCAGCTTGCCTGAGAGCGTGAGTCGGCGGTCGACGCGGGAGGACACGCGCAGGCGATCGGCAGTGGCCTGCAGCTCGATCACCGGCTGGCGTTTCCCGCTGTCAGCGAGCGGTCGCCATTCGGCGCTGCCGGTGGCCTCCAGCGTGCCGCCTTGCGCGGCGCCGCGCGCGCCTTCCAGGCTGAAGCGGTCGATGGTGAGGCGCTCGCCGGTGAAGCGGGCGCGCAACACGCCGTTGGAGAACGCGATGCCATCGACCACCGAGCGCAGCGCGAGCTGGTCGGCGTTGAGCGTGCCGCTGTACTGGGGCGATCCGCGGGTGCCGCTGAGGGCAACCTCGGTGGCCAGGGTGCCGCGCATGCGCCAGCCCGGCGGGGCCAAGGCCGACCACACACCGACCTGCGGCAGCGAGGCGCGCACCGTGCCACGTACCGGTGCGCTGGCGGGCCACCAGGCGTCGAGCGCGCCCGTGCCTTCGGGTCTCGCTGCGCCGCGCGGGCGAAGCTCGGTGCTGAGATCGGCACTGGCTTCGCCCAGTTGTGTGCTGCGCCAGCGCAGCTGCGCCTGAACAGCGTTGCCCTGTGCTGTGAGGCTCAAGCGGGCCTGTTGGATGCC
>JBBSDB010000284.1:0-3918 GCA_038249735.1 Burkholderiales bacterium
CATTGCGCACGTGGTCGATCGACGCAAGGAGGCGGACAACAAACGGCGCAACCCCAAGAAGAAGGCGCGGCGCTGGGTTGTCGAGGTGTGCCACAGCTGGTTCAACCGCTTTCGCAAGTTGCTCGTGAGGTACGAGAAGCTTGAGCGCAGCTTCTTGGCGCTCAATCACTTGGCCGCCGCCATCATCGCGTTTCGCAAAGTACCGCTGCGCGTGAATATAATTTACGGATAAGTTCTTAGAACAGCGCTTGACTCAAGCTGCCTGCAATTTCAGCACCGCAAGCATCTCGCCCACTTCGATCCCGGCTGCATTCCTGAGCGGCGGCGGAATCAGGCTGGACAGCGCATGGCGGCTCTCTTCATCAAGCCAGCCGAGCTGCTCCAGCGCCGACACGAACGCCACCATCAGCGGGGCCAGTTGTCCATCGCTGCACTTGGCTGCGATGCCGATGCCTCGGCTGAAGCTTGCCAGCACCTGGACACCGTCAGCGCCCACCTTGCTCACCCAGTCGCCTCGCCCGGCCTGCATCAGCGCCATGTCGTTGCGGCCCTGGCCACTCACCAGTTCGGGGTGGCGGCTCATGGCGCGCGCAATGCGCTGGGGAGCGTTGCCGTAGATCCGGTCGGGCTCAACCAGCGTCAGGCGGGCAAACGCGTGAGCCAGCGCGCGCAGGGGCAAGGCATAGTTGGGTGCGCTGCAGCCGTCCGTGCCACGCACCAACTGGGTAACCGGCACGCCTGAGAAGTGGCTCACGCTGCGGGCAATCGCCTGTTGCACGGCATGACCGGTGTCGAGATAGTCAACTTGCGATGCGCCAAGCGCGTGGGCGAGCAACAGCATGCCGGTGTGCTTGCCCGAGCAGTTGTGGTGCAGGCGGTTGAAACGCGCACCGGGCTCGGGTGCGACATGGTTGGTGCTGAAGAAAAAGGGAACGTGTGAGCCGCAGGCCAGGCTGGCTTCACCCGCGCCGATCTTGCCCAGCAAGGCCGCAGCGCGCTCCACATGCATGGGCTCGCCACTGTGGCTGGCGCACAGCAGGGCCACGTCGGCGTCGCTGAGTTCGTAGCGGTCTGCCGCTTGGGCGATCAGCGGCATGGCCTGAAACGGCTTGAGCGCTGAGCGGGTAAACAGAGGTGAGTCCACATCGCCCACGCCCGCGAGCAGCTGCCCTTTCGCGTTGACCACCGCAAGTGAGCCGTGGTGGATGTTTTCCGGATGGCCGCCGCGGTACGCCACCGCGATGGGAACATGGTTGGGCAGCGATGGGGCAGTCATGGAAAGCTTGGTGGGTTGTCAACGCAGTGTACGAAGCGGGGCGGGTGCCTTGGGCATGATAAAAAGCACCGTCCCCCACACCGCCAAGCCCTGGAGAAAACGCATGAAACAGATCACCGCCATCATCAAACCGTTCAAGCTGGAAGAGGTGCGCGAGGCGCTGGCAGAGCAGGGCGTCACAGGATTGACCGTGACCGAGGTCAAGGGCTTTGGCCGTCAGAAGGGCCACACCGAGCTGTACCGGGGTGCCGAGTACGTGGTCGATTTTTTGCCGAAGGTGAAGATCGAGGTGGTGGTGAAGTCCGACGATGTGGAGCGCTGTGTGGACGCCATCGTGCGCGCGGCGCGCACCGGCAAGATCGGCGACGGAAAAATTTTCGTGACCGCCGTGGAGCGCACGGTGCGAATTCGCACCGGCGAGCTCGACGACTCGGCGGTTTGATTCGCTGCGTCAGATCGCGTCCAGCCGCGTGGCTGGCGCGAAGCCGGCAGCCTGCACCAGCGCGGGCAGCAGCCGCTCCAGGTCGCTCCCTTCGCGAATGAGCTCCATCTGCCACGGGTTCATGAATTCCTGCGCCACCGACTGTTTCAGGAAAGTCAGCAAGCCGTCGTAGTAACCCGACGCATTGAGCAGGCCGATCGGCTTGTCGTGGTAGCCAAGCTGGCGCCAAGTCCATACCTCGAAAAATTCCTCGAAAGTGCCGATGCCGCCGGGCAGCGCCAGAAAAGCATCGGCCCGCTCGGCCATCAAGCGCTTGCGGTCGTGCATGTTGTCCACCACATGCAGCTCGGTGCAATCGTGGTTGGCAAACTCCCGCTCCACCAGCGCTTTCGGGATCACCCCCACCACGCGTCCGCCGGCGGCCAGCGTGGCCTTGGCCACACAGCCCATCAGACCGCTGCGCCCGCCGCCATACACCAGCTGGCCTTGATGCTGGCCAATCCACCGACCCACGTTTTCTGCCAGCGCCAGAAAAGTGGGGTCGATGCCGGGCCGCGAGCCGCAGTAAACGCAAAGGGAAAAAGCGGGCTTGTGCATGGTCTGGGGCTCAGGAAAAACGCGTCCACACGGCCGCAGCCCAAGTGCCAGCGCACAACAGCAGGCTGAGCAAAACGGCGGCGCTGCCCATGTCTTTGGCGCGCTTGGAGAGTTCGTGCCAGTCAGGCCCGATGCGATCGATGGCGGTTTCGATGCCGGTGTTGAGCAACTCAACCACCATCACCACCAGCACGGTGCCCGCCAGCAAGGCCACTTCCACCCAGCTCTGCCCGAGCCAAAAGGCCAGCGGCAGCATCACCAGCGCGGCCAATGCCTCTTGTCGAAAAGCGGTTTCAGCCCAGCCCGCACGCAAACCCGCCATGGAATAGCCGAAGGCGTGGCGCATGCGTACCAGCCCGGTGCGCTGCTTTTGCGCGTTCACCGCTTCGCGGTTGGATGTGGGTGTCATGGGTTCCAGGGCTCTCAATGGCGGGTGTCAGTGCCACCAGCGCCTGGGCTTGTTTTTGTCTTCGACGGGTTTGAAGTGAACCAGGCGGGTACCCGCCAGTGCATCGTGCAAAAACTGGCGCTGGGTGTGAAACAGGGACAGCAGGGCCCACACCACGATCCAGCCGACCAGAATCACCGCAAGTTCCCCTCCCGGCAGACCGAAGTAGCCGCCGACGCCCAAGGGTGGCAGCAGCCACAGCCAGGACAGCAGGTAGCGCCAAAAGGCGCGCCTCTGGCTGAGTTGTTTGCCCTGTGCATCAACCACCCGGATGTTCCAGGTTTTCATGGCAAGCGTCTGGCCCTTGGCCCAGAACCAGGTGAAATAAAAGGCCAGCAGGAGAAAGACAAAGGCTTGCAGTGCGAACCGGTTGTTGAATGCGTCGCGCAAGGGCAAGAGAGAAGGGGCAAGGTGACCGATCGCGAACAACAGCCCGTAGAAAAAAAGCCCGGTTCCAAAAATGACACCGAACAAAAGCGTGCCTTCATACAGCCAACAGGCCATGCGCCGGGACAGCGACGGCGCCTGAAGCGGGTTGGGCTCCGCGGTGGGCGCGGGTGAAAGTGGAACGGTCTGAGGCATGGTGAAGGCGCAGCGAAAAACCCAAGAATTGTCGCATTGAGTCGCTGTGCCGCACGGTCCGATAGCTCTGTCGCGTTCGGTTGTTGATGCAGTTCCGATCAACGCCATCGCCAAACCCCATCTTGCAGTGCGATAATCGCAGGCTGCGTTTCAAAAAGGCAAACGGGTCAAGGTCCGGCGGGGTATGTGTCCGCTCATGTCCTTGGCCTCAAGTTCCAACACCGCTCCACAAGAGCAGGCGAAGGGGCACCCAAGGTATTTCGTCAGAGAAATTCTCGAAAGGTTCATCATGGAAATCAACAAGGCCGAACTGGCCTCAGCCGCTGCCGCGAGCAGCGCCAATGTTCAAGAACTGCGTGGCGGGGAAATTCTCGTCAAGGCCTTGCAGGCCGAGGGTGTGAAGTACCTCTGGGGCTATCCCGGTGGTGCGGTGCTGCACATTTACGACGCGTTCTACAAGCAAGACACGATTCAGCACGTGCTGGTGCGCCATGAGCAGGCGGCGGTGCACGCTGCCGACGGCTATGCCCGCGCCACTGGCGATGTGGGTGTGGCGCTGGTTACCTCCGGCCC
>JBBSDB010000285.1:0-3915 GCA_038249735.1 Burkholderiales bacterium
GCAGCGTTGGTCTCAACGGGGCTTGGCACTTGGTGACTTGGTGTATTCGCTGCCGCTGGCACCGGGCGAGCAGCAACGCATCGCGGTGGTCGAACGCAGTGCAACCAGCTCGGTCATGGAGCGCGAAGCGCTGGAGCAACGCGAAGATCTGCGCTTTGATGAAGTGGACACCAGCAGCGCACACGCCACCTTTTCGGCCGCATTTCAGGAGTCTGCTCAAGGCGGCTCGAACTACGACGCCAGTTCGTCGTCGTTTTCGGTGGCGGCGGCAGCGGGCGGTGGTGGCGTATTCCCTTTCGGCGCCTTTGCCGGCGGGGTTGCTACCAGCTACGGCTCGTCCAGCGCATCGGGGTCTACTGCCACCTGGATGTCCGGCGCGCGCCAGTCAACCTCCAACGCAGCCCAATCCACCCAGTCGGCTGTCAACCGCCGGGCCAGCGCCAGCCGACAGTCTTCGCGGGCCTCGGTGCGTCTGGCCACAGCCACGGAAACCACCCAGGTCACCACCAAAGTTATCACCAACCACAACCGCACCCGCGCCCTGACCATGCAGTACTGGGAGGTGTTGCGGTTGTTTGATGTCAGCACCGTGGTCGAAGACGTCTCGCTGGTGTGCATGGTGCCGCTGGACATTGTTGATTTTTTGCCCGCTGGCGAGCCTGCAAGACTGGACGCATCCGCTCTAGACCGCACCCGCCTGCTCAACCGCTACAACAAGCTGCTAAGCCACAGCGATGTGTTAGCCCGCGTGGTGCCGTGGCGGCTGCGCCGAGGCCTTCAAGCCCTGAACGATTTCGTCGCCGATCCGCGCGCGGGCGTGCAAGCGCCCACCGGCGCTGCGCTGAACGTCTTGCAGGTCACGGTGGTGGGCGGGTTTACCCGGCAGGACGAGATGTATGCGCATTTCCTTTTGCGCTCAGGCATGCGCACTGCGGCGGTACCACTCGCGGGCAGCGCGCCGGGCATTCCATCTGGTGCCGACGCCTTGTCAAACGAGATCGACCTTTTCGCTCGCCTGCGGACCGACCGCAGCCAGCGCCTGCCCTTCACCGCGTCGGTCCCGCTGCCATCGGCGGTTGGGCTGCAAGATGTGGTTGCCCTGGTGTTGACCCGCAGCGTTCGGCGGCTCGATTACGCGTTTGCACCGGCTGGTATTGGGCTGGCACGCGCCCTGCTGGGCGCCAACCCCGGCGATCTGGCCACCGTGTTGGCCGTTGTTGCCAATCAGCAGCCCGTCAGCCGTTCATTTGGTGCCGAACAGGTGTCGCGCGAATTGGGCGACCTGAAAGTGTGGAGCGCCACGGCTGCCGTGGGCGCGCAAACCGTGGTCAACCAACAGTTCGCCGCTGGCATGGCGGTACCCGCATCCGGCCTCACCATCTCGGCCAACCGCCTGGCCCCGAGCTTTCTTACGACTCCCTGCTCGAAATCGAGCGCAGCTTGCAATGGGTCTTGCGACACACCATGCAGTGCAGCACCCATGTGGTGGCGGCGCTCACGGCAGAGGAGCGGGCTGTGCTTCTTGAACGGTATTCCGTCACACCCCCCGCGGTGGACGCCAGCGGAAACGTGCGGGAAGGCGTGCCCCTGTTGTCGTGCATCACAAACAATGTGCTGGGTTTCTTTGGCAACGCCATGGTGATGCCGTTTCAGATTCCCATGGAGTTGGCGGAAGCCTCCAAGGTGAGCTCAGCGCGGCTGCAGCAATCGCTCAAGCGCTTTCACGCCGAAGCGTTCGATCACCCCACATCGGTCGTCGCGCTGCCCACGCGTGGCGTTCTCGGCGAGGCGGTGCTGGGGCGCTGCCCATCGGCCGAAAAGATCGATCTCACCCGGTTCTGGAACTGGAAAGACTCGCCCGGCGATGAAGCCACCGCCATCTCGCCCATCAGCCTGCCATCCAACAACCTGGTCACCGGCCTGGAGGCACCTTCCAAACTGACCTCCCTCGCCCCCATCATCAACAACTTTTCGACCCAAGGACCAGCCGCTGCCGACACCTCGCTGGCCACAGCCATCGCGGGCAAGGCGATCGAACTGGGCAAGCCGTTCGACATTGCCGCTCTCACCAACGCGGGCAACTTGAAAGAGCTACTGGTCAAAACCACCGACACCGCGGAATCAGCCCGCAAAGACGCCTTGAGTGCGGCCAAGGACCTGGCCATCAAAGCCATGGAAACCCATGCGGCGCTGAAGGGCGTGAAGAAACCCGATCCTGAAAATGACAAAAAAGAAGAAACGAAAAAAGATCCTGAAACACCAACCGATCCGCCGGTGACGCCGCCCACACCGTCGATACCACCCACCCCGCCCGCTGCCAAGCCAGCGACCTTGAAGAATTTTTTCAATCTCAACAAGATTGACTTGGTCGAAGTCACCGCTGAGGGGCGCGGCGGGCAAAGCGCCAAGATCGCCAACTTTGTAGCGAAAGCCATCGCCTACAAAGCGACTGCGATCACGGTTGAAGGCTTTGCGTCTCCCGAGGGTCCGGCTAACCACAACCACCAGTTGGTGATCGACCGCGCCAAAGCATTGGCCAGCGAGCTGCGTGACGCGTTGCCCGGCGTGACTGTGAGCGAGAAAGACGGAGGCGTTGTTCCGGGTGTGCCCTCATCTGAGTACCCAGAGGCAAGGCGCGCTGACGCCTTTATCACCGCGCCATAAACCCCTTCACGCCGTCGCGATCCTTCAGGAGAACCCACCATGACCACCGACTTTGATCCTGTCGAGCAAGCCCTGGCCGCCGTGATACAGGCCGCCGCCTCTCCCGCGGTGCAAGAAGCCCAGGTGCTGCTGCTGCGCCGCTTGGCGCTTGAGGGAAGCGTGTTGCCCTCGCGCATCCCGGCACCGGCCAACATCACCGAATTTGGCGGCTACTTAAATCTGCTCGTGGGCCCCGAATTGTCCGCATTGCGCACCTCGGCATTGGCCTCAGCGCTGGGGCTGGCGAGCCCGGCAGCGGTGGCCTGGGACGACACGCCGCCTGCCTTGGGCATGGGCCTGGCGAGCAACGATCGCGAAGCGATTGCCAACGGCGCCGGTCTGGCCCTGTCGGTGCCCATGCGCGCCGACTTTGCCGCCGCCTGGCGCGGTGCCGTCACCGCCCGGCTGAATGCGCTGGGCGCCACCTTGCCGCTTTGGGCGCCGCCCCCGCAATTGCCTTCGCTCAACCCCAGCGCGAGCCCACCCAACCCAATGTTGTCGCTCGGCCGTGTGGTGTGGATGGCCCCCGAAGCGGCCCTGGGCCAGCCTGAAATCGACCGGCTGCTGCTGGGGCGCACGGACACCGAACCCGCCGATGCCTTGACCCCCATGCTCCGGGTTGCAGCGACGGCTGGCGTCGCGCCCGTGGCGTTCAACGCCTTGGCCTGGGACGACACCGCCCAAACAGCGGTGCAGCGCGCCCTTGGGCCCGTGTCTGTGGTGGCGGTGGCAACTGTCGTGGCGCTGGCGGGGTTTGAAACGGTGGCACAACCGGTGTTGCCTCTGAGCCGCAACGACCTCGCTTGGGCCAGGCTCACCAACCGCTCGGGCCTGTTGAGCGGCGTGACCACCTTGGGTCAGGAGCTGTCGCTGGTGTGGAGCTCGCGCGAAATCGCCCGCAGCGCCTTCTCGAACCGCCTGCAAGAGGTCTGGAACGGCTCGTCCTTTGTGGCGTTTTAGCGGACCGCCAACGCTTCAGGCTGCTCGCTTGGGCGCCGCTCAAACGTCGCTCAGCACACCGTCCACCCGGCGTTGCAAGCGGTAGGGCGGCAGGCCTTGCAGCATGCGCTTGCCGTAGGCCTGGCGCAGCAGCCGCGCATCGTAGCAAACGACCACCGCTTGGTCGGTTTCGGTGCGCAAGGCCCTACCGGTCCACTGCAACAGCCGCGCACCGGTGGCGGGCACCACCAGCTCGCTGAACGGGTCGCGGCC
>JBBSDB010000286.1:0-3885 GCA_038249735.1 Burkholderiales bacterium
CCCAGCCCCCTCGGGGGGCAGCGACCCGCGCAGCGGTGGAGCGTGGGGGTCACCGGGACTGCCGCCGGGCCGCCCCAAGGCAGGCCCAGCCCCCTCGGGGGGCAGCGACCCGCGCAGCGGTGGAGCGTGGGGGCTCAATTCACTCATAGCGGAGTGCCTCCGCCGGGTTCACGCGGCTCGCGCGCCAGCTCGGGTAAATCGTGGCCAGGAAGGACAAGATCAACGAAATCACCGCGATCGGCAGGATGTCGCTGCGCTGCGGGTCGCTGGGCATGTTGCTGATGAGGTAGATGTCTTTGGGCAGGAAACTGGTGCGCAGCGCCTGTTCGATGGCCGGCACGATCACGTCGACGTTGAAAGCAATGCCCAGCCCCAGCAGCAAGCCGGCGCCGGTGCCGATCACGCCCACCATCGCGCCTTGCACCATGAACACGCCCATGATGCTGCGCGGGCTCGCGCCCAGCGTGCGCAAAATCGCGATGTCGGCGCGCTTGTCGGTCACCGTCATGACGAGCGTGGAGACCAGGTTGAACGCGGCAACCGCCACGATCAACGTGAGGATGATGAACATCATGCGTTTTTCCAGCTGCACGGCTGCGAACCAGGTGCGGTTCTGGCGCGTCCAGTCGCGCACCAGCAGGCCCTGATCGAGATCGGCGGCGATCGAGATTGCCACCTCTGGCGCTTGGTGCAAATCCTTGATCTTCACCCGCACGCCGGTGGGTCCTTCGACGCGGAAGATGCGCGCTGCGTCGTCCACATGCAGCAGCGCGAGCGCCGAGTCGTACTCGAAATGACCCGAATCGAAGGTGCCCACCACATTCATGCTGCGGATGCGCGGCACCACCCCGGCGGGTGTCACCTGGCCGCTGGGTGCGATCAGCGTCACTGTGTCACCGGTGGTCACGCCCAGGCTGCGCGCGAGCTCACCGCCCAGGATCACGTTGAATTCTCCTGGCGCCAGCCGAGACAGGATGGACGGCGCCATCTCGCGCACCAGATCGGTGACCTTGGGCTCTCGCGCGGGGTCGATGCCACGAATCAGCGCGCCCTTCATGTCTTCGCCACGCGCGATCAGGGCCTGCGCGCCCACAAATGGCGCTGCGCCCAGCACCTCGGGATGGCGCTCGATGCTGGCCAGCGTCTGCGCCAAATTGGGGATGGCCTGAGCACCGGGCTCGAACACCTCGATGTGCGCCAGCACGCTCAGCATGCGGTCGCGCACCTCTTTTTGAAAACCGTTCATCACCGAGAGCACGATGATCAGCGCGGCCACGCCCAGCGCAATGCCCAGCATGGACACGCCCGAGATGAAGGAGATGAAGCCGTTGCGCCGGGTGGCGCGGCCAGCGCGGGTGTAGCGCCAGCCAAGGAGGAGTTCGTAGGGGATTTGCATAAGCGGTGTGGGGCCGGGCGATTGTGGCATCCCCGACAATCGTGCGATGCCTCTGCCCCACACCGAGCCAGATTCTGCGCAGCACCTGCTGGTTCCCTTTGCCAGCGCGAGCGCGCCCGAATGTCGGGCGGTGCTGCGCGATCTGGCGCTGCCGAATTTGACCGTGCTGCTGGCGGCGCTGGCGCCGCAGCCGGCGGACACCGGCGACGACCAAGCGTTCAGCACGCCACACGAGCGGGCCCTGGCCCGCTTGCTCGGGCTGCCGACCGACGATGGGCGAATTCCTTGGGCCGCTGCGGCCAGCGAGCAGCCAACGAAGCCACAGGCCTGGCTCGCGCCCTGCCACTTCCAGGTTGGCATGGACCAGGTGACGCTGCTGCCTGGCGATCAGATTGGGTTGGAAGAAGCCGATTCGCGCGCCCTGTTCGATGCGTTGGCGCCGTTCTGCGCCGAGGACGGTATCGCGCTGGTCTTTCAGTCCGCCGCCAGATGGCACGCCCAGGGCGAGCCGCTGCGCGATCTGGTCTGCGCCAGTCTCGACCGGGTGAGCGGCCGTTCGGTGGCCGACTGGACGCCCTCGCAGGGGAGCAACCCACTGATCACCCGCTTGCAGAGCGAGGCGCAAATGCTTTTTTACACCCACGCGGTGAACGACCGGCGCGAGGCGGCGCGCGCCACCATCGTCAACGGCTTCTGGGTGCACGGTGCTGGCGCCTTGGCGCAAGCGATCACGCCGCAACCGCCACCCGCCCAACCCGACAGCCTGCGCCAGGCCGCCCTGCGCGCCGACTGGTCCGCCTGGCGATCTGCCTGGCTGGCGCTGGACGCTGGCGCCATCGCGCAGGCGTTGCAACGGGTGCGCGGTGGTGAGCCCTTCACGCTCACCCTCTGCGGCGAACGCAGCGCGCAGACTTGGGCACCGCCACCGAGCAGCCTGGGCCAGAAAATTGGTCGTCTGTTCCATGCCCTGCGCGGCGCCTCGCCCGCTTGGAAAACCCTTGAGACCTTATGAAAATCACCACCCGCGATGTCCCGCCGCGTGCCGCCTGGGCGCTGGAGCAAGCCGGTTTGCACCCGCTGCTGGCGCGCTTGTTTGCCGCTCGTGGCATCACAGCCAAAGAGCAGCTTGATGACGCGCTGGCGCTGCTGATACCGCCGTCTCTGATGCTGGGCGCGAGCGAAGCAGCCATTGCCCTGGCCGATGCCATGGCCGCCCAGCAGCGCATCTGCATCGTGGCCGACTACGACTGCGACGGCGCCACCGCCTGCGCGGTGGGCGTGCGCGGGCTGCGTCTGCTCGGCGCGCCGATGGGCTTTGACAACGTGGGCTACCTGGTGCCCGACCGCGTGACCGATGGCTACGGCCTCACCGCCTCGATCGCCCAGCGCGTGAAAGCCTCGGGGGCCGACCTGCTGGTCACGGTGGACAACGGCATCGCCAGCATGGACGGCGTGCGCGCTGCGCGCGCGCTGGGCCTGCAGGTGATCGTGACCGACCACCACCTGCCTGCGCTCAAAGGCAGCGAGATCGTGGTGCCCGAAGACTGCATCATCGTCAACCCGAACCAGCCGGGCTGCGGCTTTGAGAGCAAATCGATTGCGGGTGTGGGTGTGATGTTTTATGTGTTGCTCGCGCTGCGCGCGGAGCTGCGCTCGCGCGGCGTGTTCGAAGCCCGCCCCGCCGCCGGGCCGCCCCAAGGCGGGGCAGCCCCAGAACAGGGAAGGGACCCGGTTCCTCCCGGTTCCCGGGGCAGCGAACCTCGCGCATCGGGGAGCGTGGGGGAACCGGTTCAGCAGCCTCGAATCGACGCCCTGCTGCCCCTGGTGGCCCTGGGCACCGTCGCCGACGTGGTCAAGCTCGACGCCAACAACCGCCGCCTGGTCGCCCAGGGCCTGAAGCGGGTGCGCGCTGGCGCCATGCCAGCGGGCATGCGGGCGCTGCTCAACGTGGCGGCGCGCCGACCAGACGCAGCGACCAGTTTCGACTTCGGCTTTGCGCTGGGCCCGCGCATCAATGCCGCGGGCCGCCTGGCCGACATGACGCTGGGCATCGAATGCCTGATCACCGACGATGCTGTGCGCGCCGATGAACTCGCCCGCACACTCGACGGCATCAACCGCGAGCGCAAGACGATCGAGGGCGACATGCGAGAGCAAGCGCTGCTGCTGGCCGAGGAGCTGTTCGACGCGTCCGAAGAACCGCCGCCGGCCATCACCGTGTTCGACCCCGACTTCCACGAAGGCGTGGTGGGCATCGTCGCCTCGCGCCTGAAAGACAAGCTGCACCGCCCCACTTTCGTGTTTGCCGCCAGCGGCGCCGAGGGCAAGGAACAGGAGCTCAAGGGCTCCGGCCGATCCATCCCGGGCTTTCACCTGCGCGATGCGCTGGATCTGGTGGCCAAGCGCCACCCGGGCGTGTTGCTGCGCTTCGGCGGCCACGCCATGGCAGCCGGTTGCACCATCGAAGAAGAACACCTGGATACCTTCGA
>JBBSDB010000287.1:0-3830 GCA_038249735.1 Burkholderiales bacterium
CTCTTGAACAGCACCATGCCGCTTTCGCCCGGTGGCAGCTCGCGGTCGCTGGCGCCCCCGTGTTCGTCGAGCGCCACGATGCGCCCTTGCGTGTACGGCAGGCGAATGCCGACGCAGCCCGGGGGCGCGACAACTGGAGGACCTTCGCCCTGCGGGCTGCGGTGCGAGCTTGCTTGGGAACGGCCCGGCGCGGCGCTCATGCCGGGCGGGGTGATGGTGGAGATGCCGGCCATCTCGGTCATGCCCAGGCTTTCGTGCACCTGGATGCCGATCAGCTGCTTGAGCCGGGCGGCGAGCTCGCCCGGCATCGGCGCGGCGCCGGTGCGGCCATAGCGCAGGCTGGAGATGTCGGCATCGCCCACGGGCACATTGGCCAGCGCGGCGAGCGCGGTGGGCACGCCCGAGAGCACCGTGGCTTTGTGGGCTTGCACCAGCTTCCAGTAGTTGGCGATCACCGCCTTGTTGCGAAACAGCGCGGGCGTGGGAATGACGGTCTCAGCCCCGGCACTCAGGGACGTGAGCGAGCCGGGCAGCACGCCGGCCACATGGAACAGCGGGTAGCCGTTGATGGCCACGTCGTCCACCCGCACGCCTTGCAACTGCACACAGGCCCAGGCGGTGAACACCTGCGCGCCGTGGCTGTGGCGCGCGAGCTTGGGCGCGCCGGTGGTGCCGCCGGTGTGGAAGTAGGCGGCGATGTCGGTGGGGGCGATGTCTCGCCCGCTGACCAGATGGTCGTTGGGCTCGGCGGCGAGGAGGGCGTGGAAATCGGCGCAACCGAGGGGCAGATCGGCTGCTGGTGCCTCGCCAAACGGAGTGACCCGCAGCACGGTGTGCAGCGTGGGCACGAGGCCACGCACGCGCTGCGCTTTGGCCCACAGGCCGCCATACCCGTCGCCGCCCTCGCTGGCTTCGTCGCCCCAGGCGATCAAGACCCGGGCTTGCGCTGCATTCATCAACGAGGCGAGCTTGTCGTCGCTCAACAAGGGGTTCAGCGGCTGCACGATACCGGCCGCCGCACCGCCCCACAAAGCCAGGTGGTATTCCAGGCAGCCGGGCAGCAGCACCGCCACCGCTTCATCGACCCGCAGATTGAGGCGGTGCAAGGCGTTGGCGGTCTGGTGAACGCGTGCCAGCAGCTCCGAATAAGACCAGCGCACAGCTGGTGCACCGGGCTGTGCCGTGGGGAGGAAGGTGAGCGCGGTCTTGTCGCCAAACGCGTGCGCGCTGTTGCGGATCAGCGCGTAGGTGCTGCGCGGGCGGATGGCCTCGGCCAAGGGTGTGGCTTCGAGCGCGCGCACGTCGGCCGGGGTGAGCACCCGGCGAACCGGTGCGAAGGGCGGGTCAAACGCGGGTGGATGGCTCGCGCCGCCGGAGGCAGACGCCGCGTGTGTGGGAGGTGTCGTCATGGGCGTTCCAGAGGGAAGGCCCATTGTGGTGCGCGCGGGCGTGCGACGCAGTCACCTCGGCGGTGCGCTCAGCTGCGGGGCTGGCGCGCGGCCGGCGTGGCGCAGAGGTGGAGCTGCTTTGAGAAGCGCTAACGCAGGCGGGTCAGAAAGGCAAATGCGGTGTCCTTGAACAAAAGGGCCGAGGATCGGCTTCAACACCGCAACGCCACAGACAACCCTAGGTATTCAGGCGGCGTGCCTGAAATGCCCATGCCGACGTTATATGAAGCGATACCCCGAAAAAAGGGGAGCCATCGGCTCCCCTTTTTTCTGGTCTTGGCAGACTTACATCGAGTCGATGAAGCTGCGCAGCTTGTCCGAGCGGCTGGGGTGCTTGAGCTTGCGCACCGCCTTGCTTTCGATCTGGCGGATGCGCTCGCGCGTCACGTCGAACTGTTTGCCTACTTCTTCCAGCGTGTGATCGGTGGACATCTCGATGCCGAAGCGCATGCGCAACACCTTGGCTTCGCGCGGCGTGAGGCTGTCGAGGATGTCTTTGACCACCTCGCGCACGCCGGCCTGCATCGCGGCGTCGATGGGCGCGGTGTTGGCCTGGTCTTCGATGAAGTCGCCCAGGTGTGACTCGTCGTCGTCGCCGATCGGCGTGTCCATCGAGATCGGTTCTTTGGCGATCTTCATGATCTTGCGGATCTTCTCCTCGGGCATCTCCATCTTCTCGGCCAGGATGGACGCATCGGGCTCAAAACCATGCTCCTGCAGATGCTGGCGGCTGATGCGGTTCATCTTGTTGATGGTCTCGATCATGTGCACCGGAATCCGGATGGTGCGCGCCTGGTCGGCGATCGAGCGCGTGATGGCCTGGCGAATCCACCAGGTGGCGTAGGTCGAAAACTTGTAGCCGCGGCGGTATTCGAACTTGTCGACCGCCTTCATCAGGCCAATGTTGCCTTCCTGGATCAGGTCGAGGAACTGCAGGCCGCGGTTGGTGTACTTCTTGGCGATCGAGATCACCAGGCGCAGGTTGGCCTCGATCATCTCTTTCTTCGCGCCGCGCGAGGTGTGTTCGCCCTCGTTCATGCGCTTGTGGATGTCTTTGAGGTGGGCCAGCGGCACCACCACACTGGCCTGGATGTCGGTCAGGCCTTGCTACAGTTCCTGCACCGGCGGGATGTTGCGCTCCATCACCACGCTCCACGGCTTGTTCGCGGCAGCCTGCTTCTCGACCCACTTGAGGTTGAGCAGGTTGGCCGGGAAGTCGGCGATGAATTTGTCCTGCGGCATGCCGCACTTGTCCACGATGATGCGGCGCAGCTCGCGTTCTTTCTTGCGTACCTCGTCCACTTGGTTGCGCATCGTGCTGCACAGGCGCTCGATGGTTTTGGCGGTGAAGCGGATGGACATCAGCGTTTCGGTGATGGCCTTTTGTGTCTTCAGGTACGTCGGCGTGCCGTAGCCTTCTTTGTCGTAGGTCTTGTGCAGTTTTTCGAACTGTCCGCGCAGGGTGTCGAAGCGGTCGAGCGCTTCGCGCTTGAGTTCTTCGAGCTTGCGGGTGAGCGCCTTGGAGCCGCCTTTGCCATCGTCGTCGTCTTCTTCGTCGTACTCGTCGAAGTCTTCTTCGGCCACGTAGTCGTCGGCCTCGTTGGCGTCGGCAAAGCCGTCAACCACGGTTGAAATCAACACCTTGCTGGACGGGTTGCGGAGTTCTTCCGAGATGGCCAGCACCTCGGCGATGGTCGCCGGGCTCTCGCTGATGGCGGCCATCATGTCGTTCAGGCCACCTTCAATGCGTTTGGCGATCTCGATCTCGCCCTCGCGGGTCAGCAGTTCGACCGTGCCCATTTCGCGCATGTACATGCGCACCGGGTCGGTGGTGCGGCCGAACTCGCTGTCCACGGTGGACAGGGCGGCTTCGGCGGCTTCTTCGGCTTCTTCTTCGCTGGAGCCCGAGGGCGCGTTGTCGGTGATGATCAGCGCCTCGGCGTCTGGCGTCTGCTCGTACACCGCCACACCCATGTCGTTCAACATGGCGATCACGACTTCCAGCGTTTCAGCATCGACCAGCTTGTCGGGCAGGTGGTCGTTGATCTCGCCGTGGGTCAGGTAGCCGCGGGTCTTGCCCAGCTTGATCAGCGCCTTGATGTGGTCGCGGCGGGTCTTGGCTTCTTCTTCGGACAGCACGGTCTCGTCCAGACCGAATTCCTTCATCAGCGCGCGCTCTTTGGCCTTGCTGATTTTCATCCGCAGCGGCTTGACCTTCTCCACCGTCTGCGTGGTGTCTGTCACCGCTTCCTCCGGCTCGCCTTGCAGGTCGTCCTCGATGTCGGACATGTCGGTGTCGTCATCGTCGTCGTCGCGAGACTTGGCCTTGGCACCAGCCTTCGCCTTGGGTGCGCGTTTGACGACAGCGGGCTTGTCGGCAGC
>JBBSDB010000288.1:0-3824 GCA_038249735.1 Burkholderiales bacterium
ACCGCGTTGCGCATGCCCCTGGAGAGCGAGGAGCCGACCACGGTCTGCACCAGCGTGGTGTCGGTGGTCAGACGGCTCAGTACCTCGCCGGTCTGGGTGGTCTCGAAGAACTGCGGACTTTGCCGCAGCACGTGGCTGTAGATCGCATTGCGCAGATCGGCGGTGATGCGCTCGCCAAGCCAGCTCACCACATAAAAGCGCCCAGCCGAGAACAGGCCCAGCGCTACCGCCACCGCGAAGAGTTCCACGAAATGCCCGCGCAGGCCCATCGCCTGGGCGCTTCGGTCGCCGGCAATCAGACCGCCGTCGATCAAATGGCGCAGCGCGACGGGAAAGACCAGCGTGGCCGCAGCGGCCAGAACCAGGAACAGCGCGGCCAGTCCGATCTGCAGCCGGTAGGGTTTCATGAACGGCAGCAGGCCGCTCAGCGAGGTGGGAGATTGGCCCTTCGGGCGTTCGGAGGCGGAAAGCGTACTCATGGCAGCAAGTGTGCCGGTTTTTCTGCAAAGCCCTGGTGCCTGGCAGGCCGATGGGGCCCGTTCGGACCGGTATGCAATGCCGGTATCGGAACCGGTGGAATTGGCATCGCCAATTCCACCCAAGAATGAGAACGTGATTCCATAATGCGCAAGCGTCGCAGCCCGTTGCGGGAACCGCCACCGTCAACAACAGGAAGAAACATGCCCACCCATGCGCTGAACGAGCTCATCAAGCACACGCAGGAACACGGGGGCAGCGACGCCGCGCGACTGGCTGAGTTTGTACCCGCTTACTTCGCCAACACCGACCCCGGCGAAATCGAAGACCGGGGCGCGTCCACGCTGTTTGCGATTGCCAACGCGCACTGGCGTTTGCTGGAAGCGGTGCGGCTCCCAGCGTTCGAGAAGGTCCGGGTGTTCAACCCGACCCTGGCCGAAGACGGTTTTGTCAGCGACCACACCGCGATACAGATCGTGCACCCGGACATGCCGTTCCTGGTCGATTCGGTCACCATGGCGGTCAACCGCAGGGGGCGCACCGCGCACTGGATCGTGCATCCGCTGATGGCGGTACAGCGCGACGACAAAGGCCGCGTCCTCAAGACAAGGCCTGCCTCAGCCGGGCGCGAGCCTGGCGCCGAGGTGGTGTCGATGATTTTGGTTGAGTGCGATCGCATCGTGAACGAAGCCGACATGGCGGCGCTGGCGGCCGATCTGCTGAGCGTGCTGAGCGACGTGCGCAGCGCGGTGCAAGACTGGAAGCCGATGCTTGAGCGTGTGCGCCTGCTGGCCAAAGAGTCCGCAAGCTCCTCGCTGTCTTCGTTGCTGTCGCCGCTGAACCAGCAGGAAGGCATCGACTTCCTTCAATGGCTGGAAGACAAGCACTTCACCTTTCTCGGCGCCCGCAACTACGCGCTGGCGCGCGAGGGCAACACCGTGACCCTGGCCGCCGTGTCCGACTCGGGGCTTGGCATCTTGCGCGGCGAAGTGCAGACGCCGGTGAGCCGACTGCCCGAGGGTGCTTTGAGCCTGCTCGACTCTGACGAGCTGGTGTTGGTGACCAAGGCCATGACGCGAGCCACCGTGCACCGGCCGGCCTGGCTGGACTACATCGCGGTCAAGCGTTTCAACGACGCGGGTGAGGTGGTCGGCGAGGCCCGTTTTCTGGGTCTTTACACCTCGACCGCCTACCAGGCGCCGGTGCACGAGATCCCGCAGGTGCGTGTGCGCGCGGCTCAGGTGCTCAAGGACGCTGGTGTGGTGCCCGAGAGCCACACCGCGAAATCGCTGCAGGCGATTTTGGAGTCCTATCCGCGCGACGAGCTGTTCCAGATCGACCAGCACACCCTGAGCGAACACGCCCTGACCATCCTGCGCTTGCAGGAGCGCCAGCGCACCCGCGTGTTGTTGCGGCGCGATCCGTTTGGCCGCTTCACATCGGTCCAGGTGTTTGTGCCGCGCGACCGCTACAACACCGAGCTGCGGGTGAAGGTCGGTCAAGAACTGCTGGACACGCTGGACGGCCAGGCGCTCGAATTCACCCCCATGCTGACCGACAGCCCGCTGGCCCGCATCCACTACCTGGTGCGCGCCAACGAGCTGGCGCCTGTGAGCGTGGACCTGCGCGCGCTCGAGGCCCGCGTGGCCAAGCTGGCGCAGCGCTGGGAGGACGACTGCACCCAGGAACTGCTGCACGCGCTGGGAGAGGCACCAGGCTTGGCAATGGCGCACCGGTTCGCGTCTGCGTTCTCCGCCGCCTACCGCGAGGATTTTTCGGCCGCGGTGGGGGCGCAAGATGCCCAGGTGCTGGCCCAGCTCACCCCCGAGCAGCCGCTGGCCGTCAAGCTGTACCGGCCGCTCAACGCCGGCGAGGGCATGCTGCGCTTCAAGATCTACAACACCGCCAAGGTGGCGTTGTCGGACTCGCTGCCGGTGCTCGAACGCATGGGCGCCCGGGTGCTGGACGAGCACCCTTACCGCATCGGCCGCGGCGCCGATGCGCCCGCGCTGTGGCTGCACGACATCGGCTTGCAGATGGCACCTGACACCGATTTTTCGGCTGTTCGAGCGCGCTTCGAGTCGCTGTTCACCCAGGCCTGGAAGGGCGAGGTGGAGAGCGACGACCTCAACAAGCTGTTGCTGAGCACCACCCTCGGAGCGCGCGAGATCACCGTGCTGCGCGCCTACACGCGCTACTTCAAGCAGCTTGGTCTGCCTTTTGGTCAGAGCTACATCGAAGCGGCGCTGAACAACAACGCGACCATCGCTCAGGAAATCTGCGCGCTGTTCGCGGCCCGCTTCGACCCGTCGTTTGCCGGTGATCGCGATCAGGAGCGCGCACTTCTGAGAACGCGCATCGAAGATCTGCTGGGTGGCGTGGAGAGCCTGGACGACGACCGCATCCTGCGCCAGTTCTACGCCAGCGTGGTCGCCACCCTGCGCACCAACGCCTGGCAGACCACCGCCGACGGCAACCTCAAGCCTTACCTCAGTTTCAAGTTCGATCCGCGCGCGCTGCCGGGCGTGCCCGAGCCCAAGCCCTTGTTCGAGATCTGGGTCTGCTCGCCGCGTGTCGAGGGTGTGCACATGCGCGGTGGCAAGGTGGCGCGCGGTGGTCTGCGCTGGTCGGACCGGCGCGAAGATTTCCGCACCGAGGTGCTGGGTCTGGTGAAGGCGCAGCAGGTGAAAAACACGGTGATCGTGCCGGTGGGATCCAAGGGCGGCTTCGTGGTGAAAAACCCGCCACCGGCTGCCGATCGTGAGGCCTACCTGGCCGAAGGCGTGGCCTGCTACAAGACCTTTCTCTCGGGCATGCTGGATGTCACCGACAACCTGGTGAAAGGGCAGGTGGTGCCGCCTGAGCAGCTGGTGCGCCACGACGCGGACGACACGTATCTGGTGGTCGCCGCCGACAAGGGCACGGCCACCTTCTCCGACACCGCCAACGGCATTTCGGCGCAATACAACTTCTGGCTGGGCGACGCCTTCGCCTCGGGCGGCTCGGTGGGCTACGACCACAAAAAGATGGGCATCACCGCGCGCGGCGCCTGGGAGTCGGTGAAACGGCATTTCCGCTCGCTGGGCGTCAACACGCAAACCACCCGCTTCACCGTGGCTGGTGTGGGCGACATGTCGGGCGACGTGTTCGGCAACGGCATGCTGATGTCGAAGTCGCTTCGCCTGATTGCGGCTTTCGACCACCGTCACATATTCATCGATCCCGATCCCGATCCCAGGCGTAGCTGGACTGAGCGCAAGCGGCTGTTCGAGTTGCCGCGGTCGAGCTGGGACGACTACGATCGCTCGCTGCTGTCGAAGGGCGGAAGCATATACCCGCGCACCCAG
>JBBSDB010000289.1:0-3783 GCA_038249735.1 Burkholderiales bacterium
AATCACCCATTTCGTGAGCGCCATGGGCACCACCGGCACCATCACCGGCGTGTCCCGGTTTCTGAAAGAGAAGAACCCGGCGGTGCGCATCGTCGGTGCGCAGCCCAGCGAGGGCTCGCGCATACCGGGCATTCGCAAGTGGCCGGCTGAATACCTGCCCAAAATTTACGACGCCAGCCATGTGGACGAGCTGGTGCTGGTGAGCCAGCGCGATGCCGAGGACATGTGCCGCCGGCTGGCGCGCGAAGAGGGCATTTTTGCCGGCATCTCGGCCGCTGGCGCCTGCTGGGTGGCGATGCAGGTGGCGCAGCAAGTGGAGAACGCCACCATCGCGTTCATTGTCTGCGACCGCGGCGACCGTTATCTTTCTACCGGCGTTTTTCCAGCTTGACAAGGCTCCCCCCGCGCCGGCTTCGCCGTCATCCCCAAGGGGGCGGCACTGGCGGCCCGGCGGAGTCGGTTCCGCGGTGCCCTCGGTGAAGACACAGCGCTTCACGGAACACTCCCCTCCCGCAGCTTGAATTCAAGATGAACAGCTTTTCGTTTTGTCCAGCCTGCGCTTCGCCGTTGGCGCTTGCCAGCCGTCTGGAGGACAGCGGAGAAAAAGAGCGGCTGCGTTGCCCGGCTTGCGACTACACCCACTGGAACAACCCCACCCCAGTGCTGGCCGCCATCGTCGAGCTCGACGGCCTGGTGCTGCTGGCGCGCAACGCCGCCTGGCAGCACCGCATGATGGGCTTGATCACCGGCTTCATGGAGGCCGGTGAAACGCCGGAGGAGGGCATACGGCGCGAGATCGCTGAGGAAACCAGCCTGAGCGTGAGCGCGCTCAGGCTGGTGGGTGTGCACGATTTTCAGCGCATGAACCAGGTCCTCATCACCTACCACGCGGTGGCGCATGGTGCGGTGCGCCTCTCGCCCGAACTGGTCGAATACCGGCTGCTGCGCCCCGAGCAGGTGAGGTGCTGGCGCGCGGGGACCGGTCTGGCGCTGGCCGATTGGCTGCGCGGCCGGGGCCATGAGCCGGTGTTCCTGGACGAACCTTCGGTCTGACGCGGTTGCAGACCCGCCGAACCGGGGATTCCATGCAGCCGGCAAGGGCGCGCTGCCCGCTTAAAATCGGGAACTCCTGAGGAATCACCATGCATGCAGACAAAGAACTCGACGCTCGTGGGCTCAATTGCCCATTGCCCATTCTGAAAGCCAAAAAGGCCCTGTCGGACATGCTGAGCGGCCAGACGCTGCGTGTGGTTTCGACCGACGCCGGCTCGGTGCGCGACTTCCAAGCCTTCGCCAAGCAGACCGGCAACGAGCTGGTCGAGCAGCACTCGCAGGGCAACGAACACACCTCGGTGATCAAGCGCCGCTGAGCTCCGGCACCGCTGGCCTGTCCTGTTTCTGCCGTCATCCCATGGATGTGTTGCTGATCGATCCGATGGTGCCCGAGGCGCTGTCCTGGCTGCAGGAGCGTCACGAGGTGAGTTTCCGGCCAGACTGGAGCGACGACCCCGCAGGGCTGCGCCGCAACATCCACAACACCCGGGCCTTGGTGGTGCCACCCCATGTGATCGTGTCACAGGGGTTACTGGACGCTGCGCCGAAATTGCGGTTGGTGGCGCGCATGCAGATATCCAGCGACAACACCGATCTCGACGCCTGCGCCAGGCGCTCGGTGCGGCTGGTGCAGGCGCGCAGCGCTACGGTGCGCTCCAACGCCGAATACCTGCTGTATGGCCTGCTGATGCTGTACCGCCGTGGGATGGTCAGCGCTTTGCTTGGGCGAACCATTGCGCAGATCCCTATGGGCCGTGAACTGGCCGGCAGCACGGTCGGCCTGATCGGGCTGGCGCCGGTGGCGCACGCGCTCGCGCCCATGCTCAAGAGCCTGGGCGTGCGCCTGGTGGGTTACGACCCGGCGGTGCATCACGCGGCGCCGGTCTGGGACAAGCTCGGCGTGGAGCCGGTGTCTGTGCACCAGCTGCTGGCACGCTCTGACGCGGTCTCGCTGCAGGTGGTTTACGCCTCGCGCTATCGAGGCTGGATCAACGAACGCCTGCTGGGCCACTGTAAGCCCGGCCAGCTCTGGGTGGGTGTGAGCCGCAGTGCGCTGTTTGAGCCCGAGGCGCTGGCGCTGGCGCTGAGCGACGGCCGCATCGATGCCTGCTTGCTCGACGGCGCCAACCCAGCGTTTTCTGCGCCAGGCACGCCCTTGCATGCGCTGCCCAATCTGCACCTCACACCGCGCCTGGGCTCGCACACCCGAGAGGCCAAGCTGCGCGCGAGCTGGTACGTGGCCCACCGCATCCACGAAACGCTGTCACCCTCGTTGGCGCGCGAGGAAAGCCGCCACAGCGATTTTTCGGTGCTCGACAGCCTGGATTACGCCGAGCCACGGGACCCTCAGACGATCACGCCCTCTCAGTGGGAGTCGATCGCCGTTCACCAGCGCTGAGCGCAGCGCAGGCGGCGGGTGCGGGTTGGGCAAAGGTTAGGCAAAGCCCGAGGTCGACAGGTGCCTGGAGCTCAGAGACGCGCGAACTGCTCGCGAACCTTGAGCAGCGTGGCGCCGAAATCGGCCAGACGTTTCTGCTCCTGTTCAATCACGACCGGCGGCGCCTTGGCCACAAAAGCCTCGTTGCCGAGCTTGCCTTTGGCCTTGGCGATTTCGCCCTCCAGCCGCGCCACTTCCTTGGCCAGCCGCACTTTCTCTGCTGCCAAGTCGATCTCCATGAACAGGCACAGGCGCGCTTCGCCCACCACCGCCACCGGCGCAGCCTGAGCCGCTGCGGCCCATGCCGCTTCGTCGGCAAACACCTGAACCTCGCTGAGTTTGGCCAGGGCTTGCAGCACCGGCGCGGCCGAGGTCATGAAGGCGGTGTCGCCCACCACATACAAGGGCAGGCGGGTCGCGGGTGAGACGCTCATCTCGCCACGCAGCGTGCGGCAGGCGTCAACCAGACCCTTGAGCTTGGTGACATGAGCAATCGAAGCCTCATCGACCTTGTTGAGCTGGGCTTGCGGGTACCGCGCGATGCTGACCGACTCACCGGGCAGGCCAGCCACCGGCGCCACCTTCTGCCACAGCGCTTCGGTGATGAACGGGATCACGGGGTGTGCCAGGCGCAGAATGGCTTCCAGCGTGCGGATGAGCGTGCGGCGGGTGGCGCGCTGTTGTGAGGCATCACCGGTCTGGATCTGCACCTTGGCGATCTCCAGGTACCAGTCGCAGAACTCGTTCCAGACGAAGTCGTAGAGGGTGTTGGCGACGTTGTCCAGCCGGTACTCGGCGAAGCCCTTGGCTACCTCGGCCTCGGTCTTCTGCAGCAAGGAAGAAATCCACCGGTCGGCCTGGCTGAAGCTGAGGTAGCCGTGGAAGGGTTGTCCCACTGCGCACTCGGCCTTGGTGTGATCCTCCAGGCCGCAGTCTTGACCTTCGCAATTCATCAGCGTGAAGCGGGTGGCGTTCCAGAGCTTGTTGCAGAAGTTGCGGTAGCCCTCGCAGCGTTTGGAATCAAAATTGATGCTGCGCCCCAGCGAGGCCAGCGCGGCAAACGTGAAACGCAGCGCGTCAGCGCCGTAGGCCGGAATGCCGTCGGGGAATTCTTTCTCGGTCTGTTTGCGCACCTTGGGCGCGGTCTCGGGCTTGCGCAGGCCGGTGGTGCGCTTGTCGAGCAGGGGGGCGAGCGCGATGCCGTCGATCAGGTCGACCGGGTCGAGCACATTGCCTTCGCTCTTGCTCATCTTCTGGCCTTGCGCGTCGCGCACCAGGCCGTGGATGTAGAC
>JBBSDB010000290.1:0-3763 GCA_038249735.1 Burkholderiales bacterium
CGAGGTCCGGGGTGAAAGCCCCGGGGCCGAACTGAAAGGCCGAAAGGCCTTTCATCAAAAAGTGGCTCGGGGCCAACAAGCCCGCCCACCGGTTGTTGGCGGCGCCTCACGAGCACAAATGAAAAAGGAGCATGAAGATGCCCAAAATGAAGACCAAGAGCAGCGCGAAGAAGCGATTTCGCGTTCGTCCCGGTGGTACCGTCAAGCGCGGTCAAGCCTTCAAACGTCACATCCTGACCAAGAAGACCACCAAGAACAAGCGCCAATTGCGGGGCACGGTGACTGTCCATGAGACCAATATGGGTCACATGGCACAGATGCTGCCCGGCATGGGTATTTGATCAACGACGAACAAGGAGTCACACATGCCTCGCGTCAAACGTGGTGTAACGGCACGCGCCCGCCACAAAAAAGTTCTCGCCCTTGCCAAGGGTTTCCGCGGTCGCCGTGGCAACGTCTATCGCATCGCCAAACAGGCGGTGATGAAGGCGGGCCAATACGCCTACCGTGACCGCCGCAACAAGAAGCGCGTTTTCCGTCGGCTGTGGATCGCGCGTATCAACGCCGGTGCGCGTGCTTGCGGCCTGACGTACAGCAAGTTCGCCAATGGCCTGAAAAAGGCACAGATCGAGATCGACCGCAAGGTGCTCGCCGATATGGCCGTCAACGACGTTGCTGCATTCAACAGCATCGTGGAACAAGTCAAAGCCAAGCTGGCCGCTTGATTTTCGATGGACCTGGTTCCGGGCTTCGGTCCGGGCCTTGGTCGCGTCGCTCAAAGGGGTTGAGGCTTGAGGGATTTCCCTCGCGGCGCTCAGTCCCTTTTTTCTTGGCATTTCACAAGCGTCCATACACGCACCACCCCATGAACGAGTTGGAAGCCCTGGCCCAGGACGCGCGCGCCGCCTTTGTGCAGGCCGCCACTCCGGCCGATCTGGAAAACGCCAAGGCACGGTACCTTGGCAAAGCTGGCCGCATCACCGAGCTGATGAAGAGCTTGGCGGGCTTGCCGGTGGACGAGAAAAAGGCGCGTGGCGCCCTGATCAACCAGGCCAAGCAGGCCGTCGAGGCCGCGCTGAACGAGCGCCGCCAGGCCCTGGCCGACGCCGAACTCGATCAACAGCTCAAGGCCGAGGCGCTGGACGTGACGCTGCCTGGTCGGCAGCGAGGGCAGGGGGGGCTGCATCCGGTGAGCCTGACGCTGGAGCGCATCGAGGCTATCTTTGGCAGCATGGGCTTCGAGGTGGCTGAGGGTCCTGAGATCGAGTCCGACTGGTTCAATTTCACCGCGCTGAACACGCCCGAAGACCATCCCGCGCGCTCCATGCACGACACCTTCTACGTAGAAGGCGGTAGCGAAAAAGCGCCAAATCTGCTGCGCACGCACACCAGCCCGATGCAGATCCGGCACGCGGTGTCGCATGTGAAGCGCCATCGCGCGGCATTGGACGCTGGCCACGGGATGCCGGAGATTCGCGTGATCGCGCCCGGCCGGACCTATCGCGTGGACAGCGATGCCACCCATTCACCTATGTTCCACCAGTGCGAAGGCCTGTGGATCGGTGAGAACGTGAGCTTCAAAGACCTCAAGGTTGTGTTCACCGACTTCTGCCGCACCTTCTTCGAGTCGGACGATCTGGTGCTTCGCTTTCGCCCCAGCTTCTTTCCCTTCACCGAGCCCAGCGCCGAGATCGACATCCAGTTTCAGAGCGGGCCGCTGGCTGGGCGCTGGCTGGAGGTGGCGGGTTCGGGCCAGGTGCACCCGAATGTGGTGCGCAACATGGGTCTGGATGCCGAGCGGTTCATCGGCTTTGCTTTCGGCATGGGCCCGGACCGGCTCACCATGCTGCGCTACGGCGTGAACGACTTGCGCCTGTTTTTTGACGGTGATGTCCGCTTCTTGAACCAGTTTCGCTGATCCTTCCGGACCGATACGATGCAATTCCCTGAATCCTGGTTGCGCAGTTTCTGCAACCCTCCGCTGTCCAGCCAGCAACTGGCCGACACTTTGACAATGGCCGGGCTGGAGGTGGAAGAGCTCACGCCGGTGGCCCCTCCGTTTGGTGGTGTGCTCGTCGGTCTCATCGTCGCTGCTGAGCAGCACCCCAACGCCGACCGCCTGCGGGTGTGCCAGGTGGACGTGGGCCAGGGCGAACTGCTGACGATTGTCTGCGGGGCGCCGAATGCGCGCGTGGGTATCAAGGTGCCCTGCGCGACCATGGGCGCCGAGCTGCCTCCCGGCGAAGACGGCCAGCCGTTCCTGATCCAGGTGGGCAAGCTGCGCGGCGTGGAAAGCCAGGGAATGCTGTGCTCGGCGCGCGAACTCAAGCTCTCGGAAGACCACGGCGGTTTGCTGGAACTCGCCGCCGACGCGGTGGTGGGCCGGAACATCCGCGAGCAGCTGGCGCTGAACGACATGCTGTTCACGCTCAAGCTCACGCCCAATCTGGCGCATTGCCTGAGCGTGTACGGCGTCGCACGCGAGTTGTCGGCGCTGACGGGCGCGCCCTTGTTGCAGCCGGCGTTTCCGCGAGCGACGGTTCAAATTCAGGACCGTCTGGCGGTGGATGTGCAGGACAGCGACCTGTGTGGACGCTTCAGCGGGCGCGTCGTGCGCGGTGTCAACACGCGCGTGTCGACGCCGACCTGGATGGTGGAGCGCCTGGCGCGCTGCGGCCAGCGCAGCGTGTCACCCCTGGTCGACATCTCCAACTACGTGATGTTTGAGTTGGGACGTCCCTCTCACATTTTTGACCTCGACAAGATCCGCGGCGGCCTGCACGTGCGCTGGGGTCAGCCGGACGAGCAGCTCAAGCTGCTCAACGGCAACACCGTGACGGTGGACGCGCAGGTGGGTGTGATCGCCGATGACCAGGCGGTGGAGTCGCTGGCCGGCATCATGGGTGGCGACGCCACCGCCGTGTCGGATGAGACCGCCAACATCTTCATCGAGGCCGCGTTCTGGTGGCCCAAGGCGATCGCCGGGCGCTCGCGCCGCTTCAACTTCAGCACCGACGCGGGCCACCGCTTCGAGCGTGGCGTGGATCCATCCACCACGGTCGAGCACGTGGAGCGCATCACCCAGCTGGTGCTGGACATCTGTGGCGGTCAAGCGGGCCCGATAGACGACCAGACGCTGGCCTTGCCCGAAGGCAAGCCGGTGACGTTGCGCGTGGCGCGCGCCGTGAAAGTGATCGGCATGCCGCTCACCCAGGCACAGTGCGCCGGTGCGCTGCGACGCCTGGGACTGGACGTGAGCGAAGGCCAGGGCACCGTGACCGTTGCGCCGCCGGCGTTTCGTTTCGACCTGCAGATCGAGGAGGACCTGATCGAAGAGGTGATTCGGGTCGTCGGCTACGAGCAGTTGCCGACGACTCCGCCGCTGGCGCCGATCACCGCGAAGATCCGCACCGAGGCGCGGCGCGGCCCGTTTGCCGTGCGCCGGCAACTGGCGCAGCTGGGCTATCAGGAAACGATCAATTTCAGTTTCGTCGAGGCCCGGTGGGAGCACGAACTGGCCGGCAATCCCGATCCGATCAAGCTGCTGAACCCGATCGCCAGCCAGATGAGCGTTATGCGCTCGTCGCTGCTGGGCAGCCTGATCTCGGTGCTGAGCTTCAACCTCGACCGCAAGGCCCAGCGCGTGCGGCTGTTTGAGCTGGGTCGCGTGTTTTTCAAGGACGCGTCGGTCCAAGACAGCGACACCACGGTGGCCGGTTTCCATCAGCCCATGCGTGTGGCCGGCCTGGCCTACGGGCCGGTC
>JBBSDB010000291.1:0-3713 GCA_038249735.1 Burkholderiales bacterium
CCACCATAGGCCGCAGGCCACACCCGGTCTGTGCGCTGACGCACATCCCACCCAAAAAGCTGACGGCTCATGGCGCATCCATTCCGGTGGATGCTTATGCCAATGCCGATGCTGATGCCTTTGCCGACGCCTATGCAGGGCACTCGTTCCAAAGCTCGATCACCCGCCGGTCCCCGTGACGCGGGTTGGTGCCCAGCAGGCTGACCGACGCCGGGTGCAGGGTGAAGTGGTGGCCTTCGATCAGCGGCAGCTCGATCCACCGGGTGGCCAGCGCCACACCAAACTGACCGTGCGAGAACAGCGCCACGGTGCCAACCATGTGGTGCAGCCGGGCGATCAACCGGTCTGCCCGAGTGCTGATGTCGGCCGGCGATTCGCCGCCGGGGCAACCGTCGCGCCAGATGTCCCACTCCGGGTCGTCCAAACGGATGTCCGCGGAACGGCGCCCCTCGTGCAGGCCGTAATCCCATTCCGCCAGATCGGCCTCCATCTCGGCCATCGCACCCAGGCCCGCGAGCTCACAGGTGCGCCGCGCGCGCAATCGGGGGCTCACCAGCACCCGGGTGAAGCCCTTGGCTTTCAAACGCGGACCGAGGCTGCGCGCCTGGTCTTCGCCGTGTGCGGTGAGGTCCAGCTCGGTCTTGCCGGTGTGCTGACCCGTGAGCGACCAGGCGGTTTCGCCGTGGCGGATGAGGCAGGCATTCATGTTGATCGTCCATGGGTCACCATGTCGCTGCGGTGGTCGCGGGGGTGTTGTTGATTGTCAATTTCGCTGCGACGAATTGACGGGCTTGAACGGCTTCGGCGGGCCGCTGGCACCGAGCACCTGGCCCGCCACCTCGCGCCCGTACATTGATTCCTCGGTCGCGTGGAACGCCTTGCGCGTGCCCTGCACATTGCCGGTGTAGCGCGGGTCTTGCGGGCGCTCGCGGCTGTTCATGTACAGCGCCACGTCCCACGCCTGCTGGTCGCTCAACGTGCCGGGCAGACCGAGCGGCATGTTGGCCTTGACGAAGGCGGCAGCGTTGTTGATGCGCCCCATGCCGGCACCCCAGTTGAACGAGTCCTGGCCCCAGAGGGCAGGGAACACGGCGGTGCCGTCAGGCGCTTTCTGGCCTGCACCATCAGCGCCATGGCAGAGCAGGCAGTTCTGCGTGTACACCTGCTCGCCACGAGCAAAGTCCGCCGCCAGCGCTGGCCGCGCGAGCGCCGGGTAGCCGCGCCCCGCAAGGTTCGGGTCGATCGGTGCGCCAGACGCGAGCCAATAGGAATAGCTCTCCAGCGCCACCAACTCAGGTGCGCCCAGGGGCGGCGCCTTGCCGTTCATGCTGTATTCGAAGCAGCCTTGCAGACGCTGCTGGAACGTGGTGACGCTCTTGGTCTTGCTGCGGTAGGCGGGGTAGCTCACGAAAGCGGCCCACATCGGTGACGAATCCGCCAGCCGCCCGGCGTCCAGGTGGCAGCTCACACAGCGCAGGCTGTTGCCCACAAACGCGGGGGCGGCGCGGGGCGTGTCGACGAAGATCTCGCGGCCGCGCCGGACCACATCGCCGAATTCGCCCGCCGGCATCTCGCTCTCGGGTGGCGGTTGGAACACCACCGGCGTACCGGTCGCGGCTGCGGGTGGCGTGAGTTCAGCGCGCGGCGGATCGCCTGACAGATCGTTCGACGTCCCTGGCTGCACCGACACCGCCTCTGGCGCCGTTGGCGTCGGTGCAGCAGCCGTTCGCTCGCTGAGGGTGGTGCTGCGAAGCCTGTCGAACGCGCCGCTTGCATGAAGGCCCATACCGACCACCAGCCCCGCCACCGCAGCGGCGCTCAGGTAGACCCATTGACGTGTGTTGTTCATCGGGTCGCTTCCGTGGGCAGCGAGGCGAAGTGGTCGGCAACGGCAAGCACCTCGGCATCCGACAGCTTCTTCGCCACGACCGCCATCAGGCCCATGGGGCCGGGAGGTCGCGTACCGGTTTTCCATGCCGTCAACTGGTTGGCGAGGTAGGCCGCACTCTGACCTGTCAGTTCCGGGAAGTCCGGGCCCACGCCACGCCCACCCGGGCCGTGACACTGCTCGCACGCCGGCAGCTTGTCGGCCCAGCGCCCTCGCGTGGCCAGGGTGGCGCCGACGCCGATAGGCTTCGGTGATGCAGCAGAGGCTGTTGGGTTGGCTGTGGCGGATACGGCTGGTACCGGCAACCCGGCGTAATACGCCGACACCGCTGCGCGGTCTGCCACCGACAAGGCCTTGGCAATCGGCATCATCACGGCGTTCACCCGCGTGCCGTCCGCGAAGGCGTCGAGTTGGCGCTGCAGGTAGGGCGCGCCCAGAGCCGCCAAGCGGGGAAAGCCGGCCTGCGCCAGCCCCTCGCCAGACGCTCCATGACAGATCTGGCAGGCCTGGGCGGCGCCCACGCCATGCTTGGCGATCGATGCGCCATCGGCATGGCAGGCCGCGCTCAACACGATGCCCAAACCGAGCACGAAGCCGCGCCGGATCGTGATCACGACTCGGACGCCTCAGGCATCTTGCAGCCGATGCGTAATGGCGGCGCAGCAGCTGGTGCGAACCGGCACGCCATTGAGCGGCAGCTTCGCGATGCGCTGGCGTTTCGGGCTTTCCATCTTGAAGTACCCAGTTGTTTGCCGATCAGCCGCCGCCGCCTTTTTTGGGTTGGCGAACGGGATCGGCTGTGGCTTTGTCAGCAGGGTTCGGCTGCTCGGGGCTGGCAGCGGTTCCCGCGGCAGCTCCGCCGAGGCCACCGGCAACGGCACCCAGCGCGGCCCCGGCCACGATCCCCACGGGACCCGCCACCGCGAGTCCAGCGATCCCACCCGCGGTGGCCCCTGCCACCACGCCACCACCCACCAGCGCCGACTTGGCCTCGCGCCTGGCTTCATCGGGTTTCAACAAGGTCTGCGCGGCACCAGTCGGGTCTTGCGACGGAATGCCTTGGCCTGGGTTGGCCTGCTCAGCCAGGTCGCCGTCGCCCGGCGTGGTGTTGGGAGCTGGGGTGTTCGGTGGGTTCATGGGTTTCTCCGGGTGCCGCTGACGTTGGAGAGGTCATGAAACGCGCTTCTTCCAGCTTTGTCTGTGCGATAGCGAACCGACCTGGCCTTTCTCGACAGGTGGCTGGGGTGTCCGCAGTCAGCCCAAGGGGGGCCGTTTCACGCTGACCGGGCACAGACCATGGCGGCGTGTGTGACGTGCGCGACCAGGAATACCAGGCACACAAGCAGGTACATCCACCAGCGATAGAAGTGGCCCCAAAAGAGCTGCTTGCAATCAACCCAGCCGCGAAATCCATGCCCTGGTCGTGCCCGCCGGTTCAGCCTTTGGCCGGGCCGAAGGCAAGCCGACCCCGCAGCACACCCGCTTCGACAAACAACAGGCCTTGGAGCACGAACAGCGCGGCAAAGCCCCAGGCCCCGGCACTGATGGTTGAAAAGTACATGCCGTGGTAGGCAACGCCAGTCCACAACCACATCGCGGCCAGCCCAGCCGCCACCACGCGACTGCGCTGCTTGGTGGGCCAAAGGATGAAGACCAGCATCAACAGCGCCAGCCCATACGCCAGCACTTGCGCAGGCCACAGCGCCTCGTTGTAGGCGACGAAGATGGCCAGGAATTGGTCAAGCGTGAAAGGCAACATGTGGTGGGTCTCTTGGATGGGCTTCGAGGACTTAACCGGCCCTCAGCACCTTGTTGGGCGATCGCC
>JBBSDB010000292.1:0-3700 GCA_038249735.1 Burkholderiales bacterium
CATCGTCGAAGGGGATTCCGCCGGTGGATCCGCGAAGCAGGGGCGCGATCGCGCCCGTCAGGCGATTCTGCCGCTGCGCGGCAAGGTGCTCAACACCTGGGAGGTCGAGCGCGACCGCTTGTTTGCCAACAACGAGATTCACGACATTTCGGTGGCCATTGGTGTCGATCCACACGGGCCGCTGGAGTCGCCCGACATGTCCGGTTTGCGCTACGGCAAGGTGTGCATCCTGAGCGACGCCGATGTGGACGGCTCGCACATCCAGGTGCTGTTGCTCACCCTGTTTTTCCGCCACTTCCCCAAGCTGATTGAAGCCGGCCATGTGTATGTGGCGCGCCCGCCGCTGTTTCGGGTTGACGTGCCTGCGCGGGGCAAAAAACCGGCCTCCAAGCAGTACGCGCTGGACGACGGCGAGCTGCACGCCATCCTCGACAAGGCCGAAAAGGACGGTGTCTCGCGTGAAAAATGCCAGATCAGCCGCTTCAAAGGGCTGGGCGAGATGAACGCCGAGCAGCTCTGGGACACCACGCTCAACCCGGATACGCGCCGCCTGATGCCTGTTCGACTCGGCGCCATCGACTTTGCCGCTACCGAAGCGCTGATTACCAAGCTCATGGGCAAGGGCGAAGCCGCCTCGCGCCGCGAGCTGATGGAGTTGCATGGCGATTCCGTCGAAATCGATATTTGACTCCCCACCGCGCCGCCTGCGTCGTCACCCCCCCCCAAGGGCGGCACGGGCGGCCTGGGATGGCCTGTACCGCGGTGCCCTGGAATTTGAACCCCTTTTCGCGCCGCGTATCTTCAGACACGACGCGCAACCGACATGAACGACACCAACGAACCCGATCTGCGACCGGTTGAAGTACCCACCGAAGACAACCTCGCCACCTACGCCCAGCGCGCCTACTTAGAGTACGCGCTGTCGGTGGTCAAGGGCCGTGCCCTGCCCGATGTGTGCGACGGCCAAAAGCCGGTGCAGCGGCGCATTCTTTTCTCGATGGAGCGCATGGGGCTGGGTTTCAGTGGCCCCAACCGCAACACGGCGGCCAAGCCGGTCAAAAGTGCGCGGGTGGTCGGCGATGTGCTGGGCAAGTACCACCCGCACGGCGACAGCGCGGCCTACGACGCGTTGGTGCGAATGGCGCAAGACTTTTCGCAGCGCTACCCGCTGATCGATGGCCAAGGCAATTTCGGCTCGCGCGATGGCGACGGCGCTGCCGCCATGCGCTACACAGAAGCGCGGCTGGCCAAGATCACCGGCCTGCTGCTGGACGAGATCGACGAGGGCACGGTGGACTTTGTGCCCAACTACGACGGCTCATTTGAAGAGCCCAAGCAGTTGCCGGCGCGCCTGCCGTTCAACCTGCTCAACGGCGCTTCCGGCATCGCGGTGGGTCTGGCCACCGAAATCCCAAGCCACAACCTGCGCGAAGTGGCCGACGCCTGCGTGGCGCTGATCAAACACCCGCTACTCAGCCCTGAGGAGCTGCTGATCATCGTGCCCGGCCCCGACTACCCCGGCGGTGGCCAGATCATCAGCCCGGCGGGCGACATCGCCGAGGCTTACCGCACCGGGCGCGGCAGCCTGAAGGTGCGCGCGCGCTGGAAGATCGAAGACCTGGCACGCGGCCAGTGGAACCTGGTGGTCACCGAGTTGCCGCCCGGCGTCAGCACGCAGCGCGTGCTGGAAGAAATCGAAGAAATCACCAACCCCAAGGTCAAAGCGGGCAAGAAGGCGCTGAGCCAGGACCAGACGCAGCTCAAAGCCAGCATCCTCATGGTGCTCGATGGCGTGCGCGATGAGTCGAGCAAAGACGCGCCGGTGCGGCTGGTGTTCGAGCCCAAGAGCAGCCGCATCGAACAGCGCGAGCTCATCACCGCGCTGCTGGCCCACACCAGCCTGGAGAGCTCCAGCCCGATCAACCTGACCATGATCGGCATCGATGGCCGACCGACACAGAAATCGCTGCGGCTCATGCTGACCGAGTGGATCGAATTTCGCCAGACCACCATCACCCGGCGCAGCCAGCACCGGTTGAACAAGGTGCTGGACCGCATCCACATCCTGGAGGGTCGGCAACTCGTCTTGCTCAACATCGATGAGGTGATTGCCATCATTCGGGGTAGCGACGAGCCCAAGGCCGCGCTGATGGCGCGCTTCAACCTCAGCGACCGGCAGGCCGAAGACATTTTGGAAATCCGATTGCGCCAGCTCGCGCGGCTGGAGGCCATCAAGATCGAGCAGGAGTTGAAGGGCCTGCGCGAAGAGCAGGGCAAGCTCGAAGACATTCTGGGCAACCCGGGCAGCCTGAAGCGCCTGATGGTGAAAGAGATCGAGGCGGACGCCAAGACCTTCGCCGATGAGCGCCGCACGCTGATCCAGACCGAGAAGAAGGCCGTGGCCGAGATCAAGGTGGTGGACGAGCCGGTGACGGTGGTCATCTCCAGCAAGGGCTGGGTGCGCTCGCGCAACAACCACGGACACGAGGCCGGCAGCTTTGCGTTCAAGGCGGGCGACGGTTTGCATGGCACGTTCGAATGCCGCACGGTGGACACACTGATCGTCTTCGGTGGCAACGGCCGCGTCTACAGCGTGCCGGTTGCCAGCCTGCCCGGCGCGCGCGGCGATGGTCAGCCCATCACCACGCTGATCGAGCTGGAGAGCGGCACGCAACCGCTGCACTACTTCGCTGGCCCGGCCAACGCCACGCTGCTGCTCAGCAGCACGGGCGGCTATGGTTTTCTGGCTTCGGTGGAGAACCTGGTGTCGCGCCAGAAAGCGGGCAAGACCTTCATCACGGTGGGCGATGGCGAGACCATTTGTGCGCCGTCGCATGCGGCGAACACCTCCGGCTCACAGCCGCTGCTGGCGGCCACCCATGTGGCCTGTGCGTCGGCCGGTGGCCGCATCCTCACCTTTGAAATCAGTGAGTTGAAAATCATGGAAAAGGGCGGCCGCGGCCTGCTGCTGCTCGACCTGGAGCCCAAAGACACGCTGGCCGGCGCGGCGGCCTACACCCGCAGCGTGAAGATTGAAGGTATCGGCCGAGGTGGCAAAGAGCGCGATGAGACGCTGGAGATCCGCAGCCTGAACAACGCCCGCGCCGTGCGTGCCCGAAAAGGCAAGGCAGCCGATCTGGGCTTCAAACCGAACCGCATCACAAGGATCGAGTAGCGCCAGCGGCGAGGGCGGGAGCGGCCAGCGATTCAGGCCACCGACCGGTTGCGCGCCAGCGGCGGGTTCTGCGAAAAGTATCTGACGATGCCTTTGAGAAGCGCATCGGCCAGCGCGTTCTGATAGGCCGGGCTGCGCAGGCGCTGCTCTTCGTCGGGGTTGCTGATGAAGGCGGTTTCCACCAGCACGCTGGGGATGTCGGGTGCCTTGAGCACCGCGAAACCTGCCTGTTCCACCCGCGGCTTGTGCAGCCGGGCCACGCGCCCCACCTCGCCGAGCATGGCGCCGCCGAGTATGAGGCTGTCCTTGATCTGCGCGGTGGTGCTCATGTCGAGCAGAGCGCGCTGCAAGGTGGTGTCCTGGGTCTTGACGTTGACGCCGCCCACCAGATCGGCCGAGTTTTCCTTGTTGGCCATCCAGCGCGCAGCCGCGCTGGTCGCACCCCGAGTGCTGAGCGCGAACACACTGGCGCCCGCCGGCTTGGGCGTGTAGAAGGCGTCGGCATGGATGCTGATGAACAGGTCG
>JBBSDB010000293.1:0-3682 GCA_038249735.1 Burkholderiales bacterium
CAGCCTGGGCATCGGTCAGGTTCTCGCCGGTCAGGATCACCTCGCGCTTGACAATCACCGGCTCGCCACTGCGCTCGGGGTAGCGTTCGGCGCCAAACGGCACTGGCGAGGTGCCGCGTTCAGCGGCCTTGCCTTCGGTGCTCTCGTCCACCATGCGCACCTCCAGCGTGGCGGTGCGGCCCAGGATGTCCTTGGCCTTGGCTGTGTCCTGCACACCGGGCAACTGAACCACGATGCGGTCAGCCCCCTGCTGCTGGATCACCGGCTCGGCCACGCCGAGTTCGTTGATCCGGTTGCCCAGGGTGATCATGTTTTGCTTAAGGGCGTTTTCCTGCACCAGTCGGGCCGCTTCGGGCTTGAGCGTGGCGCTCAGCCGGTAGTCGGTGCCTTCAACCGTTTCCCTGACGTCGAGGTCAGCAAACTGCTCCTGGATGAGCGCGCGCGCGGCATCTGCGGTTTGCGCATCGCGGGCACGGATGTCGATGGTCTGGCCGCTGCGGCTGACACCACTGTGGCGAATGTTCTTCTCGCGCAGCGCGGTGCGCAGGTCGCCGGTGAGCACATCGGCCCGACGCTGCAACGCCGCCGGCATGTCGACTTGCAACATGAAATGCACCCCGCCCCGCAGGTCCAGCCCGAGGTACATGGGTGAAGCGTTCAGGCTGGCCAGCCACACCGGTGTGCGCGGCAGCAGGTTGAGCGCCACCACATGCCCCGGGTTGGTGGCGTCGGGATTGAGCGCTCGCTCGATCGCATCGCGCGCCTTGATCTGGTCGTCGGTGGAATCGAACCGCGCCTTGACCGAGTTGCCATCCAGTTGCATCAACGAGGGCTTGAGCGAGGCCGCCGCCAGCGCCTGCTCAACCCGTGTCACCGTGGTGGTGTCGATGCGCACCGAAGCCCGCGCCGCTGACACCTGCACCGCCGGCGACTCTCCGAACAGGTTGGGCGTGGCGTAGAGCGCACTGATCACCAGCGCCACCGCGATGATCAGGTACTTCCAAAGCGGATATCGGTTCATGGTCAGACGCCGGGGAGCGAAAAAGTTGGCGAAACAGCAGGGGGTTGACTCAGAACGCCGCGGAACCGGCTCTGCCGGGCCGCCAGCGTTGCCCCCTGGGGGGGTGACGCACCGCAGGCGCGGCGCGGGGGGCTATTTGACCGTGCCTTTGGGCAGCACCTGGGTCACCGCAGAGCGCTGCATTTGCACCTCAACGCCGGAGGCCAGTTCAATACCAATGAAGGTCTCACCGATTTTGGACACCTTGCCCAGGAAACCGCCAGCGGTCACCACCTCGTCGCCCTTGGCGAGCGCTTGCACCATGGCTTTGTGCTCTTTCTGGCGTTTCATCTGAGGGCGGATCATCACGAAGTACAGCACCACAAACATCAGCACCAGCGGCAGCAGGCTCATCAGGGTGGAGGTGGTGTCGCCGCCGGCAGCGGTCTGGGCGAAGGCAGAGGAAATGAACACGGGATTGCTCCAACGAAGGGATTGACGGGAGGGGAGGATGGGCGCCCATGCGCCGCACAGACACGCCCTCAAGCGTGCCTAACTGAGCCGCACATTGTATGACGCGACCCCAGGGGCGGCAGCACCTGGGGCCGCCGGGGTCTCGCGCAGAGCCCTCAGGCCACGCGCGCCGTCTCGCTGTCACCCGCTGCCCAGCGAGCCTGGAGCTCAGCCCAGCGGCTGCGCGCGGCGGCCAGGTGTCGCGCTTTCACATGGCCGAAACCCTTGATCTGCTCGGGCAGACGGGCGATTTCAAGCGCCAGCGCGTGATTGCCCGCATCCAGATCGGGCAGCAAGGTCTCGATGGAGGTGCGGTACTCGCCGATCAGCGCGCGCTCGGTGCGACGCTCTTCCGTGTAGCCGAACACGTCCAGCGCACTCCCGCGCAGTCCCTTGAACTTCGCGAGCCAGCGAAAGGCGGTGAACATGAACGGGCCATACTTCTGTTTAATCAGCTCGCCCTTCTCGTTTTTCTTAGACAACAGCGGCGGCGCCAGGTGGACGCGCAGCTTGAAGTCGCCTTCGAACTGGGCTGCAATGCGCTCGTGAAAAGCGGTGTCGCTGTGCAGGCGGGCTACCTCGTACTCGTCCTTGTAAGCCATGAGTTTGAACAGGTAGCGGGCCACCGCCATGGTGAGGTCCGACTTGCCCAGCGGCGCCTCGGCCTTGCGCACGCGCTCGACAAACGCCTGGTAGTCGGCGGCGTAGGCATTGTTCTGGTAGGCGGTCAGGAACTCGACACGTCGCGCCATCACGGTGGCCACGCTCTCGCGCGGCTTGAACTGGATCACCTGTGAGCCGCCGTCGGCGAGCAAAGAAGCCAACGCCTGCGGGTTGTGCGCGGCGCGCCGGCCCCACTCGAAGGCGGTCTTGTTGTTGTCGATCTGCACATTGTTGAGCTCAATCGCGCGCATCAGCGCGGTGTGGCCCAGCGGCACCCAGCCGCGCTGCCAGGCGTAGCCCAGCATCATGGGGTTGGTGTAGATGCTGTCGCCCATGAACTTGGTCGCTGCGGCCTCGGCATCGAACACACCCACGGCCTCGCCACCCAGATGCTCAGTCAGTGCTTCGACGCAAGCCTGCGCCGGGTTCTGCCAGGAAGGGTTCTTCACAAACGCTGCGGTGGGCGTGGCGCTGCTGTTGAGCGCCACATGGCTGCGGCCGTTGCGCAGCCGGGCCCAGGTTTCTTTGTTGGCGGCCACCAGCGGATCGCAACCGATCACCAAATCGGCCGACGCGGCCGAGACGCGGGTGGTGCGGATGTCATCTTGCTGCGCGCCAATCAACACATGGCTCCAGGTGGCGCCGCCTTTTTGGGCCAGACCCGCCGCGTCCTGCGTGACGATGCCTTTGCCTTCAATGTGCGCGGCCATGCCGAGCAGCTGGCCGATGGTGATGACGCCGGTGCCGCCGACGCCCGCCACGATCACGCCCCAGGCTTCGGTATCCAACGACGGCAACGCGGGCTCGGGCAGCGCGCCACCGGCCCACTCGGTTTTGGCCTCACCTTTCTTCTTCTTGCGAAGCTGGCCGCCGTCAACCGTGACAAAGCTCGGGCAAAAGCCCTTCACACAAGAGAAATCCTTGTTGCAGCTGCTCTGGTTGATGGTGCGCTTGCGACCGAATTCGGTCTCCAGCGGTTCGACCGAGAGGCAGTTGCTCTGCACGCCGCAGTCGCCGCAGCCCTCGCACACCAGCTCGTTGATGATCACGCGCTCGGTGGGCTCCACCATCGTGCCGCGCTTGCGGCGGCGGCGCTTCTCGGTGGCGCAGGTCTGGTCGTAAATGATGACCGTGGTGCCTTTGATCTCGCGGAATTCGCGCTGCACCGCGTCCAGCGTGTCGCGGTGCTGGATCGCGATGCCCGACGGAATGCCGGTGACGCCCTCGTACTTCTCTGGCTCGTCGGTCACGATCATGATGCGCGCGGCACCCTCGGCGCGCATGCTTTGCGCGATCTGCACCACGCTGTGGCCCTCGGCTCGCTCACCGACCTGCTGGCCGCCGGTCATGGCGACCGCGTCGTTGTAAAGAATCTTGTAGGTGATGTTCACACCGGCCACGATGCTCTGGCGGATGGCCAGGATGCCGCTGTGAAAATAGGTGCCGTCGCCCAGGTTGGCGAACATATGCTGGTCGGTGGAGAACGGCTGCTGGCCCATCCACGGC
>JBBSDB010000294.1:0-3668 GCA_038249735.1 Burkholderiales bacterium
CTCGAGCGCATCGGCGCCGAGGTCGTGCTGGCCTGCCTGCGCAGCTTGGTGCGCCGTCTGCGGTGGGACACCAGCTTGCACCAGATCCTCGAAGGCCTTCGCATCGTGCTGGTTCCGCTCGTCAACCCCGGCGGGCTTTGGCGCGGCACGCGTGCCAATCCGCAGGGCATTGACCTGATGCGCAACGCGCCTGTTGAGTGCACAGAAGGTGCTGCATTCCTGCTCGGCGGGCAGCGGCTGAGCGCGGGCCTGCCTTGGTACCGGGGTGGGGTCGGAAATCCGATGCAGCCAGAAGCCCAGGCGCTGTGCGACTTCGTCGCCGCCGAGTTGCTGGTGCGCGATTTCGCAATCAGCATCGACTGCCATTCGGGCTTCGGTCTTGCCGACCGCTTGTGGTTCCCGCATGCCCATACGACAAGCCCGATCGAACACCTGCCGGAGCTGCATGCGCTGAGCCGCTTGCTGGACGACAGCCTTCTGCACCACCGCTACCTGTTCGAACCACAGAGTCGACAATACCTTGCCCATGGCGACCTTTGGGATCACCTCTACCTTCGCGCGGCAGCCGAGCCGCAGCGCACATTCCTGCCGCTGACGCTGGAGATGGGATCCTGGCTGTGGGTCAAGAAGAACCCGCGCCAGCTCTTCTCGCGGCTCGGCATCTTCAACCCGTTGATCGGCCACCGCCAGCAACGCGTGCTGCGCCGCCACGTCGCGCTGCTGGACTTCGCGATGCGCGCAGCCTACAGCTACCGACGCTGGCTGCCTGGCGGTATCTCCCGTGACGAGCAGCGCGCATGCGCCCTTGCCCACTGGTACTCACCGCAGGGAAGTCGATGACAACCTGGGTTCTGTTGCGCGGTCTGACGCGCGAAGCAGCGCATTGGGGCGAATTCCCGGCACTGCTGGCGCAGGCCATGCCCGGCTCACACATCGTCGCCATCGACCTGCCTGGTGCGGGCAGCTTGTGGCGCGAGCCCTGTCCCCCGCGGGTCGAGGCGATGGTCGAATCTTGCCGTCGTCAGTTGCATCAACAAGCCCTGCGCCCGCCGTATGCGTTGCTCGGGCTTTCGCTGGGCGGCATGGTGGCTGCCGCCTGGGCATCGGCCTGGCCTGGCGAGCTGGCAGCCTGCGTTCTGGTCAATACCAGCATGCGACCGTTCAGCCCGGCACACCACCGGCTGCGGCCATCCCGGCTACCAACCTTGCTGCGGTTGCTGGCAACTCGTGACGCGCGGTTTGCGGAGCAGACGGTCCTGCGCCTGACCAGCCATTTCCCGCAGCAGCATGCCGCCGTCATCGAGTCGTGGACTGCGATCCGCCAGCTGCGGCCGGTTTCCTCCGCGAACGCCTTGCGTCAGCTGCTGGCGGCGGTGCGCTACCGCCACCCGGGGCCGTGGCCGTCGCTGCCCTTGCTGGTGGTCAGCAGCACGCGCGATGCGCTGGTCGACGCCAGCTGTTCACGCGAACTGGCCCTGCGCTGGAGAGTCGCGCAAATCAGCCATCCGCAAGCAGGCCACGATCTGCCGCTGGATGCCGGACCCTGGCTTGCCGCCCAGATTGCAGACTGGAGCTGCCGCAATCTTGCAGCCGCCACGCAAGCCCGACCTCCAGCCCCGTGAACGCTCCACAAGCCCGCCAACAAAGCCCCGCCGAGGAAGTCGCCAACAGCGTCAGTCACGGCATCGGCTTTCTGCTGGCCGTCGCGGCACTGCCGATCCTCGTTCACAGCTCAATGGAGCAAGCCGGCGGCGCGCTGCACACCCTATCGGTCTCCGTCTTCGCGGCGACCATGATGCTGCTCTACCTCTCATCGGCCCTGTTTCATGGTCTGCCGCCGGGGCGCGGCAAGCTGTTCTTCGAGAAAGTCGATCACGCGGCGATCTATCTCTTCATCGCCGGCAGCTACACGCCGTTTGCAGCGGCAGCGTTGCATGGCCTCCAGGCCTGGTTGATGTTCGCGCTGGTCTGGACTTTGGCGATCTTGGGTGTGCTGTTCACCCTGACAAAGCGGGTTGAGCGACCGCTGCTGTCGACCGGTCTGTATGTCGCCATGGGATGGACGGTGCTGCTGGCAGCACTGCCGTGGATCGGTCAGGTATCGGCAACAGGCGTCACGCTGCTGCTGGCAGGCGGCGTTGCCTACACGCTAGGCGCTGCGGTGTACCTGCTCAGCTCACGGCTGCGCTTCGCGCATCTGGTGTGGCATCTGTTTGTCATGGCGGGCAGCGGGCTGCATTTTTTTGCGACGCTGTCGCAGGCCTGATCGACCAAGCAAAGGTCGCGCTTGGCTTCCTACCCCGCCCAGGCTTGAGCCTCAAAACTGCCACGAAACAGGTATTGCGAGCCCTCGCGCGGACCGTTAGCGAGGTCTTGGCCAGCAGCCAGTGCGTGTTGAGCTCAGGGCCACCTCCCCTGCCAAACCTCATAGCGCAAGCCCAGCCAGGTCGTCGGCTTTCTGTGTTGGCGGGAACGCATGTGGCATGTTGCGCCAGCGGTGACGGACGATGGATCGAAACGGGCGCAAACTGTTGCCACCGTCTTTGAACACAAGGAGCAGGCTTCTTATCGTCGGGTGTCGGGATACGACGAAAGGGCGGGTCATGGGCACTTTTCGCGCGGTGCCTGATGCATCGATCGCATCGGCGGCTCAGCCGTCTGCCACCGCTCCGGGGATCGCTTCAGCCAGAAAGTCGTACACCCTTCGCACCAGCCGATTGCCACGGATCTCGCGATGCACCGCCAGCCAGCAGGGCAGCGCCGGGATGCCCAGCTGCGGCAGCAGTGCCACCACGCCAGGCCAGTGGCGGATGTTGTAGCGCGCCACGAAGCCGATGCCCGCACCCGTTGCCACCAGCCGACCGTAGGCCACCTGGTCGTCGGTGCGCAGCGCAAAGCTCTCGCGCTGCAAAGGCATGCCCATCCCCACGAATCCGCGCACGATGGTCTCGTCACGGTCGTAGCCGATGAGACGATGGGACAGCAGATCCTGAGGCTGGCGCGGTATGCCGGCGCGGTCCAGATAGCTCTGGTGGGCCGCGGCCACGATTTCGATTTCGGTCAGCTTGCGCGCCACCAGAGAGCCCTGCGCGGGGCGCACCATGCGCACGGCAATATCGGCCTCGCGGCGCAGCAGGTTGGTCAGCTGGTTGCTGGCCACCAGTTCAACCGAGATGCCCGGCTCGGCCTCTTGCAGCCGCGCCAGCAGCGGTGGCAGCAGCCATGTGGCCGCCACCTGGCTGGTGGTGATACGCACAGTGCCGGTGGCGGCGTCGCGGCTCTTGGCCAGGCTGCGCGCCAACGCAATGGCGCCCTCTTCCATCTGCCGCGCGGCCTCGGCAATGGCCAGCCCGGTGGCGGTGGGTGTAACGCCACGGCCTGTGCGCTCGAACAAAGGCGCGCCAAGCTGCAGCTCGAGCTCGGCTATGTGCCGCGAGAGCGTGGGCTGCTGTGCCTGCAGGCGCCGCGCCGCGCCCATCAGGCTGCCAGCATCGAGCACAGCCACAAAGCTCTTGACGAGCGCCCAGTCAAAGTTGTCACTGCCACTTGAAGCCATGCGTAAGTGTATGGATGGAATGCATAGTTAGGCAATTGTCAGCCAGGTCTCCGGGCCCGAGACTCACGTCATTGCAATGCATCAAAGCCTCACCAACATGACCACCGCCACC
>JBBSDB010000295.1:0-3653 GCA_038249735.1 Burkholderiales bacterium
ATGGGCGTGCACACCGGCGACTCGATCACCGTGGCCCCCGCACAGACGCTGACCGACAAGGAATACCAAATTTTGCGCAACGCCTCGCTGGCCGTGCTGCGCGAAATTGGCGTGGACACCGGCGGCTCCAACGTGCAGTTTTCGATCAACCCGAAAGACGGCCGCATGGTCGTGATCGAGATGAACCCGCGAGTGTCGCGCTCGTCGGCGCTGGCCTCCAAAGCCACCGGCTTTCCAATCGCCAAGGTGGCGGCCAAGCTGGCGGTTGGCTACACGCTGGACGAGCTGCGCAACGAGATCACCGGTGGCGCCACGCCGGCGAGTTTCGAGCCGAGCATCGACTACGTGGTCACCAAGATCCCGCGCTTCGCGTTCGAAAAATTCCCAACCGCTGACAGCCGCCTGACCACGCAGATGAAGAGCGTGGGCGAGGTGATGGCCATGGGCCGTACCTTCCAGGAGTCGTTCCAGAAAGCTCTGCGCGGCCTGGAAGTGGGCGTTGACGGCATGAACGAAAAAACCCAGGACCGCGAAACGCTGGAGCGCGAGCTGGGCACACCCGGGCCGGACCGCATCTGGTACGTGGGCGACGCATTTGCCGCCGGTTGGACGATGGAAGAGGTGCATCACTTCACCAAGATCGACCCGTGGTTTCTGGTGCAGATCGAAGAGATCGTGAAGATCGAGTTGCAGCTGGAAAAGACCGCGCTGGATGCCATCGACACCATCACCTTGCGAGGCCTGAAACAAAAGGGTTTCTCAGATCGGCGCTTGGCCAAACTGCTCAAGACCAACGAACAGGCGGTGCGCGAGCGCCGTATCGCCGATAACATCCGCCCGGTTTACAAGCGGGTGGACACCTGCGCCGCTGAATTCGCCACCGACACCGCCTACCTGTACTCGACGTACGAAGGCAATGGAGACGGCGAATGCGAGGCCGAACCCACCAACAACAAGAAAATCATGGTGCTCGGCGGCGGTCCCAACCGAATTGGCCAGGGCATCGAGTTCGACTACTGCTGTGTGCACGCCGCCCTCGCCCTGCGGGAAGACGGGTTCGAGACCATCATGGTCAACTGCAATCCAGAGACCGTGTCCACCGACTACGACACCAGCGATCGCCTGTATTTCGAGCCGCTCACGCTGGAAGACGTCCTGGAGATCGTGGACAAAGAAAAGCCGGTTGGCGTCATCGTGCAATACGGTGGCCAGACGCCTTTGAAGCTCGCGCTGGGTCTGGAGGCCGCTGGCGTGCCCATCATCGGTACCAGCCCCGACATGATCGATGCTGCGGAAGACCGCGAGCGTTTCCAGCAGCTGTTGCACAAACTCGGCCTGCGCCAGCCGCCCAACGCCACCGCGCGCACCGAGGCCGACGCGCTGGAGAAAGCCGCGGCGCTGGGCTATCCGCTGGTGGTGCGACCGAGCTATGTACTGGGTGGCCGCGCGATGGAAATCGTGCACGAGCAGCGCGACCTGGAGCGCTACATGCGCGAAGCAGTCAAGGTGAGTCACGACTCGCCGGTGTTGCTGGATCGCTTCCTGAACGACGCGATCGAATGCGATGTCGATGCGATCCGCGACGCTTCGGGCCGCGTTTTCATTGGCGGCGTGATGGAGCACATCGAGCAGGCCGGCGTGCACAGCGGCGACTCCGCTTGTTCGCTGCCGCCGTATTACCTGTCCAAGGAAACGGTCGAGGAACTCAAGCGCCAGACCGCTGCGATGGCGGAAGGGCTGAACGTGGTGGGCTTGATGAACGTGCAGTTCGCGATCCAGGAAACGGACGCGAACGGCGAGCGCAAAGACGTGATCTTCGTGCTCGAAGTGAACCCCCGCGCATCGCGCACCGTGCCTTTCGTCTCCAAGGCCACCGGCATTCAGCTGGCCAAGGTGGCTGCGCGCTGCATGGCAGGCCAGACGTTGGACGAGCAGGGCATTGGCGCCGAGGTGCATCCACCGTACTTCAGCGTCAAGGAAGCGGTATTTCCGTTTGTTAAGTTCCCCGGTGTGGACACCATCCTCGGGCCCGAGATGAAGTCCACCGGCGAGGTGATGGGCGTGGGCAAGACCTTTGGCGAAGCCTTTGTGAAAAGCCAGCTGGGTGCCGGCACCCACCTGCCGCGTCCCAAAAAGGCCGATGGCGAGCCGTCGGGGAAAGTGTTCCTCACCGTGAAAAATAGCGATAAGCCCCGCGCAGTCGAGATCGCGCGCCAGCTGGCTGAGATGGGCTTTCAGCTCGTGGCGACGCGAGGCACGGCAGCGGCCATCACCGCAGCAGGGATTGCGGTGGACACGGTGAACAAGGTGACCGAGGGCCGTCCCCACATCGTGGACATGATCAAGAGCAACGGCATCTCGTTGGTGATCAACACGGTGGAAGAGCGGCGCAACGCCATCGCCGACTCGGGCGCCATCCGCACCTCAGCCCTGCTGGCCCGGGTGACCACTTACACCACCATTGCCGGCGCCGAGGCGGCCGTGGAAGGCATGGCCTACCTGGACAAGCTCGGCGTGATTTCGGTGCAGGAGATGCACGCACAACTCGCTGCCTGAAGCGCCCACGACCCGGGCGCGCAGCGGCACCCGCCCCCGTTTCTGGGGCGGGTGCCGTATTGCATAATGTCGCGAAACCACCGCCGACCGGTAACGCTCGGCGGTTTCCTTTTGCGCCGTCGCCGCACGCGGTCTGCGGTATCGAGCTTGTTGGAGAGAAGCCATGAACACCATTCCCATCACCCTGCGCGGTGCCGAAAAGCTCAAGGCCGAGCTGCTCAAACTCAAGACGGTGGATCGCCCTTGGGTGATCAACGCCATCGCCGAGGCGCGGGCCCAGGGCGATCTCAGCGAAAACGCCGAGTACGAAGCCGCCAAGGACCGCCAGGGCTTCATCGAGGGCCGCATCGCCGAGGTGGAAAGCAAGCTGTCTGCCGCGCAAATCATCGATCCGACCACGCTCGATGCGTCGGGCCGGGTGGTGTTTGGCTCGACGGTGGATTTGGAGGACGAAGCCAGCGGCGCCAAGGTCACTTACCAGATCGTGGGCGAAGACGAGGCCGACATCAAGCTGGGGCTGGTCAACATCAGCAGCCCCATCGCGCGCTCGCTGATCGGCAAAGAAGAGGGCGATGTCGCCGAGGTGCAGGCCCCAGGCGGCACCAAACGCTACGAGATCGTGGGCGTGCGCTACGCCTGACCGGCGCTTTGCCCATGTTTTTGCTGCACCGCCTTCCGATTGTGGTCGCAGCACTTTGGTGGGGCGGCATCAGCGCGCTGAGCTTTCTCGCCGTGCCCACTTTGTTCGCCACCCTGGGCAACCCGGCCGTGGCCGGCCCGGTTGCCGCCAAGCTGTTTTCGCTGCAGTGCTTTGCCGGGCTGTTGCTGGGGCTGGCGATGCTGTTGCTGCTGCAGCGGGGGCGGTCGCCAATGGATGGCGCCGCGCCGTCACCCGAGCAACAGGCCCACCTGCAGCGCACCATGGGCACCATGGGCCTGGTGATCCTGGGCATGATGCTGGCCCTGCTGCAAGAGTTCGGTGTTGCCCAGCGCATCGTGACAGCGCGCGCCAGCGGTGGCGACCTGCGGCTGTGGCACGGTCTGGGCAGCGCGATGGTGCTGGGCCAATGGCTGTGCAGCGGCGCGGTACTCTGGCG
>JBBSDB010000296.1:0-3632 GCA_038249735.1 Burkholderiales bacterium
GACAAGCTCGTGATCGACGCCATCGGTGGCTGAACCGGCTGCACTGACACCACCTCTCTTTTTTGTTCCAACCCAGCGAGAAACACCCCTCACCATGACAAGAATCGTTGTTGTCACCTCCGGCAAAGGCGGCGTGGGCAAAACCACCACCAGCGCCAGCTTTTCCACCGGCCTGGCCTTGCGAGGCCTGAAGACCGCGGTCATCGATTTCGACGTCGGCCTGCGCAATCTCGACCTCATCATGGGGTGCGAGCGCCGCGTGGTCTACGACCTGATCAACGTGATCCAGGGCGAGGCCAACCTCAACCAGGCGTTGATCAAAGACAAACAGTGCGACAACCTGTTTGTGCTTGCTGCCAGCCAGACCCGCGACAAAGACGCGCTGTCGCAAGCAGGCGTGGAGAAGGTGCTCAACGACCTGAAAGACATGGGTTTCGACTACATCGTCTGCGATTCGCCCGCCGGCATCGAGACCGGCGCGCTGATGGCCATGCACTTCGCCGACGAGGCGCTGATCGTGACCAACCCCGAGGTCTCCAGCGTGCGCGATTCCGACCGCATCCTGGGCATGCTTGGCAGCAAGACACGCCGCGCCATCGAGGGCAAGGAGCCGATCGTGGAGCATCTTTTGATCACCCGCTACAACCCCAGTCGCGTGGCCGAAGGGCAAATGCTGTCGCTGGAAGACATTCAGGACATCCTGCGCATCAAGCTGATTGGGGTGATCCCCGAGAGTGAAAGTGTGCTCACCGCGTCCAACCAGGGCACACCCGCCATCCACCTCAAAGGCAGCGACGTGGCCGAGGCCTACAGCGACGTGATCGACCGTTTCCTGGGCGCCGAGAAGCCGCTTCGGTTCATCGAGGCTGGCAAGACCGGGTTCTTCAAACGCCTGTTCGGGGGGAAGTGAGGTGATGTCATTTCTCTCCTTCCTGCTTGGTGAAAAGAAGAAAACCGCCAGCGTTGCCAAAGAACGACTTCAGATCATCCTGGCGCACGAGCGCAGCGGGCGCAGCGCGGCCGAGCCCGACTACCTTCCGGCACTGCAGCGCGAGTTGGTGGCGGTGATTTGCAAATACATCAACATCAACCCGGACGACATCAAAGTCCAGCTCGAACGCCAGGACAATCTGGAGGTGCTGGAAGTGAAGATCGAGCTGCCGGATCGCAAGTGATCGGCTGAGCCAAGCCATGCGCTGCTGGGCTGCGTGGCCGCATCAATGAAGACAGCTTCCGAGGGATGCGCGCCTATCATTCGCGCATGCTGATAGAAACCCTGGGTGCCGCCCGCGATATGGGCCGGCTCAACACCATTTTCGGCGTGCTGATCCGCCACGGCTTGGGCGATACAGTGCGCCGTCTTGGCCTGGCCGACAGCTTGGAGCGCGCCGGCCATGTGCTGCGCTGGGACAGCGCGGCCGATCTGGCGCGGTTGGCGCCACCGGTCCAGGTGCGCCTGGCGATCGAGGAGCTGGGCCCCACCTTTGTCAAGCTCGGGCAGATCCTGGCCGGGCGCGCCGATTTGTTCGGTCCCGAGTGGATTGCCGAGTTCGAGAAGCTGCACAGCCAGGTGCCGGCGGTGCCGCTGGAGGCGCTGCGCCCCCAGCTGCTGGAAGACCTGGGTGGCGAACCGGAGGCGGTGTTTGCCTGTTTCGACCCCGAGCCGCTGGCGGCCGCCTCGATCGCCCAGGTGCACCGCGCCAGGCTGCACGATGGCACCGAAGTGGTGGTGAAAATCCGCCGTCCGGGCATCGGAGACGTCATCGCCGCCGACCTGCGCTTGCTCGCGCACCTGGCCGCGCTGGTCGAGACCGAGCTGCCCCTGCTGCGCCCGTACCGGCCGCAGCAGATCGTGCGCGAACTCGCGCGCTCCTTGCGGCGCGAGCTCGATCTGGCCAGCGAATGCCGCAGCGCCGAGCGTATCGCGGCCAACATGGCGTCGCTGCCCTTCATCGTGGTGCCCCGGGTGCACTGGGCCCTCACTCGCGAGCGCGTCAACGTACAAGATTTCGTCGATGGGATCCCCGGCCATGCGCTGGTCGCGCTCGATCGGCAGGGGTTGGACCGCAGGCTGCTGGCCCAGCGCGGCAGCCAAGCGGTGCTCAAGATGATTGTGGAAGACGGTTTTTTCCACGCCGACCCCCACCCGGGCAACGTGTTTTACCTGGATGGCAACCGCATCGCCTTCATCGACTTCGGCATGGTCGGCCGGCTCTCCGAGCGCCGCCGAGACGAACTGCTCAACCTGCTGCTCGGACTGATCGAGCGCAACGCTCAGGCCGTGGCCGACGTGATGCTCGACTTGACCGGCGACGAGCACGGCGTGCACCTCGCGACGTTGGAAAACGAGATCGAGGACTTTGTCGACCAGTACCATGGCGCGCCGCTGGCTGAGATTCACCTGGGCCAGATGCTGGCCGATGTGACCACTCTTCTGCGCGACCACCACCTCGCTCTGCCTGCCGACATGGCATTGCTCATCAAGGCCTTCATCACGCTCGAAGGCATGGGCCGCAACCTCGACCCGAGCTTTCACATGACCACCGAGGCGCTGCCCCTGCTCAAGCGCGTGGTGCGCGAGCGCTACCGGCCACAGGTGGTGGTGCGGCGCGGCTGGGCCAGCCTGCGCCGCGCTCTGGCCGTGGCCGAGCAATTACCACACGATGTCTCGCGCTTGCTGCGCAACGCGCGCCGGGGCAAGCTGCAGGTGGGCATTGAGTTGGCGCACATGAAGCGGGTGGGCGACCAGATCGACCGCGCCGCCAACCGCCTCACCATGGCCTTGGTGATCGCGGCGCTCATCATCGGCTCCTCGATCGTGATGACGGTGCAAGGCGGACCCACCCTGTTCGGCTTGCCCGCCTTCGGCTTCCTGGGCTTCGCCAGCGCCTTTGTCGGTGGCTTGTGGCTGCTGCGCGCCATCTGGCGCAGCAGCCGGGGCCGGGACTTGGGCGATGGCGACTGATCCGGGCCCGGGTTTTCGGCCCGCGTGACAAAAATTCCACATCGCAATATAATGGTCTGCTCGCCTTGGGCGACTGGCCGCGTCATCACTCACCAAAAGATGGGAGATGGCGCTCCACCCCTGGCAGAGGGGTTGCCGGTCTGGCCCCACCATGGCGCGTCACCCGCTCTTTCACGGTGTGGTGATTTTTCCCTGCTGTTGTCCGATCCGCTGCCATGGATGGGCCACCAGTGCCAACGCGGTGTTAAAAACCCGCTGTGGCGCTGGACAAGTCAGTCGGGCACCCCGGCACCCAGGGGCTGCCAATTTTTTTAGGGTGCATCCACCGTTTGGCCTGACAGGCTGCGGGTTTGCGCCATTTAGTGTTTTTGATGATTCCTACGATTTCTGTTTCTGCAACGAAGCCTCTCTCTCCGCTCTCCATGGGCAAGTACCGCATTGCGGCCTGCCCGCGCCCTTTGCCCTGCGGCCGTTTTGCCGCCCAGGTGTCCATTGCCAGTGGCACGGGCAGCGCATCCACCGACCGCGTGATGCGTTTTGTGGACGACTTCGCCACCTTCGACGCCGCTGCGCGCTACGCGGTGGCGCAAGGCGTCGACTGGGTGAACGACACGCTGCGCGTGCGCGGCGCCCATCCTTATCCGAACTCGGCACTTTCGCCGTTTCA
>JBBSDB010000297.1:0-3620 GCA_038249735.1 Burkholderiales bacterium
GAGGTCTTTGGTGGCTGCCTCGCCGGGATGAATCTTGTTTTCGACGCCGTCCAGCCCAGCCATCATCAGGGCCGAGAAGCACAGGTACGGATTGGCCGAGGGATCGGGGAAGCGCGCCTCGATGCGGCGGCCCTTCGGATTGGCCACGTAGGGAATGCGAATCGAGGCCGAGCGGTTGCGGGCCGAATAGGCCAGCTTCACCGGCGCTTCAAAGCCGGGCACCAGGCGCTTGTAGCTGTTCGTACCGGGGTTGGTGATGGCGTTGAGCGCACGCGCGTGCTTGATGATGCCGCCCACGTAGTACAGCGCGAAGTCCGACAGACCCGCATAGCCGTCGCCGGCAAACAGGTTCTTGCCGTCTTTCCAGATCGACTGATGCACGTGCATGCCCGAGCCGTTGTCGCCCGCGTAGGGCTTGGGCATGAAGGTGGCGGTCTTGCCGTAAGCGTTGGCCACGTTCCACACAACGTACTTGAGCACCTGTGTCCAGTCAGCGCGCTCGACCAGCGTGCTGAACTTGGTACCGATCTCGTTTTGGCCGGCGCCCGCCACTTCGTGGTGGAACACCTCGACCGGGATGCCCAGCGACTCCAGAATGAGCGACATCTCGGCGCGCATGTCTTGCGTGCTGTCGACCGGGGGCACGGGGAAATAGCCGCCTTTGACGGTCGGGCGGTGGCCGCGGTTGCCACCTTCGAGCTTGGCACCGCTGTTCCAGGGGGCCTCGTACTCTTCGATCTCGCACATCACGCGGCCGGGCTCGTTGCTCCAGCGCACACCGTCGAAGATGAAAAACTCGGGCTCTGGACCGAAGTAGGCGGTGTCGCCCAGACCGGACGCCTTGAGGAAGGCCTCGGCGCGCTTGGCGATCGAGCGCGGATCGCGGTCGTAGGCCTTGCCGTCGCCCGGCTCGATCACGTCGCACTGCATGAACAGCGTGGTCTCTTCAAAGAAGGGATCGATGTTGGCGGTGTTCGAGTCGGGCATGAGCTGCATGTCAGAGGCTTCGATGCCCTTCCAGCCGGCCACCGAAGAGCCATCGAACGCGTGGCCCGAGGTGAATTTGTCTTCGTCAAAGTGCGAGACCGGCACGGTCACGTGCTGCTCTTTGCCTCGGGTGTCGGTGAAACGGAAGTCAACAAACTTGACCTCGTTGTCTTTCACCATTTGCATCACATCTGCGACGGTCTTGGCCATCAAATACTCCTGTAGCTGGTTCGGTGGATAAAGAAAAGGAACGATCGAATTAAGCAGGTTCTGTGCCATTGACTCGGCGGAGCCGCCCGGCAACAGGCATCGCAAGCGTCACTCGCCGCAGATTATCAGCCACCTGCTCAGGGACCATGAGCAGCGTGGTGCGACCGCACAAGCAAAGAGCACCGTCGCGGTGCGATTCAGCGACTACGCACCAATAGTGTGCATTGGGTCAGCGCACCATTTCGGGGCCCAGTCGGGCGCCTTGTTCATGCAAACCGACAAGCATCTGCGCAAACGCCAAGCCCACCGCCGCCGGCTCGCCTTTGACGCCCAATTCAATGTGGCGCCCGAACTGAGGATGGTTCACGCTGGGCAGGCTGAAGACCTTCACCTCGTGCTCGCGCTCGATGCTTTCCATCAATGGCGTGAGCGCAGCTTCCATCGCGCCCATCACCACCACCGAGCGCTCCAGCCAAGCGCCTGGCCGCTGCCACGAGCGGTATTGGTCATCCAGCACCGACTCGATCATGGGCCAGGCCATCACCGGAAAGCCGGGCAAAAAATGCACCGTGCCGCCACCGTGGCCCGCACAGCTGAAGCCGGGGATTTTGTTGTACGGGTTCTGAATCACGCGCGCACCAGCCGGGAACACGCCCATGTTGTATCGATGCACGTTGTCGGGGCGCTGCGGATCGAAGGCCTCGCCATGTTCGGTGGCGATTTCGCGCATGCGTTGCTCAATCAGCGTCTTGGCTTCGGGATGCAAAGCAAGCTCCACCCCCAGCGCTGCGGCCGCACACTGGCGCGTGTGGTCATCTGGCGTGGCGCCGATGCCGCCGCAAGAAAACACCACCTCGTCGCTGGCAAACGCCTCGCGCAAGGCGGCGGTGATGCGGGCTCGGTCATCGCCCACGCAGCGCGCCCAGGCCAGCGACAGGCCGCGCGCGGCCAGCAACTCGGCCACCTTGGGCAGATGCTTGTCGGCCCGCTTGCCCGAGAGGATTTCGTCGCCAATGATGAGCAGCCCAAATGCGAGCGGCCGGGGCGGATTTTCAGCGGTGATAAGGGGATCGGTCATGTTGGTTTTTGGGAATCCCCCAGGCGCGGAGCCCCGGAGTTGTTCAAAGCAAGGTCGTCGGCCGCTGCAGGCAACGCCGGCGGAAACAGGTCGACTGGCGGAAGGTTGGCTGGGGGCTCAGCGTCGCGCAGCGCCTGTAGGCAGTCCAGCGCGTAGTGGGCAAACCACAGCGAGGCAAAGGCGAACACCAAGGTGTAGATCCAGATCGCCACCGGCACCAGCAGAGGGGCCATCGCAATGAACATCGCGCCAGAGGCCCACAGCAGGCTGGGCGCTGCGCCCAGGTAACCGCTGGCCACTCCCATGATGAGCAACGAGCTGCGGCGCTCGCGCAGGATGCGCCTGCGCTCGTCGGCACTGGCGTGCACCGCCAGCGCGTCGAAAGCAAACACGCGGTAGGTGAGCCAGCCCCAGATCAGCGGCGGCAATATCAGCACCAGGGGCGGGATCAGCCACAGGGGCATCGATACCACCAAAGCGAGCACAGCCAGCAGCGTTGAGCCGAGTGACCACAACACGCTGACCAACATGGAGCCGCCCTGCTTGCGCTCCATCTTGGCAAAACGGCGCTGTGCGACCAACTCCACCATCGCCGGCGTCATGAACACCGCCACCAACAGCAAACACAGCAGAACGATCACCGGTGTGGCCATCACCAGCACCAGCAAAGGCCCGAAAACTGCGCGCAGCCCACCCATGCCCAGGCGATCGAGCCAACCCAGAAAGGCTTGCATCAGCTCGTAACTCTGCAGCCAGGCCGTGACAGACGCCACCGCGCCTTCCCAAAAAAAGTAGCCCAGGCCGAACGACAGCACAACCATCAGGATCAGCGGCAAGAAAGACAGTGCGATCACGCGCGGGTGCATGCAATAGGCCACAGCGCGCCAGAACGAATCGAACAGAGGCTTCATGTGACTGAGAATACCGGTTTATCCAAGCCAAGCATTTGCGCGAGAACCGATGAGGCTTTCAAATCGGGCGATCCCCCACCTGCGGGATATCTGGATCTCCGAGCCTTGGGCACCATCCTGAATCGCAGAAAGACAGACGCCCCGCCAGTGTCGATCCGCCCCACCATCCGAGACACACGATCAACTACCGATCGTTTTCTGCGCATGCCGTCCGTCATGCAGATGACCGGCCTGGGCCGATCCCCAACCGACAGGCGCATGGCCAATCAGCCATTCTCCGCCCGGTTCACCTCGGGTATGTGCCGTGGCCTGGCGCCCCAGTGCACGGGAGGAACGGAGCGAGACGCGGCCGGTGGCATCGCACGGAGCGGACATCCCTGCCCGGCAAGCGGTCTCAGACAACCTGGGACTTGCAGGCATTCACCGCGACGCCA
>JBBSDB010000298.1:0-3620 GCA_038249735.1 Burkholderiales bacterium
GCCTTCCAGGGCTTTGGCCGCGTGGCCGTGGGCAGAGACGGCGCCTACCGCTTCCGAACCCTGCGCCCGGCACGCTACGGCGGGCGCACGCCGCACATCCATGTGAAGGTGAAGCTCGACGGTGCCGACCTGCTCACCACCCAGCTTTATGTGGCGGGCGACCCGGGCAATGCGCGCGACTTTCTGTGGCGCCGACTCGACGAGCGCGCTCAGGCAGCCATCACCGTTCCGTTTGCGCCTGGCAGCGATGGGTTGAGTGCGCGCTTCCCCATCGTGGTCATGGCTTGACCTTTCCCCGCACCGCCTTCGGCGTGTCTTGCAGGCCTCGCCAGCGCCAGAGTCGCTGTCTCTTCGGGCTGTCCAAGCCTGCGAAGGCAGGCTTGGAGCCGCAGCCCTCAGCTCCCCAGGGGGCGGCACTGGCCGCCTGGGGGAACCAGCTCGGCGGTGCCCTGGGTGTGAACTCCCCTTGCCTGCGCACCGCGCTTGGTGCGCCAGACGCCATCCCGGGCTGAGCGTCCCCTGAGCGGGTGACATGTCCCCTCGGGGCGGGGATTTACCCGCCAGGCTCTAAGCTTCGCGCATGGATTCTCTGACTCAAATCACCCTCGGTGCCGCCGTGGGTGTGGCTGTGATGGGCCGGCGTACTGCGGTGTGGAAAGCGGCCCTCTGGGGCGGCATTGCCGGCACATTGCCCGATCTCGACGTGGTCATTGACTACGGCAATGACGTCCTCAACATGGTTCGCCACCGCGGCGAGAGCCATTCGTTTTTTTACCTCACGCTGCTCTCGCCCCTGCTCGCGTGGCTGGTGTCGCGCATCCATGGGGAGGCGGCGAATTTCAAATGGTGGTGGCTGGCGCTGTGGCTGGTGCTCATCACCCACCCGCTGCTCGATGCCATGACGATCTACGGCACGCAGTTGCTGATGCCGTTTTCCAACCACCCGTTCGGTGTCGGCAGCCTGTTCATCATCGACCCGGCCTATACGGTGCCGCTGATCGTCGGCGTGGTGGCGGCGCTGAGGCTGAAGAACCTGCGCGGCCTGCGCTGGAACGCTGCCGCCCTCGTGCTCAGCACGCTGTACCTGGGCTGGAGCGTGGTGGCGCAGCAGCATGTGGAGCGCATCGCGCGCGCATCGCTGCAGGCCGAAGGGCTCAGCCCGCAAGCGCTGCTGGTCACGCCTTCGCCGTTCAACACCGTGCTCTGGCGCATGGTGGCGACCACACCAGACCAGTACTTCGAGGGTTTTTACTCCCTGCTCGACGCGACCCCCACCGTGCGCTGGACTGCGCACCCCAGGGGGGCCGACCTTCTGCAGCAGCACCGCAGCAACGATTCGGTGCAGCGCATCGCCGCGTTCACCAAAGGGCTGTTCAGCCTCCAGAGGGTTGACGGGCGCCTGTTGCTGACCGACCTGCGCATGGGACAGGAGCCGGCCTACGTGTTCCGCTTTGATGTCGGCACGCAGCCGCCGGTGCAACTCAGCGCCCGCCCCGACCTGCGGCGCGGCCTGCCCTGGCTGTGGGACCGCATTCGGGGCATCGATGCGCCGATGCAGATGCCGGTGGCGGTGGCGGTTGACTGACCATGGACCGGGTCTGCAAAGACCACGCGCAGTTCGTCATCACCCGCAGCGCCCAGCAGCATGTGGTGGTGGTGTCGCTGGAACACTTCAACGCGCTGGAAGAAACCGGCCACCCGCTGCGCAGCCCCGCCAACGCGCGGCGCCTGCTCTCGGCCACAAAGCAACTGGGTGGCGGTCGGGGTCGGGAGCGGGAGCTGCTGGCTTGAAACTCGTCTGTGCCGACAAAGCCAGGGACCACGACCTGCACTGGCAAAAACAGGACCAGCGCTGGTGGAACACCGACTGGTCCACCGTGTGGACGGCGGCCAGCTGCTGATCCTGCAACTGCGCCACCCCTGCTGACGCCGATCACCCCATCAGCAGCGTGACCACGATGATGAGCACGCCGATCGACAGATTGATGGCGACCCAGGTGCGGATCGAGGCCAGCGCGGCGCCGCCGGTTGTCCAGTTGCTGGCCGACACAGCCTGGGTCAAGCGCTTGTAGAGCGCGAAACGGATGTGGCCGAAGATCCCGATCATCACGATGCCCAGCGTGGCCATGATGGTCCAGCTCAGCGGCATGTTGAAGCCCAGCCCAGCTTGCACCGACTCCTTGGCCACGCGCCCAATCATCCAAATGCCGCTGGCGAGCACGATCACCGCCGAGATCAGCACCGCCTTGAAAAAGCGGCCTAGCACGTCGTGCATCAGGCGCTGGCGCAGGGGCGGCTCCAGCGCGAGCGCGGCTGGGCGCAGGAAAAAATGAGCAAACACCATGCCGCCGATCCAGACGATGAGGGAGAGCAGGTGGACGAGCTTGAGGGTGGCGTAGATCACAGCAAGAGCGACGTAGGCCGCAAGTTAGATAAGTCGAGATCGTAGCAAAGAGGCCATGAACGCCGTCCCGAAAGCGTGTTCAAACACCCAAGGCGGAGGTGGGCAAACGGTGACAAATCTTACATTTACTAGGGTTAATTTTAATTGTTAAGCGGCGTAGGCTGACTCCAGTTAGGCAGGTATCAAACCCACCGAACACCGCCCGCTCCCCACCGGGCGGTCATTTTCTCCTCCTCAAGGTGAACACCATGGCTGCTCGGTACTCCTCAGACCCCAACGCACTCCCCTTCGCCGTATCGCCGTTGCTGACCCCCGAGCTCTTCTACAAAGAGGCTCCAGCCGAAATGAAGGGTGCGCTGCGTAATTTTGCGCAGGCCAATGAACAGGCGGCCCGGCGGATTCAAGATGCCCTGGCCAAGATCGCCAAAGACCCTGACCTGAATGTAGACGAAACCACCAGCCAAGCAACGGCGCAGTTCACCGTGGTGCTGCTGCAGCCCGAGGGCGATCCCGTGACCCGTGCTTCTGTGGCCCTGACTGGCGCCATGTTTGACGGACAAAGAACGTCGGTGGCCACGCGGCGCGCACTAAGGCCCTTGAAAGATGGGTCTGTGTTATTGAAGTTGCCCACGGAATGGCGCCGAAAACCGCCGAAAACCGTGGAAATTACGGTGTCGGGGGGGAACGGCTCGATGGTGATCAATATCCCGCTGCCTGGCCTCACCACGGCTTCGGATGTGGCACCAGTTACGCTGCCCAGGCGCCTCGACCCAGCGCCGCTGACCCTGCTGGCCGACTTGGCCGCAGCAGCTGGCATCGCACCCGATGGCGCGGATTCAACAGAGCGCCCGGCTCCGGTCAAACCGGAGGTGGCGTTGGGCGAAGGCGATTGCGAACTGGTCTTTCGAACCGACTCTTCCCAAGACCGATTTCCCTACAGCGTGCTGTTTCGCTTGACCGACCCCGCCATGAGCGCGTCCACCCTGGTTCGTGGTCAGCGCGCGCAAGATGCCCGCACCGATCTGCGCGCTGTCTTTCCCGACGAGCTGTCAGCAAATCAGCCTGAGGGCATGACGTTTCATCTGGCCGACCGGGTGGCGATCGACCGGCCCGTGTCAACCGACGCTTTTGCCCGCGCCATCTCCGGCGTCGACACACCTCGGCGTCTGCCAATGGCCGCCACACTGGCCATTGGTTATGTGGTTCACCTGGCGCA
>JBBSDB010000299.1:0-3603 GCA_038249735.1 Burkholderiales bacterium
CCGAAGTAGATGGCCACCGGCACCAGGATGGGCGCGAGCACGATGATGGCAGCGGAGGTCTCGATGAACATGCCGATCACGAACAGCGCCGCGTTCACCCCCAGCAGAAACATGGCAGGCGACTCCAGCATCGCAACAAGCGACTGGCCGATGGCGTCGGGGATGCCGGCGCGGGTGATGAGGAAAGCGAACAGACCCGCATTGGCAATGATGAACATGATCACCGCGCTGGAGATCACCGATTTGCGCAACACCAGCACGATGTCCGATATCTTGAGCTCACGGTGGATCACCAGGCCCACGAGCAGCGCGTAAAACACCGCGATCACCGAGGCTTCGGTGGGCGTGAAGATGCCACCGTAGATGCCGCCCAGAATGACCACCGGCATGAGCAGCGCCCAGCCGGCGTCGCGCGTGGCAGCCCACACGCTCAGGCGGCCGTCGCCGTCGTGCTTGCCCATTCCCTTGAAGCGGCACCACAGGTGAACGAACACCATCAACACCACACCGATCAGCAGGCCCGGGCCGAAGCCGGCGATGAACAGCTCGCCAATCGACACCTCGGCTGCCACGCCGAACAAGATCAGCGGAATCGACGGTGGAATGATCACGCCCAGCTCGGCCGAGGTGGCTTGCACCGAGGCCGCGTAGCCCACCGGGTAGCCGTGCTTGACCATCGCCGGGATCAGGATGGCGCCGATGGCAAAGGTGGTGGCCACCGAGCTGCCCGAGACAGCGGCAAAAATCATGCAGGTGAGCACGCAGGTCATCGGCAAGCCGCCCTGCACGCCGCCGACCAGCGATTTGGCAAACTCCACCAGCCGGCGCGAAATGCCGCCGGTCTCCATCAGGTTGCCCGCGAGGATGAAAAACGGGATGGCGGCCAGCGGAAACTTGTCGATCGCGCTGAACATCTCTTTTGGCACCAGGATGAGCTGGTCCGGGTCAAACAGCGCGATGCCCAGCACGGCCGAGCCGCCGATGGCCACGGCAATCGAAATGCTGAAGGCAAAGCACACCATCATGGTGATGAGCAGGGTCAAGGGCATGGGGGCGTCCGGCGGTGGGTGGTGGTGAGAAAGCTGAGAAACAGGCGCTGATGAACGGGCGCTGTTTTATTGCGCTGTTTCGAGTTCCTGGTTTTGTGGGTCCAGGTGGTGGGCCAGCGTGGCCAGAATCGCCAACAGAGCGCCCACCGGCACAGCGGCGTAACCCCAGGACATCGAGAGTTCCATGCTGGCAAAGGTCTGGAAGCGCACCCGCCAGACGAGGTCGATGCCGAACCACAGCACCACCGAGAAAAACGCGATGTTCACGCTTGAGATGATCCAGCGCACGGTTCGCCGCCAGGCACCGCGCGAGAGGCGCAGCATCAGATCCACCGAGATCAGCGCGCCCTTGCGCACTGCCACCGCCATGCCCAGCATCACCATCCAGATCAGAAGGCGGCGCATCGCTTCCTCGGTAAAGGTCGAGGGTTGTGACAACACAAAGCGCGTGACCACCTGCCAAAGCCCGAGGCAGGAAATCACCGCCAGCAGCAGACACGCCACATGAAAACAGGCGCCAGTGATCCAGCGGTCCAGCGTGAGGATGAGGGATTTCATGGTGTTCACCCGAGCAGGGCTTAAGTACAAATGGAAAGCAATCCTGGGCCGTTGCAAGAGGAGGGGAAGCCCAACCCAGAACACCGCGGGTCCGGCTTTGCCGGCCCGCCAGTGTTGTCCCCTGAGGGGTGACGCCGCAGACGGCGCGGGGGAGCTTTCCCTCGGCTCCGCCGGCCCGCAGGTGTCGCCCTCTGAGGGGTGACGCCGCAGGCGGCGCGGGGGGGTTACCTCACGGCTTGGATGGCTGCGATGTTGGCGGCACCGAACTCCTTGGCGAAGTTCGCGTAAGCCGGACCCACCGCCTTGCGGAAGCTCTCGCCGTTGACCTTCTCGATCACCTGCATGCCTTCGGAACGCAGCTGGGCGATACCGGTGGCTTCGTCGTCATTGACCTTCTTGCGCTGGGCCGTGGCCGCTTTTTTCGCCGCGTCGGTGAACACCACCTTGTCGGCGGCGGACAGCTTGTTCCAAACCGCTGGCGACAGGATCAGCGCGGCGGGCGAGTACACGTGGCCGGTCAGCGAGAGGTGTTTCTGCACCTGCGAGAACTTGCTCGCCAGGATCACCGGAATCGGGTTTTCCTGGCCGTCAACCGTGCCTTGTTGCAGCGCGGTGAACAGCTCGGGGAAGGGCATCGGCGTGGGCAGGATGCCAAAGGTCTTGTAGCCCTCCATGTGCACCTTGTTTTCCATGGTGCGCATCTTCAGGCCCGCAGCGTCCTCGGCGCTGTTGATTGGCCGCTTGCTGTTGGTCATGTGGCGGAAACCGTTTTCGGTCCAGGCCAGGTTGATCAGGCCTTTGGCGGCCATCTTTTTCGAGAGATCCTGGCCGATCGGGCCGTCCATCACCTTGCGCGCGTGGTCGTAGTCGCGGAACAGGAAGGGGATGTCGACAATGCGCACCTCGGGCACGAAGTTGCCCAGCGGGCCGGTGGAGGTGTTCACCAGATCCTGTGTGCCGAGCTGCACCGCCTCAATCTGCTCGCGCTCGCCGCCGAGCGCCGAAGACGGGAACTGCTGGCACTTGTAGCGGCCTTGCGTGCCCTTTTCCATTTCTTCGCAGAACACGGTGGAGCCCACGCCGTAATGGGAGGTGGGCGAGGTGGCGTAGCCGATCTTCAGAATGGTCTGGGCGTGGACGCCGGTGGTGATGGTGGTGGTAGCGGCCAGCACGGCGGCCAGGGCGAGGGGTTTCAACAGGGCTTTCATCGGATGTCTCCTATTTGGGTTTGATGACGGAACGGGAACACAACACTCAAAGACCGAGCCGCTGGCGTGCGGCGGGGTGGGTCACGGCTTCGGGATGGTGCTGCACATACTGGCGCAGCACATTGCCGAAATCGGGATCGGGGGCCAGGCCCAGCGCACTGGCGCGTGCGCTTTCAAAGCGTGAGGGCCAAGCCTGCACAATTTTCTTCACGCCAGCATCGGGTTCATCCCGAATCAGCGACATCACCTCTGGCCCCGCGAGGTCTTGCAGGGCCTGCAGCATCTGGCGCACGCTCACCGTGAGCGCAGGCAGGTTGATGGCGGTGCGCCCGCCAAAGGCTTCCCGGCTGGCCTGCACCACGGCGAGGATGCCGGCGATGGTGTTGGCGGGCGACGCCAGCGCCACCTCGGTGTCCCGGTCGACCGGGCATTCGCTGGGTTGGTTTGCCAGCGGCTCGCGAAACAGGCCAGACAAAAAGCTGGACGCCGCGCCATTGGGCCGGCCGGGCCGCACCGACACCGTCATGAGCCGCGCCGCGCGCCCGTCGATGAAGCCCTTGCGGGTGTAGTCCGCCACCAGCTGCTCGCAAACGAATTTGTGGATGCCGTAGCTCGACTGCGGCGTGGGCAGCGTGTCGTCACGCACCACTGCGGGCAGCGCTATTGCTGCGTCGCTGCCGTAGACCGCGACCGAGCTGGAGAAGAAAAACAGCGGCGGCGGGTGGCCGGCGGCGGTTTGCGCGCGGCAGGCGTCGAGCAGGGCGCGGGTGGTGTCGAGGTTGGCGTGC
>JBBSDB010000300.1:0-3594 GCA_038249735.1 Burkholderiales bacterium
GCCACCGACGAGCTGACCGATATCACTGGCCAGGCGCCCGAAGAGGCGACCAAGCTGATCATGCTGGCCCGCGCCCACTGGTTCGCCGGTGACGAAGCGCAACCCACGCCCTGAACAGCGGAAGGCCCCAGCGGAGAAAAGAACCTATGACAAGTACCACCGTCGCCGAATTGGCTGCCGAGCTGAACAAGCCCACCTCCCAACTGCTGGAGCAACTCTCTGCTGCCGGCGTGCCCAAGGCTGTGGGGACCGATCCGGTCTCCGAGTCCGACAAGCAAAAGCTGCTGGGCCATCTCAAGGCCAGCCATGGCACGGCCAGCGCCGAGCGCAAGAAGATCACACTGGTGAAGAAGTCCACCAGTGAGATCAAGCAGGCCGATGCCACCGGGCGTGCACGCACGATCCAGGTGGAAGTCCGCAAAAAGCGCACCTTCATCAAGCGCGACGACGAGCCTGTTGGCGCGCCCGAGTCGGCGCTCGCTGCGCCAGTGGTCGATACCGAAGAGCTGGCCCGCCGCGAAGAAGATGCGAGTCGCCAAGCCGAGTTGCTGCGCCGCCAGGAAGAAGAGCTGACCGCCAGGCGCGCTGCCCGCGAGGCCGAAGAGGCCCGCCAGGCGCAAGCCGATCTGGAGGCTCGCGACGCTGCGAGCGCCAGAGCCAGCGCAGAAGAGGCTGAGCAGGCTGCCGATGCGGCGGCGCTAGAGCCTTCTACATTGGCTGAAAAGCATGCCAAGGCCAAAGAAGAAAGCTTGGAGCGCGAGTCGCAGGCGCTGGCCGCATCGGAGCGCAGTGCCGAAATCAAGCAAGCCGATGACCTGCGTGCGCAGGACCTGCTGGAGCGGCGTAGCAAGGCGGAAAAAGAGGCGGCCAATATCCGCGCCATGATGTCTGCGCCAGCCAAGACGCTGGTGGCCAAGAAGCCCGAACCGGCTGCCACGCTCAAGGGCACGCTGCACAAGCCGGTGGGCACGCCGGTTGCCAAGCCTGCGGGCACAGCAGCCACAGCGGCTGTGGCAGGCAAGAAAGAGGTCAAGTCGGAAAACCTGTCGTCGACCTGGAAGGACGACGCAGCGAAGAAAAAAGAGATCAAAACCCGCGGCGATACCGGTGCAGGCCGCTCCACCAGCTGGCGCGGCGGGCCACGCGGCGGTGGCGGCGGACGCCGCGGTGGCCGCGATTCGAGCAGCGACAGCCGCAGCAGCTTTGTGGCTCCAGCCGAGTTCAAGGCGATCGAGGTGCACGTGCCCGAGACGATCACTGTGGGCGAGCTGGCCCACAAGATGAGCCTGAAGTCTTCCGAGGTGATCAAGCAGCTGATGAAGCTCGGCCAGATGGTCACCATCAACCAGCCGCTGGACCAGGACACCGCCATGATCGTGGTGGAAGAGCTGGGTCACGTGGCGGTGGTGGCGGCGCTGGACGATCCGGAGGCCTTCACCGAAGAAGGCGTGCACCACGAAGGTGAGTCGCTGCCCCGCGCACCTGTGGTGACCGTGATGGGTCACGTCGACCACGGCAAAACCTCGTTGCTGGACTACATCCGCCGTGCCAAGGTGGCCGTGGGTGAAGCCGGCGGTATCACCCAGCACATTGGCGCCTACCATGTGCAAACCGAGCGCGGCATGGTGTCATTCCTCGACACCCCCGGTCACGAGGCGTTCACCGCCATGCGTGCCCGTGGCGCCAAGGCCACCGACATTGTGATTCTGGTCTGCGCGGCCGACGACGGCGTGATGCCGCAGACCCGCGAAGCCATCAAGCACGCGAAGGCGGCCGGCGTTCCCATGGTTGTGGCGTTGACCAAGATCGACAAGCCCGGCATCAACCTGGACCGGGTTCGCACCGAGCTGGTGGCTGAAGAGGTGTTGCCCGAAGAGTTCGGTGGCGATGTGCCGTTTGTGGGTGTGTCGGCCAAGACCGGCCAAGGCATCGACGCGCTGCTGGAGCAGGTGCTGCTGCAAGCCGAAGTGCTGGAACTCAAGGCGCCGGTGGATGCAATGGCCAAGGGTCTGGTGATCGAGGCCCGTCTGGACAAGGGCCGCGGCGCTGTCGCCACCGTGCTGGTGCAAAGCGGCACGCTCAAGACCGGCGACGTGGTGCTGGTGGGTCAGACCTCGGGCCGCGTTCGCGCCATGCTCGACGAGAACGGCAAATCAATCAAAGAAGCCGGACCATCCATTCCGGTGGAGATCCAGGGTCTGTCGGAAGTGCCACAGGCGGGTGACGACTTCATGGTCATGACCGACGAGCGCCGTGCGCGCGAAATCGCGACCTACCGCGCCGGCAAGTTCCGCAACACCAAACTGGCCAGGCAGCAGGCTGCCAAGTTGGAGAACATGTTCTCCGACCTCGGTGCCGGCGAGGTCAAGGTGGTTCCCATCATCGTCAAGGCCGATGTGCAGGGCTCGCAGGAAGCGCTTGCCAGCTCCTTGGTCAAACTTTCGACCGACGAGGTCAAGGTGCAGGTGGTGTTTGCTGGCGTCGGCGGTATCAGCGAGAGCGATGTCAACCTGGCGATTGCTTCCAAGGCGGTCATCATCGGTTTCAACGTGCGAGCCGATGTGGGTGCACGCAAGCTGGCCGAAGGCAACGATGTCGACCTGCGTTACTACAACATCATTTACGACGCGGTCGACGAGCTCAAGGCCGCGATGACGGGCATGCTGGCGCCGGAAAAGCGCGAAGAGATCATCGGCTCTGCCCAGATCCGTACCGTGTTCGTCGCCTCCAAGATCGGTACGGTGGCGGGATGTATGGTCACCGCCGGACAGGTCACACGCGGCGCCCATTTCCGTCTGTTGCGTGACAACGTGGTGATCTACACCGGCGAAATCGACAGTCTCAAGCGTGAGAAAGAAGACGTGCGCGAGGTCAAGGAAGGTTTCGAGTGCGGTATCAAGCTGAAGAACTACAACGACATCAAAGAGGGCGATCAGCTCGAATTCTTTGACGTCAAAGAAGTGGCGCGCACGCTGTAGGACCGTCTCACCATGGCACGCAAGTCCTCCAAGCCCAACCGCGGTTTTCAAGTGGCCGACCAGATCCAGCGCGATCTGGCGGAACTGATCGCGCGCGAGCTCAAGGATCCGCGGGTCGGCATGGTCACCATCAATGCGGTGGAGGTCACGCCAGACTATGCCCACGCCAAGGTGTTTTTCAGCCTGCTCACAGGCGACCCTGAAGAAACCCTGGCGGGTTTGAACACCGCCGCTGGCTTTCTGCGCAGTGCGCTCTTCAAGCGCCTGCACATCCATACCGTGCCCACGCTGCACTTCGTGTTCGACCGCACCACCGAGCGCGCGGCCGACATGAACGCCTTGATCTCCAAGGCTGTTGCATCTCGTTCAAAAGACGAGGAATAGCCATGCGAACCGCCGGGCCGCCCCAAGGTGAGCAAGCCCCCTTGGGGGGCAGCGACGCACGCGCAGCGAGCGAGCGTGGGGGAGCACGTCAGTTCACCGCCGGGCCGCCCCAAGGTGAGCAAGCCCCCTTGGGGGGCAGCGACGCACGCGCAGCGAGCAAGCGTGGGGGAGCACGTCAGTTCACCGCCGGGCCGCCCCAAGGTGAGCAAGCCCCCTTGGGGGGCAGCGACGC
>JBBSDB010000301.1:0-3581 GCA_038249735.1 Burkholderiales bacterium
AGAGCATCAACCGCTACGATCTGGCCAGTGCCGAGGTGGTGCTGCGCCCCGCACTGAGCGGTGTGGGCAGTTCCGACTTCGCGGCGCGCCAGCGCTCAATCGAAGCGGGACGCGCTGCGATGCAGGCCGCCTTGCCACGGCTGCGGGCAGAGCTGGCGAAGCTGCGGCCGGTTGCTGGCGCTCCGCATTGAGCGACTGCGCCGCGTCGCTGCGCTGCTTTCTCTTGCTCAGGATCGTCCCTGGCCAAACGGCGCTTGCCCGCGCCAGTAGCGCATCACCAGCCAGCCACCCAGCAACCCGCCGAGGTGGGCGAAATGGGCGATGCCGGTGGCGCTGCCGGTCACGCCCAAGGTGAGTTCCAGCGCGCCGTAGAGCGCCACGAACACCGGCGCTGGCATGGGAATGGGGGGCAGCAGCGGTGTGATGGTTCGCCGAGGGAACACCATGGCAAACCCGATCAGCAGGCCGAACAGGCCGCCCGAGGCACCCACGGTGAGTGCGCCGCTGCCCAGCCACGCCGTCACAACGAGCTGGGTCACCGCCGCCACCAGCACGCTCACGAAATAGAAAGCGGCGAAGCGCCGCGCGCCCCAGACCCGCTCCAGTTCGCTGCCAAACAGCCACAGGCCGTACATGTTGAAGGCCAGGTGCATGAGCCCGCCGTGCAGGAAGGCGTAACTGCCCAGCTGCCAGGGCATGAAAAAGTCGCTGGCCAGCGGCCACAGCGCAAACCATTGCACCAGCTGGTTCCCCATCACCTGTTGCAAGGCAAAGGCGAGCAGGTTGACGACGAGGATGGCTTGGGTCATGGGTGGCATGGGCGGGCTTGTCGAGCGGCAGCGGACGGTATCGGGGGGTGTTGACTGGGACTGTGCCGCACAGCGCTTGGTTCACGCTGAAATGCAGGGCACAAAAAAAGCCCTCACGTTGCGGTGAGGGCTTGAAGGGATCCGATGAAATCGAATTTCGAAAAGGACCCGAGGAGACAACCAAGGAAATCGGGCGGGCCATGTGTGTCGGCAATCGGCTCTCTTCGGAGCCCCTCGGGCCGACGCCCTGTGAGCCACAGTATGAACGCCTTGGTCTGAGGCAAAAGCGTTCATCAAACGGGCGAACCCGCGGCAGTTCAGCGCTTCTTGCTGCTCGACTTGACAGCGCTGGTGGCCTGGGCGGTCACCGTGTTGATGTTGGCTTCGGCCATTTCGGTGGCTTGCTTGACCGCTTTTTGCACCGATTCCATGGCGGTGTTGGCGGCAGACACAGCGCTCTTCATCATGCCCATGGCGGTCTCAGAACCGGCAGGTGCGTTCTTGGCAGCGTTGTCGACCACGGCCATGAATTTCTTCTGGGCGTCGGTGGCTTGCTCTTCAGCGGCTTTGCTGAATTCGGCGCTGGTGCCCGATGCGATGTCGTACAGGTGGCGGCTGTAGGCCATGGTTTTCTCGGCCAGGGGCTGCATCAGGCCGGCTTGCAGCGCCAGCAGTTCTTGGGCGTCTTTCACGCTCATCATGGCCTGGGCGTTGTTGGCGGTCTCGGCCATGGCGGCCTTGGTGGCTTGCAGGTTGAGCTCAACCAGCTTTTCCACGCCTTCGAAGGCTTTCTGTGTCAGACCAAACATGGTCTCGATATTGGCTTTGTGGGCGGCGGCGATTTGTTCAGCAGTCAGCATGGGGGACTCCATTCGATGATTTAGGGTAGTGATGAAACACATTCAGTTGAGAGCTGCTCCCGAACCCGCGCTGTCTCGACGCTGTTGTTTTCGTTCGCTTTGCTGCACTGCAACATAGCTCAATTATAGGGATTACCCGCGACTGCGCAAGCCCTATTTGCTGCGGCGCAGCACATTAGAGGCATGGCCCCAGCAACCGCGCTCACAGGCGGGGTTCAGCGGGCCGCCACAATCGCCGCTGCCGTCTCCTTCTGGCCCTGCCGTGCACGCCTTCTACGCCGACCATTTCGTTTTGCCCCTGCCCAGCGGCCACCGCTTTCCGATGGCGAAATACGGCCGCCTGCGCCAGCGCCTGGCCGCCGAATTGCCAGCCGTGGAGATGCATGAGGCCTTGCCAGCGAGCAACGGCGAGCTGGCGCTGGTGCACACGCCGGCGTATATCGCAGCGGTATCAAGCGGCACCCTGAGCCCGGCCGAGCAGCGCGAGATCGGTTTTCCCTGGAGCCTGGCCATGGCCGAGCGCGCGCGGCGATCGGTGGGCGCCACGCTGCAGGCCTGCCGCCAGGCGATGGCCCTGGGCGAGGGCGTGGCCGCCAACCTCGCGGGCGGCACCCACCACGCCTATGCCGATAAGGGCAGCGGTTTCTGTGTCTTCAACGACGCGGCGGTGGCCGCGCGGCTGCTGCAGGCCGAGCACACGCGGCGCCAGGGCTCGGCGCGGCCGCTCTGTGTGGCGGTGATCGACCTCGATGTGCACCAAGGCAATGGCACAGCGCGCATCTTTGCCCACGACCCCTCGGTGTTCACGCTCTCGCTTCATGGCGCGCGCAATTTCCCGTTTCGCAAGGAGCCCAGTGATCTCGATCTGGAGCTGCCCGACGGCTGTGGCGACACCGAGTACCTGGAGTCGCTGGAGCGTGCACTGGAGGCGCTGGAGCAGCGCTTCGAACCCGGTCTGGTGATTTACCTGGCGGGTGCCGACCCGCACGAAGGCGATCGCCTGGGGCGCCTCAAACTCAGCTTCGACGGCCTGGAAGCGCGGGACCGCCGCGTGATGGACTGGGCCTGGCAGCGGCGCGTGCCGCTGGCGTTTTGCATGGCCGGCGGCTACGGCACCGACCTGGAGTCCACGGTGCAGGTGCAAATGAACACCTACCGCGTGGCGCTGGACTACCACGCGCGCTGGCAGCGGCTGGCTGCGTGACACGTCGACGCGGGGCGCGCTGGCACAATGCCGCGCCATGAGTGACGATTGCGCCATCGTGCGACCCCAGGCCCACACCCGAGACCATTACCGCGTGTTTCGCGACATCACCACCCGCTGGATGGACAACGATGTTTATGGCCATGTGAACAACGTTGTCTACTACAGCTGGTTTGATACGGCGGTCAACGCGCACCTGATCGAGCAAGGCTCGCTTGACATCGAGCGCGGTGCGGTGATTGGCCTGGTGGTGGAAACCCAGTGCAACTACTTCGCACCGCTGGCGTTCCCGCAAACCGTGCAGGCCGGTGTGCGTGTGGCCCAGCTGGGCCGCTCCAGCGTGCGCTACGAGGTCGGTCTGTTTGCACAGGGCAGCCCCAGCGCCGCCGCCTGCGGGCATTTTGTGCATGTGTATGTGGACCGCGAAACCCGGCGCCCGGTGCCCCTGCCCGAGATCCTGAAAAACACCCTGGAGACACTGAAATGAACCACACCCCTGAAGCCACTGCGGTCGACGCCGCGATCACCAGCCGCATGTCAACACGCGCCTTCCTGCCCAAGCCGGTTCCGCGCGAGACGCTGGAGCACCTGCTGGCGCTGGCCAGCCGCGCGCCCTCGGGCACCAACACCCAGCCCTGGAAGGTGTATGTGATGCAGGGCGCCAGCCGCGACACGCTGGTCGACAAGGTGTGTGCCGCACACGATGCG
>JBBSDB010000302.1:0-3547 GCA_038249735.1 Burkholderiales bacterium
CATCCTTGAAACTGCTACCGTAGCACTCGGTATCAGCGGCTATCTGGGATCTCTCGATCACGTGGCTTGAAGCCTTTTGGGAGGGCAGAGAGACGACCAGAAACAGTCTTCGTTGTGCTGAATGTTGTGCGGCAGGTAAAGGCTGAAATGAGTCACTCGTGGATGAGCTCTTCGACCGCAGAGGCGGCCGTCAACGGTCATTCGACGGTTGGCCCTGCGTATGACCGCTTAACGTTCGAGACCGGGTACTCGGTCGTCATCGACAGCGCACAGGTAGCGAACGACCGGATGGGCTCAAGGCGAGCTGGCACTTCCGACCTTTTCCTGATCTTCGCCAAATTTGACGGGGTGACCGCGTTGCAGCGTTTGTATTCGACAGTAGGCGCATTTGACCTTGTGTTCTCTGGCCAGCAGCGGTCATCTGAAAGGGAGTGACGCGCAAGACTTGCCGGGCAGCTTCATGTGGGGAAGATGCTGCCATGGGGCTTCATCTTGAAGGCCCGTCAACATCGATTGCCGAATCGCCCCGTAATAACTGCAGTGAAAGGGAAAATCTCAAGGCAGGCAAATGCTGTGCTGTGGCGCTGGATACCCACCATTTATTCGGCATCATCAGCGACTCAGCGTCGCCTGCATTGGCTTTGGCCATCACACAGACAGTTCACTCCCAGCAACATGAACAACCCAAACACCCCACCCTTCAGCAATCCAGCGGAGACATGGAACCAGCGTTTTGCTGCGCCCGGCCTCCTGTTCGGCTCGGAGCCGAATGGCTGGCTGCGCGAGCACGCGTCAATTTGGTCACCAGGCGACCGCCTACTGTGCGTGGCCGATGGCGAGGGCCGCAACAGCGTCTGGTTGGCCGAACAAGGGCTCTCGGTGGAAGCGTTCGACATTGCTGAGACCGGCGTGGTCAAGGCCCGAGAACTGGCTGCCCAGCGAGGCGTGGCAGTCAGTTTCACCATCTCGGACTGCGATACCTACGCTTGGCCTGAAGCAGCATGCGACGGCGTGGCGGCCATCTTCGTGCAGTTCGCCGACCCACTCCTTCGCGAGCGCTTGTTCGCGCGCATGGTCAGCGCACTCAAACCTGGGGGACGACTCGTTCTGCAAGGCTACACCCCCCGCCAGCTCGAATACCGCACAGGAGGTCCGCCGCAGGTGTCCCACCTGTATACCGAGGCCTTGCTGCGTGAGGCCTTCGACGATCTCGATATCGAGAGCCTGCGCGAGTACGACGCTGATCTGGCTGAGGGCACGGGGCACAGTGGTCGCTCCGCTCTGATCGGCCTGGTCGCCCGGCGGCGCTGAAGCCCGGATCACCCACTAGAGGGAACCTGGATTGGCATCGTGGTCGAGCTACAAACTTCCTCGACCCCTCCTCGCCTCCTCCTTGGCATGATTGCTATGCTTGGCATCCCTTATGGTGAAGCGCCTCCGATCCAGCACCTCACTCCGACCCGGCAGTGTCATCGATTTCGCGCAGCTTTCGGTAGAGCGAACGTTCGCTGATCCCCAGCTTTTGCGCCAGTTCGGCGCGGCTTCCGCGGTGGGCTTTGAGCTGGGCCTGCAAGGCGGCGCGCTCGACACTGCGCAGTGATGTTCCATCGGCCAATACAGATGCCTCTGGCAGATTTGCTTGATGACTATTGGCGAGAGGTGGTGCCGCGCCAATGTCCAGCGCTTGCTCCACATGCACGGGATCAATACTTTGACCATCGCTGAGCAAAGCTGCACGCTCCAGCACATTGCGCAACTCACGAACATTGCCTGGAAACGGATGGCGCTTCAACATGTCCAACGTCTCTGCCGACAAAGTCAACCGCCGTTTTGGCGCCACGCGGTCCAGCAAGGCCAGCGCCAGCAGCGGGATATCGTCCGCGCGCTCTCGCAAGGGGGGCAGCGCGATCGGAAACGTGTTGAGCCGGTAGTACAGATCCTCACGGAAGCGGCCATCGGTGACCATGGCTTTGAGGTTTCGGTGCGTCGCTGAAACCACACGGACATCGGTACGTCTCAACTCGTTGCTGCCCACGCGGCGGTAGGTCCCGCTCTCCAGCAGGCGCAGCAACTTGACCTGCATGGCCAACGGAATGTCACCCACTTCGTCGAGGAACAACGTGCCCCCGCTGGCAGCCTCGACCAGCCCAGGTTTGCTCGTGTTGGCCCCGGTGAAAGCACCTCGCTCGTGGCCAAACAGCTCACTCTCAAACAGGGTCTCGGGCAGGCTCGCACAGTCCACCACGACAAACGGATTGGCTGCGCGCGGGCTGGCGTCGTGCACGGCCTGGGCCACCAATTCCTTGCCTGTGCCAGATTCACCAAGCAGCAGCACGCTGGCTTGAGACGGCCCGACTCGGGCCACCAGTTCCAACATGCGCTGGAAGGCGGCCGAGCGACCCACCAGCCCCCGTGCTACCGGCAGGCTTTGGGCTACGCGCAGGGGCTCCATCTTTTCGATGAAAAAGGCCTGCTCGCCCGCAGCGTCGAGCAGCGGCACCAACTCAATGTTCACGTAGGACTCGCCCTGCGGTGTGTGGTGCAGGTGCAGCACGCGCTCGCGCTGACCCGACTCGCGAGCGAGCGCCATCGGACAGCTCTCTCCCGCCTGATCGCACGGCACGCTGAAGTGGTGAGACACCTCGTAGCAGGCGCGTCCGACCACAGAAGCGCGGGGACTGAACTGGCTGCGGTACGCGGCGTTGGCAGCAATGATCCTGTACTGACGGTCCAACAGAATGTGCGGCTCGACCAAGCTTTCCAGGTACGACACCAGTTCGGGCAACACGGCGGCCATCGTTTAGGTCTTTCGGGAACAGTTCATGAACGCCCAGCTTCCAGGACTGGGCAGTGCGGGCATGTTGAAAATCAGTCTACGCTGATATTCAATCCCTCCTAACTGAGAGGTTCGGTCCCTTCAGACTGACAAACCAGACTGCCAGTTTGGCAGGCATCGGCCACAAGCGCGAAAAATGGCAGTGTCGCCTCTGGCAGTCTGCCCAGGCTGCGCTCGCGGATCACTGATTTCATTGGGTTTTTTTGTTGCGGCCCTGTGGCACGGATCTTGATCTGTTCAGAGGGTCTGTCACCCCGAAACAAGGCCCCCATGTTTGACCTACCCGAAGCGCTTTTGCTGGCACGCATCCAGTTTGCGTTCACTGTGAGCTTTCACTTCCTGTTTCCCGCCATCACGATCGGCCTGGCGAGCTACCTCGCAGTGCTTGAGGGTTTGTGGCTCAAAACAGGTCGCGAGGACTACATGAACCTGTTCCGCTACTGGATCAAGATCTTTGCACTGGTGTTCGCCATGGGGGTGGTCTCCGGCATCGTGATGTCTTACCAGTTCGGCACGAACTGGGCGGTGTTCTCCGACAAGGCGGGCCCGATCATCGGCCCGCTGATGGCCTACGAGGTGCTGACCGCCTTCTTCCTGGAGGCCGGTTTCCTGGGGGTGATGCTGTTCGGCATGAGCCGCGTGGGCAAGCGCCTTCACTTCACCGCCACGCTGATGGTGGCCCTGGGTACTTTCGTCTCCGCGTTCTGGATC
>JBBSDB010000303.1:0-3530 GCA_038249735.1 Burkholderiales bacterium
CGTGCGGGCGTCGAACGGGATGACGGCGATGGAGGGCCGGAAATCGCTGGCCGGTGCTTCGCGCCTTTCGGGCCGCCAGCTGGGCTGATCCGCGCGCACCGGATTCACCCGCCAGGTGCGCACCGGTTCGGGCCAGTGCTTGAGGTAGCTCTCGCCCATGTCTTCGATCTCGCCGTCCACCCCGTCGACGATGCCGTCGCGCACCGGCGCGGTCACCACGGTGTCGCCAGCATCGCCCAGTGTGGCGACCCGTGCCGCGAGGTTGACGCCGTGGCCATAGACATCGTGCTCGCCCACATAGAGGTGGCTGGCGTGGATGCCGGCGCGCAGGTGCATCTGCTGGTCGGCTGGCAACTGAAGGTTCGATGGCTTGAAAAAGGCGTGCAGCTCGCTGGCGCTTTTCACCGCCTGCACCGGCTGGTCGAACTCGGCCAGCAGACCGTCACCCAGGCTCTTGACCAGACGCCCGCCGTGCTGCGGCAGCACCCGCTGGGCCGCGTGGTCCATGAAGGCACGCCAGCGCGCCACGACCGCTGCCTCGTGGCCCGCCATCAGGCGCACCGACTCCACCAGGTCGATCACAAGCACCACCTTGTAGGCTTCAAAGGGAAGGCCGGGGAGTGAAGTCGCCGGGTGGTGGGTCGCAAGAGGCTGCATGGTGTGGCTCAGACTGCGCGGTGTCATCCCTCAAATGGGGGACACACCGGCCGAAGTTTGGCACACATTGGGGAACTTCCGACCCAGGAAAACGCCCACCTGCGGCGGTTGGCGGTGGCCTGTTGGTTCGCCGCCGGTGGGGGCTTCGCGCTGGTTGTTCGTGGCTTTGGGCGAGCGATGCGCGAGCGCTTGAAAGGGCTTCAAGCCTTCGCCCTGAGCATCGAGACTCCCCCAAGGAGGGGATGCGGCCCGGCAGTTAGCGGCTGAGTTGTGTGGCTTCGGCCACAGCGGGCACGCGTCGCGCGCCGTTGAAACGGGTTTCCCAGTACGACTTGCGCATGTCCTCGACCCGCACGGTGGAGCCCGCGCGTGGCGAGTGGATGAACTTGCCGTCGCCCACGTAAATGCCCACGTGACTAAAAGCGCGGCGCATGGTGTTGAAAAACACCAGATCCCCGGGTTTGAGCTCGGTGCGCTCGATCGGCTGGGTGGCTGCGGCCTGCTCGTCGGCGCGCCGGGGCAGCACCTTACCCACCGACTCTTCAAACACGGCCCGCACAAAACCGCTGCAGTCGAAGCCGGTTTCAGCGCTGTTGCCACCGAACTTGTAGGGAACGCCAAGAAAGCCCATGGCGTTGAGCACCAGCTCGGAAGCCGCATCGCCCACCACCGTGCCAGCTTGCTGGATCTGGCTGCCGAGCCGCTGCACCAGGCCTTTTTCTGCCAACAAAGCGTCCATGTCATCGAACGATGTTTGGCCCGGCGCAGCGTGCGCCGAGACAGACAAACTCAACAAGATTGGGGTAATCCACCGTTTCATGGTGGCACGACGTTATCGGCGATGTCCGACGAAGTCAAGTAAGAAAACACCTGCAGATGCTTGATTTCGCAAGGATTTGTGGCTTTTTGCCCGCCGCGCGGGCCCGGCATAGGCGGGGTGCGACGGTCGGCGACAATGTCCCTTAAGCACCGGCGAACGCCCTGTTTGCCGTCCCCGTTCTGAATGAATTCGTGAAAGGCCCCAGCATGTTGCTCGACGTCAGCGATTCGCAGTTGATTTTGGTGGACTACCAGGCCCGGCTGATGCCGGCGCTGTGGGAAGGGCCGCTGGCGCTGGCCAACGCGGTGCGCCTGGCGCAAGCGGCGAGCCTGCTGCAGGTGCCAGTGTGGGGCACCGAGCAAAACCCCGAGAAGCTGGGCGCCAACGACCCCGTGCTGCGCGCGCTTTGCCGCCGTACCCTGCCCAAGATGCACTTCAGCGCGGTGGCCGACGGCTTGATCGACTGCCTTCGCCCGCCGGCCAGGCCGGTGGGGGGCAACGCGCGCAGCCTGCCCAAACACCTGCAAAAGTCGCCTGAGGCGCCGGCGCCAGAGCGCGCGACGCTGGTGGTGGCCGGTTGCGAGGCCCATGTGTGTCTGATGCAGACGGCGCTCGAACTGATGGAACAGGAGCTTGACGTGTGGGTGGTCACCGATGCCTGCACCTCGCGCACCGAGCGCAACCGCGACGCGGCGTTTGACCGCCTGGCTGGTGCTGGTGCCGAACTTCTCACCACCGAAATGGTGATTTTCGAGTGGCTGCGCAGCGCGGAGAACCCGGCATTTCGGGAGGTGCAGGCGCTGATCAAGTGAGACTCGCTGGTGATGCCGTCGCCGTGCCACCTCGCCGTTCGACTCCCCTGTATGAGGGGCTGCGTCAGTCTCTCGCAAGCCAGTTGTTCATAATTATGAATTCAGTTTGAGCGCACCCGGTACCGAGTGACCGGAACCGCCGCTCCAATGCCGCGGCGATGGTCCGCACCACGAGGAGACATTCATGAGTCAGCCGAAGAGCTATGCCGATTTCCACCGCCGCTCCATCGAGGACCGCGACGCGTTCTGGACCGAAGAGGCGCAACGCATCGACTGGAAGCAGCCGTTCCAGCGGGTGTGCAATTACGATAACCCGCCATTTGTGCGCTGGTACGAGGGCGGACTGACCAACCTGTGCCACAACGCGGTGGACCGCCATCTGAAGGAGCGCGGCGACCAGAACGCGCTGATCTTCGTCTCCACCGAGACCGACACCGAGAAAACCTACAGCTTCTCTGAGCTGCACGCCGAGGTGCAGCGCATGGCCGCCATCCTGCAGGCGCAGGGGGTGAAGAAGGGCGATCGGGTGCTGATCTACATGCCCATGATTCCCGAGGCGGCGTTTGCCATGCTGGCGTGCACTCGCATCGGCGCTATCCATTCGGTGGTGTTCGGTGGCTTTGCCAGCCACGCGCTGGCCAGCCGCATCGAGGACGCCTCGCCGTTGGTCATCGTCAGTGCCGACGCCGGTTCGCGCGCTGGCAAGGTGGTGCCCTACAAGCCGCTGCTGGATGAGGCGATCCGCCTGTCCAGCCACAAGCCCGCGCATGTTGTCATGGTCGACCGTGGCCTGGTCCCGTTTCAGCGTGTCGAAGGGCGCGACCTGGATTACGCCGCAGCCCGTGCAGAAGTGATGGACGCGGTGGTGCCCTGCGAGTGGGTGGATTCCACACACCCGAGCTACACGCTCTACACCAGCGGTACCACCGGCAAGCCCAAAGGTGTGCAGCGCGACACCGGCGGCTACGCGGTGGCCCTGGCGTCGAGCATCGAGCGCATCTTTATTGGCAAGCCGGGTGAGACCTATTTCTCCACCAGCGACATCGGCTGGGTGGTGGGCCACAGCTACATCGTCTACGGCCCGTTGATCGCCGGCATGGCGAACCTCATGTAGGAGGGCTTGCCGATCCGGCCCGATGCGGGGATCTGGTGGCAGTTGGTGGAGAAGTACAAGGTGTCGGTGATGTTCAGCGCGCCAACCGCGGTGCGGGTGCTGAAGAAATACGACCCGGCTTTCCTCA
>JBBSDB010000304.1:0-3468 GCA_038249735.1 Burkholderiales bacterium
ACCACCGGTTGCAGCCGCTCGGCGTCGGCGGGAAAAAGCCAGCCGTGGTCGCTGGTGAACTGGCCTTCGCTGTCGGGCACAAAGGTGAGCTGGTGCAGCGGCAGGCCACGGGCATGCACTTCAGCGGCGATGCCCATCAGGTTTTGAAACGGATTGCCTTCGATGTTGAATTCGCGATCGGGCCAGGCCTGCATCAGCGCAGCCAGCTCGAACACGTCGTGCAGGCGGATGTGGCGCTCGTCGGGCCGCGGGTGGATGGTGATGCCGCTCGCGCCAGCCTGCAGGCACAACGTGGCGGCTCGCAGCACCGAGGGAATGCCCAGGTGGCGCGTGTTGCGCACCAGGGCCACCTTGTTGAGGTTGACCGAAAGTGCGGTGTGGGTGGCAAGAGCGGTGGACATGGTCAAAGCGGGGTGGTGGAGGTGCCCTCGGCCTCGGGCAGTCGGCGCATGGCCTGGATGTCAAGCATCAGCTGGCGGGTCTGGAACACCCGCACGCCGCAATGGTAGTGCAGCACCGCACGCAGCTGGGCACGCAGGGCCAGCAGCGCTGGCGCGCAGGCGCGCATCGTAGCCAGCAGGGCATCGTCAGATTGCATGGCAGCGTGAAGGGCCAGCCAATGGTCGCCGCTCAGGCTGTGAGCATCTTCGTCATGGGCCAGCCGCAGGCCGCTCTCGGGCGCGAGCACATACAGCGCCTCTGGGTCCAGCGGCGCCAGCGAACTGCCCTCGTGCGCCAGATCGGAGAGAAAACCCACATCGCGCAGCAGCAGCAACTCAAAAGCGCGCAACACCAGCGCCTGCACGTCGGCGCGCTCGGCCAACAAAGCCACCGCCAACGCATAGTGGTCAAACAGACGCGGATGGGGATCGTCGCGCGCCAGCAAACGCATCAGAAGCTCGTTGAGGTAGCTGCCCGAGAGCAGCGCTTCGCCTGTGGGCATCACATGGCCGCCCTGCCACTGGGCCGACTTGAGCGTGCGCACCTCCGCTTCCCCGCCCCAGCTCAGCAGCAAAGGCTGCAGCGGCAACAGCACGGGACGGAACTGCGAGGTCGGCCGCTTGACCCCCTTGGCCACGATCGCGATACGCCCTTCGCGACGGGTGAAGGTTTCCAGGATCAGGCTGGACTCGCTCCAGTCGTAGCGGTGCAGCACAAAGGCAGGCTCTTCAACGGTACGGCGCGTGACCATGGGGCGTTCGATCAGCGACCCGCGCAGCGGCAGAGTCACGTCTCACACCCGCAGGGAGCGGGAGGCACGGGGGTGACGATTTCCCGCCGGGCCACCCCAAGGGAAATCAGCCCCCTCGGGGGGCAGCGACCCGCGAAGCGGCGGAGCGTGGGGGCATGCACCTCACTCGTAACCAAAGGACCGCACGCGCGCATCGTCGTCCGCCCAGCCCGAGCGTACCTTGACCCAAAGCTCCAGAAACACCTTGCAGTCCCACAGCTTTTCCAGCTCCTGCCGGGCTTCGGTACCAATGCGCTTGAGCTTCTCGCCCTTGTCGCCAATCACCATGCCCTTGTGGCCGTCGCGCTCAACCACAATGGTCACCGCAATGCGCCTAAGCGTTCCCTCCAGCTCGAACTTGTCGATCACCACGGTGGATGTGTAGGGCAGCTCGTCACCGGTCAGACGGAACAGCTTTTCGCGCACCATCTCTGCCGCCATGAAACGCTCGCTGCGGTCGGTGAGCTCCTCCGGCGCGTGCGTCCAGGGCTGCTGCGGCAGATAGGGCTCGCAGATGGTCAACAGGCGCGCAATGTCGCGCTGGTTCTTGGCCGACATGGGCACGAACTCGGTAAACGGATGGCGTTCCTGCATGCTGCGCAGCCAAGGGGCGAGCTCGCCGCGCCGGTGCACCAAATCGAACTTGTTGGCCACCAGAAGCACCGGGATGTTGCTCGGCAGCAGGTCGAGCACCTTGGCATCGGCCTGGTTGAAATTCCCGGCCTCCACCACGAACAGCACCAGATCGACGTCGGCCACCGCACCGATCACGGTCTTGTTGAGCGCGCGGTTGAGCGCGTTGCCGTGCCGGGTCTGAAAGCCTGGGGTGTCGACGAAAACGAACTGGCTGGCGCCCGCCGTGCGGTAGCCGGTGATGCGGTGGCGCGTGGTCTGCGCCTTGCGCGAGGTGATGCTGATCTTCTGGCCCACCAAGGCGTTGAGCAGGGTGGACTTGCCCACGTTGGGTTTGCCAACGATAGCGACCAGTCCACAGCGTTGCTGAGCCGGATCGACCGGCTCGGGCGCGGGAACCCCCTGTTCGGCTTGCGCAGTGTCGTCGCCACCTGGATCGGCTGGACCAGGCTCCTTGCCCAGCGCGCGCGCCAGCATCGCATCAAGCTCAGGATTGGCAGGCGCCAGGGTTGGCTCTGGAGGGTTTTTTGATCGGGGCATGTCGACTGAATCTGAGAAAAGTTAGGCCTTGGCAGCCGGTGGGCGTCAGGGGCTGCTCTCTTTGGCTTGGGTGAGTTGCTGCAACATCGCCGCTGCCGCCGCCTGCTCACCCGCGCGCCGCGACGCGCCAATGCCGCGCTCGCTGTGGCCGGTTTCCACCACGGTGCACTCCACATCGAAGGTCTGCTTGTGGGCTTCGCCCAGCGTGGCCACCACGCGGTAGCTCGGCAGTTTCATCTTGCGCGCCTGCAGCCACTCTTGCAACTCGGTCTTGGGATCTTTGCCCATGGCGCTCATTTGGGCGCTCAGCTCAACATCGCTATAGAGCCGATGCACCAACGCAGCCGCCGCTTCGAATCCGGCATCCAGATACACAGAGCCGATCACAGCTTCCAGCGCGTCGGCCAGGATAGAGGGCCTCTTCTGGCCACCGGAGCGCTTTTCGCCCTCGCCCAGTCGCAGGGGCCGGGCAAGATTGAGCCGCGTCGCAATCTCGAACAGCGTTTCCTGCTTCACCAGGTTGGCGCGAACCCGCGAAAGATCGCCCTCGGGCAGCAGATTGAGCTTCTCAAACAGCAGACCAGAGATCGCCAGACCCAACACCGAGTCGCCAAGAAACTCCAGGCGCTCGTTGTGATCGGCGGAAAAGCTGCGGTGGGTCAACGCCCGCTCCAACAGGCGCGGGTTGGCGAACACATGGTCCAGGCGCTGCTGCAGCGCCAGCAACTCGGGACTCAAACCAGCTGCTGCGCCGGGGCGCACGTGGGCGCAACACTCACTTGGAGCGACCCTCGTACCTCATCACCAGGTAGGCGGGGCCAGCGAGGTGAATGTCGCGCTCGTAGGCGAAAGACACCACCACCTTGTTGCCCTCTTTGCCCACCTCAAGGTCTTTGCCAGCGATGGTATTGATGTTGTCGATGGTGGCGGCCTTGTCGAAAATGCTGCGCACCTCGGCAACGGTTTCGCCAGCCGAAGCCTTGTCGACCGCCTTCTGCACCGCCATGTACTCAATGTACGTGGGCACCATCTGGGCAAACACCACGCCGGCCAGCGCCAGCAAG
>JBBSDB010000305.1:0-3453 GCA_038249735.1 Burkholderiales bacterium
AAAACCCGCGCGCCGATGGAGGCGCACAACAAGACGCTGGCCGAGTGCAACCTGCGCCAGCGCCACGGCATCACGGTGGTCGGCATCAAGCGGCGCCACCAGGATTTCATCTACGCCAAGGCCGACACCGAGGTGAAGCCGGGCGACCACCTGATCGTGGCCGGCCCGAACACGCGCATCAAGGCGTTTGCGTCGCTGTACTGAGCACTGTACTGAATTTAAGCGCTGGTAGGGGTGACACCGCGCGCCGCTGGTGCTGGCCACGGTGAGCGATCAGGGCGTAGGAGGGGTCCTGCGCGGGAATGAGCAAAAGTGGCCTTGGGTTGCTGCTGATGAAAACGTAGCATGGTTTCAGTCATCTGAACGAAGCGCAACAGCTTCCCGCTGCGATCAAGCCGACGCCGGCTCCACGCACTTGCTCAGATGCTCCTTGTCCCCAACAGAGCCCCTGAACCATGTCTCAGAAAAATACCGCCTTCCGTCGCCGCAGCACCGCTGTGCTGGCCCTGTCCACCGTGTTGTTCCTCGGCGCCTGCGCCAGCAAAGGTGTGGCGCCGACGGCCGAGATGTCGATGGCGCGCGCGTCCATCACCCAGGCCGAAGCGTCTGGTGCCGGTGAGCTGGCACCGGTGGAGCTGCTGGCGGCGCGTGAAAAGCTGGTGCGCGCAGAGAGCGCCATGCGGGCCGAACAGTTCACCGAGGCGCGCCGCCTGAGTGAGCAGGCCGCTGCCGATGCCGATCTGGCCGAGCGCAAGTCGCGCGCTGACAAGGCGCGCCGCATGGCCGCCGAGATGGGCCGATCCAACGACACGCTGCAGCGCGAAATCAAGCGTTGAGCGCCGTCGGCCATGGCGCTGGCTGACCGGCTGCGGTCTGCCCCCGTCTCAGTTTCAGCGTTCCTTTTTTCATCACTCTGGCCCTGCGCCGGGCACCGCCCGAGCAGGCTCCCGCCTTCACAAGGAAGTTCTCATGATCCGCAACCGCCTCAACGCCATCGCCTCGGTGGCCCGCTTCTCCGCCTTGCCCCGCCTTCGCCTGACCCTGGTACCCGCTGTCGCCGTGTTGCTGGTGGCCTGCGCCTCGACGCCGCCCAACAACGCAGCGCTGGACGAAGCGCGTGCGCTGTACACCCAGGCGGCGAACGATGTGAGCACCGCACGCGCGGCGCCGCTTGAGCTGCGCGCCGCCCAGCAGGCCCTGCAGCAAGCTGATGCAGCCCGCCAGGCCGGTGACGATGCGAGCGCGGTGGATCACTACGCCTACCTGGCACGCCAGCGCGCGGCCACCGCCATGCAGGCGGGTGTGATCGCCCGCGCTGAAGAGTCGGCCAAGATGTCGACTGCCGATCGCACCCGGATCGTGATGGAGGCCCGTACCAGCGAAGCCGAGGCCAGCACCCGAGAGGCAGAGGCCAGCAACGCAGCAGCGCAGAGAGCGCGCGATCAGGCCCTGGTGTCTCGCTTGGAGGCGGGCCAACAACAAGCAGCCGCTGACACCGCGCGCGCGCGAGCCGCCAAGTTGCAACAAGAGCTGGCTGCTTTGCAGGCGCAGCAAACCGAGCGCGGCATGGTGCTCACCCTGGGCGATGTGTTGTTTGACACCGGCCGCGCCGAGCTCAAGTCGGGCGCGTTCAGCACGGTGGACCGCCTGGCCACCTTCCTGCGCGAGAACCCTGAGCGCCGCGTGGCGATTGAGGGTTACACCGACGCGGTGGGCAGCGACACCTCCAACCTGAGCCTTTCGCAGCGCCGCGCCGACGCGGTACGCGCTGCGCTGGTCAGCCGTGGCATTGACGGCACCCGCATCACCGCCAAGGGCATGGGCGAAGCGGTGCCGGTGGCCAGCAACGACACCGCCGAAGGCCGCCAGCGCAACCGCCGGGTGGAAGTGATCATCCCCAACGCGATGTAAGCAAACAGACCGGCAGGGCGGTAAGTCCGCTGGCTACAGGCCCCGCTGCTCCGCTCGGAGTGGCGGGGCTTTTTCGTGGGGTGCGGTTTTCAGCCCGCGAAGGCTTCGCTGCGGGTGGCGCGATGCAGGAAGTCGAGCACCGCCTGCTCGGCCTCTGCCGGGTGGACAAAGCCTTCGTGGGTGCCGGCAAGTTCGAGCAGGGTGACGGTTGCCAAGCCTTTGTGTTGCATGAGGGCGCGGGCATCGGACACCGGCACGGTGCTGTCTTGCACGCCGTGCAGCAGCAGCACCGGGCAATGCGCCTGCGCCAGGGTGGTGAGGGGCGCGATGCTGTCGAAACGGGTGCCGATCACCGCTTCCACGTAGCGGTTGATGCCCCAGCCCAGCGGCCAGTAGGGCACGCGCACGCCGGCCAGCCAACGCCGCATCACCTGCTCGGGGTGGGCAAACGCCGACACGCTCACCGCCGCCGCCAGGCCGGGCCGGCGCGATGCCACCAGCAGCACCGCCGCCGCGCCCACCGAGTGGCCGATGGCGACCAGGCGCTCTGCATCCACACCCAGCTGCTGGCCCAGCCAGTCGAGCGCGGCGTCAAGATCGTCGGCAAAGACGGGCAGTGAGCTGTGGCCGCCCCGGTCGCTGCGGCCATGGTTGCGCGACTCGGGCAGCAGCACCCCAAATCCGGCCTGGTTCAGCGCAAGTGCTGCCGGCAGCAGGGTGCTGGCGTTGCCACCCCAGCCGTGCAGCAACACGGCAGCGGGGGCAGGCTGCGAGACCGCGGCGGGCGGTGGCAGGTACCAGGCAAACAGACGCAGACCGCCTCGGGTGGGTATGTGCACAGCCGGTGCTTCAAGCCCAAGGTCGGTGGGCTGCGTGCCTTCGGTGCTGGCCCGCGGCGCCAGACCCCGGTGCAACGCGTAGCGAGCGCCCAGCAAGCCCACGCCCACCGCGCCCAGACCGATCCACAGCGCGTTCATCAAAAACTGCCGAAGACGCTGCCCAGCACCACGACCACCACCAGTGCCAGCACCGGAATGGCCACCGCGACCACGAAGATGTCGCCGTACGACTGGCGGTGCGACATGCCACAGATGCCCAGCAGGGTGATGACCGCGCCGTTGTGCGGCAGGGCGTCCAGCCCGCCCGTGGCGATGGCGGTGACGCGGTGCAACAGATCGGGCGCAATCCCGGCGGCCTGCCCCATGGCGAGCCAGGTGTCGCCCAGGGTTTGCAGTGCAATGCTCATGCCGCCGGAAGCCGAGCCGGTGATGCCCGCCAGGATGTTGACCGCAATCGACAGGCTGACCAAGGGGTTGCCGGGCGCGATGCCCAGCACCGCGTCGCGGATGAGGGCGAAACCCGCCAGCGAGGCGATCACCGCGCCAAAGCCCACCTGCGAAGCGGTGTTGAGCAAGGGCAACACCGAGCCGGTGGCCCCGGCCTCCAGGGTTTGTGACAGCCGGGGCAGGCGCGAGCGCTGCAGCACCACCAGCAGCACGATGGCAGCGGCCAGCGCGGTGATCACGGCCCAGATGCCGCGAA
>JBBSDB010000306.1:0-3389 GCA_038249735.1 Burkholderiales bacterium
AAGTCGGCCTTGCGCCCGTTGTTGTCGGTCAGCGTGCCGTGGTCCATCACCTGCAGCAGGATGTTGAACACGTCGGTGTGTGCCTTCTCGATCTCGTCGAGCAGCAGCACGCAATGCGGTTTTTTGGTGACCGCCTCGGTCAGCAGACCGCCCTGGTCAAAGCCCACATAGCCCGGAGGCGCGCCAATGAGGCGGCTGACCGCGTGGCGCTCCATGTACTCCGACATATCAAAGCGAATCAGGTCGATACCCATGATGTAGGCCAGCTGCTTGGCGGCCTCGGTCTTGCCGACACCGGTGGGGCCACTGAACAGGAAAGCGCCGATCGGCTTGTCGGCCCGGCCCAGGCCAGAGCGCGCCATCTTGACGCTGGCAGCCAGCACCTCGAGCGCCTTGTCCTGGCCGAAGACCACGCTCTTGAGATCACGCTCCAGCGTCTGCAGCTTGCCGCGGTCGTCGTTGGACACGTTGGCCGGCGGGATGCGGGCGATCTTGGCAACGATCTCCTCGACCTCGGTCTTGGTGATGGTTTTTTTGCGCTTGGACAGCGGCAGGATGCGCTGGGCCGCGCCCGCCTCGTCGATCACGTCGATCGCCTTGTCCGGCAGGTGGCGGTCGTTGATGTACTTGGCGCTGAGTTCGGCCGCCGCCTGCAAGGCTGCTACCGCGTACTTCACACCGTGGTGTTCTTCGAAGCGCGACTTCAGACCTTTCAGGATGTCCACCGTTTCCTGCACGGTAGGCTCGACCACATCAACCTTCTGGAAGCGGCGCGACAAGGCAGCATCTTTCTCGAAGATGCCCCTGTACTCGGTGAAGGTGGTGGCGCCGATGCACTTGAGCTGGCCGCTGGAGAGCGCCGGCTTCAGGAGGTTGGATGCGTCCAACGTGCCGCCAGAGGCGGCGCCGGCGCCGATCAAGGTGTGGATCTCGTCGATAAACAGGATGCCGTTGGGCTTGTCCTTCAGCGCCTTGAGCACACCTTTGAGGCGCTGTTCGAAATCGCCACGGTACTTGGTACCTGCCAAGAGCGCACCCATGTCGAGCGAATAGACGCTGGAATCGGCCAGGATTTCGGGCACGTCGCCCTGGGTGATGCGCCAGGCCAGACCCTCGGCAATCGCGGTCTTGCCCACACCGGCTTCGCCCACCAGCAGCGGGTTGTTCTTGCGGCGGCGGCACAGGATCTGGATCACCCGCTCGACTTCGTACTCGCGGCCGATCAGCGGATCGATCTTGCCGTCTTTGGCGAGCTGGTTGAGGTTCTGGGTGAACTGCTCGAGTGGCGATGCCTTCTCGTTGGACTTGCCCTCTGCCCCCTGCTCTTCGTTCTCGGACGCGCTCTCGCCCGGCTTGCTGGCCTCCGGCGGATCGCTCTTGCGAATGCCGTGGGCGATGAAGTTCACCACGTCCAGGCGCGTCACACCCTGCTGGTGCAGGTAATACACGGCGTGCGAGTCCTTCTCGCCGAAGATCGCCACCAGCACGTTGGCGCCGGTGACTTCCTTTTTGCCGTTGCCGGTGGACTGCACATGCATGATGGCGCGCTGGATCACACGCTGAAAGCCCAGCGTGGGCTGCGTGTCAACCTCGTCGGTGCCCGCCACCTGCGGCGTGTTGTCTTTGATGAAGTTGGTGAGCGACTTGCGCAGGTCGTCGACGTTGGCCGAGCAAGCGCGCAGCACCTCGGCAGCACTGGGGTTGTCGAGCAGCGCGAGCAGCAGATGCTCGACGGTGATGAATTCGTGACGCTGTTGCCGGGCCTCGACAAAGGCCATATGCAGGCTGACTTCAAGTTCTTGGGCAATCATGGTCGCTTCCTTGGGTCTGGGGGTGATCTGAAACGCTGGGCCAATGGCGAGACGTTAAGGGAAAAAGTAGGAGGAAGGGGCCATAGGTAGGGCAATTTTTGTTTTATTCAACCGGCTCACTCAAACACTGCAACGGATGCCCCGCCTCGCGGGACGCCTGGGCGACTTGGTCCACCTTGGTGCTGGCCACATCGCGGCTGAAAACACCGCAGATGCCTTTGCCTTCCAGGTGGATCTTGAGCATGATCTGGGTCGCGGTTTCGCGGTCTTTGCTGAAGAATTCCTGGATCACGTAAACCACGAACTCCATCGGCGTGAAATCGTCGTTGAGCAGGACCACCTGGTACATCTGCGGCGGCTTGACCTTCTGCGTGCGTCGCTCCAGCACGACCGAGTCGTCGCTTCCCACACCAGGGGGAGAGACAGGAAAATCGGGCTTTTTCGGGTTCTTGGTGGCCATGAAAACCATTCTAGCGGTCCGGGTCGGCCTTCGCCGGAGCAGCCAACAATCCCGGGCACAAGCCACTGAAGCTTCCGCCAAGGCGACATCAAATTGCGGGTTGCCACACCGAGAGCACATACGCTGTATTGTGCGACTGGCGCCTTGTCTCAAAGCCTAAAGCAGGCCCATTTCCCTCAGGTATTTCAACAATTGGCCCATCGGGTATCGAAGCCGTCTGGACGCAGAAGCCGCCTCCTGGGGCCTTCAGCAGGCCAATGGCGGTGCTCGGCGCGCACGGGGCGACTGTCTTGACTTGCCCCATTTTTTGGCGGACACATTGCACGGAAGGCTCATCGCAATATCTTTTCGAACATATCGCATGGGACTCGATTTCCAACCAACATTCGCCAGCTGGGAAACGAACCGCGAACAGTCGCAGGTGTCAACCAGATTTCGTTATATATACTTTGACATTTCGGTGAACTTCACGCACTTCACATGACATCACGATCCGCTCGTATCTTTGCCACCCTCGCCGCCGCTTGCATCGGTCTGTCCGCCCAGGCGGCCGACCTCACCGTCTCGGCCGCGTCCAGCCTGACCAACGCCCTGCGCGACATCGCACCGCTGTTCGAAGCCGCCCACCCGGGCACCCAGGTGCGGTTGAACTTCGGCGCCTCGGGTGCTCTGTTGCAGCAAATTGCCAAAGGCGCGCCAGCCGATGTGTTTGCCAGCGCCGATCAGGAAACCATGAACCAGGCGCAAGCCCTGGGTTTGATCAAGACCGAGCTGCGGCGCAATTTCGTGTCCAACACGCTGGTGGTGATCGTTCCCACCGCGACCAGCAAGACTCCCGCAACTGCGGCCGATCTCACCCAGCCCGCTTACGCGCGCGTCGCGATTAGCCTGCCGGCCAGCGTGCCGGTCGGTCGCTACACCAAGGGCGTGCTGGAAGCAGCCAAGCTCTGGGGCGCGATCGAGCCCAAGATGATCGGCGCGAACAACGTGCGCCAGGCGCTGGACTACGTGGCCCGCACCGAGGTTGATGCCGCTTTCGTTTACGCCACCGACGCGGCACTCATGGCCGACAAGGTGAAGGTGGCGTTCAGCGTGCCCACCGCGCAGCCCATCCTGTA
>JBBSDB010000307.1:0-3384 GCA_038249735.1 Burkholderiales bacterium
CACAGCCACATCGACTACCAGCCGGGCACCTCAACGGCCACCACCACCGCGCGCGATGTGTTCACGCAGCGCACCGGGGTGTGCCGCGACTTCGCCCATCTGGGGGTCACCTTCTGCCGTGCGCTGAACATTCCCGCGCGGCTGGTCGCGGGCTATTCGAACTTCGACACGCCGCCGCCCGACTTCCATGCCGTCTTCGAAGCCTATCTGGGCGGCCGGTGGATGATCTTCGACGCGACACGCATGTCGGATCTGGCTGGCCTGGTGCGCATCACCAGCGGGCGCGACGCCAAGGACGTGGCCTTCGCGATGATTTACGGCCCGGCAACGATGTTGTCGATGAATCCGACCGCCACGCCGGTGGGCTGAATTCGGATGGCTGCGCAGGACCCGCTTGGCGTTGGCCCTGCGGAACCAGCAGCCTGAAAAATGGTCTGGACTGGCCTTTGTATGGGGCCCTGGGAGACCATCTTTTTGGGCAATGTTCGACACCGCACAGACGGGTTGGAGGCAGGCCCACACACTGTGTTTTCAAGCACGGCACCTTGTTGCCAACGGCTTCCTGTCTGAAAGCTCCCATGACGCCCAGTCACCCCACACCTGTCTTGAACCACAGCGAGATGGACCCCTGGTCCCAACCGCAGGCGGCCTGCGATCCGTTTGCCTGGAACGCCATGCCTTCGTCCTTCCATTGGCTGTCCACTTGCGCTGCCTTTGCGGATTCGGGCGGCATGGCCAGCGGAGACGAGTTGGCGCAGCGGCTCGTTGATTCAGCGTCCAGCGTGGGTGGCGCGAACGGCTTGCAGGCCACAGCGCTCGTGGCGCGCTGGATCGTCTCCCGGTCCGTGGTCACGGTGCTGGGGCCCCACGGTTGGATGCTGCCTGTGTTCCAGTTCGATCCAGCCACGGCCACGCCCAAGCCCAGCATGGCGCCGGTGCTGGCCGCGCTGCACGGCGTTTTCGATGAGGCGGAACTGGCACTGTGGTTTGTCTCGTCCAACGACTGGCTCAAAGGCGACCGGCCCGCGATGGTCATGCACCAAAACCTGCCCGGCGTGCTCCATGCCGCACGCGCCGACCGCTACCTGGCCAGAGGCCACTGAACTGGCCATGTTTTCGCGCCCGTCAAACAGGGAGAAACACCATGAGTGAACAACACCGTGTCTCTGAGCCAGCCCAGGCCCTCTCCTATGGCTTCAGCTGCGAACTGAAGCAGCAGGACTTCGCTACCGCCATCGCGCTGGTCACCGAGGCATTGAAGGCCGAAGGCTTCGGCGTGTTGACCGACATCGACGTGCAGGCCACGATGAAAACCAAGCTCGGCATCGACGGGCGCCCCTACCGCATTCTCGGCGCGTGCAACCCGCCGCTGGCCCACCAGGCCTTGCAGGCCGAGCCCGATATTGGCCTGCTGCTGCCGTGCAATGTGGTCGTGCGTGAGGCAGTCGACGGCCCGCTGGTGGTCAGCTTCATGGACCCGATGGCGGTCATGCAGATGACAGGCAACGCCGAGGTGGCCAAGGTCGCACAGGAGGTGAACGAGCGCCTGCAACGCGTCAAGGCCTCGCTGCTGGTCTCGACAGCCCAGGCCCTAGGCTGACACGTCGGTGCTCAGGCTCTGCGACGGTGGCGCCCGCTCGGGCGGGGTGCACGGCCTGCGGCACCTCGCAGCCCCCGGAACCAGAACAGGAGCAACACGATGGACCAGCCCTCAGGCCACAACCACAAGCCCCAAACAGCCCCCGTTCCGAAGGGACGCAACGCCGGGCTCCATGCTGACAGCCCCTTGAAAGACCCCGTGTGTGGGATGACCGTGACCACGGCATCGAAGCACCAGCTGGCGCACGACGGCCACGCCTTCTTCTTCTGCAGCGCCAAGTGCAAGACGAAGTTTGAAGCATCACCCGAGACGTACACCGACCCGAAACCATCGGTGGCGCCATCGTCGTCCGAGGTCGCCACGCCGGGCGCGATCTACACCTGCCCCATGCATCCGGAGATCCGCCAGGACCAACCGGGCGACTGCCCCAAGTGCGGCATGGCGCTGGAGCCCGAGATGCCGGCGCTGGAGGATGGCGAAAACCCCGAACTCGTCGATTTCAAACGCCGCTTCTGGTGGACCTTGCCCTTGACCGTGGTGGTGGTCACCCTGGCGATGGTGGGTCACGGAACCCGCTGGCTCGATGGCGCTTTTGGCAGCGTGGACCAGAACTGGATCGAGTTTGCGCTGACGCTGCCGGTCGCGCTCTGGGCTGGCTGGCCTTTCTACAAGCGCGGCGTGCAGTCGGTGATCAACCGCAGCCCCAACATGTGGACGCTGATCGGCCTGGGCACCGGCGTCGCCTTTGTTTACAGCGTGGTGGCCACGGTGGCGCCGCAGATCTTCCCGGCGGCCGTTGTTGTCGATGGCCGCGTGGCGGTGTACTTCGAGGCCGCCGCCGCGATCATCTCGCTCACCTTGTTTGGCCAGATCCTGGAACTGAAAGCGCGCTCGCAGACGTCGGCTGCGATCAAGTCGCTGCTCGGCCTGGCACCGAAAACAGCGCGCCGCATCAACGATGACGGCAGCGAAGAGGATGTGCCGCTGTCAGAGGTGCACGAAGGCGATCGGTTGCGCGTGCGCCCAGGCGAAAAGGTGCCGGTGGATGGCGTCGTGGTCGAGGGCAGCAGCGCGCTCGATGAATCGATGCTGACCGGTGAGCCGCTGCCGGTGACCAAGCGCGCGGGCGACAAAGTCATCGGCGCCACGATGAACACCAGCGGTGCGCTGGTGATGCAGTCTGAACACGTGGGCTCGGCCACGGTGCTCTCGCAGATCGTGCAGATGGTCGCGCAGGCTCAGCGCTCGCGCGCGCCCATGCAGCGCATGGCCGATGTGGTGGCGGGCTACTTTGTGGTCACGGTGGTGTCGGTCTCACTGCTGACCTTTTTCGCCTGGGGCGTCTTCGGCCCCAACTCCGCGACCGAATCGAGCTGGGCCTTCGGGCTGATCAATGCGGTGTCGGTGCTGATCATTGCCTGCCCCTGCGCCCTGGGCCTGGCCACACCGATGTCGATCATGGTCGCCACCGGCAAGGGGGCCTCCAACGGCGTGTTGTTCCGCGACGCTGCGGCGATCGAAAACCTGCGCAAGGTCGACACCCGGATCGTCGACAAAACCGGCACGCTGACCGAAGGGCGGCCGACCTTCGAGCGCGCCGTGCCGGCTGAGGGGTTCGACGAACAGGAGGTGCTGCGCTTGGCGGCCAGCCTGGATCAGGGCAGCGAACACCCGTTGGCCGCGGCCATCGTTGCGGCGGCGAAAGATCGGGATTTCAAGCTGTCGAAGCCGCAAGACTTCGATTCCGAGTCGAGCATCGGCGTGCGCGGCAAGGTCGATGGCAA
>JBBSDB010000308.1:0-3380 GCA_038249735.1 Burkholderiales bacterium
AGCGTGGCCACTGGTGGCAGTGGTGCGGCCATGTCGGCACGGGGCGAGCGCAACGAGCTGGTGTTGGCGGCCGCTTATGTGGCGGGTGTCACGCGCGCCTTCACCATCGGCGGTGCCCAGGCTGTGGCGGCATTGGCCTATGGCACCGCGACCGTGCCCAAGGTTGACAAGATCACCGGCCCTGGCAACGCCTATGTGGCCAGTGCCAAGAAGCGTGTTTTTGGTACCGTCGGCATCGACATGATTGCCGGCCCGAGCGAAATCCTGGTGCTTGCCGACGGCAGCACGCCCGCTGAGTGGGTGGCGATGGACCTGTTCAGCCAGGCCGAACACGACGAGCTGGCGCAAAGCATCCTGCTCTGTCCCGACGCGGCCTACATCGACGCGGTGCAGCGCGAGATCGATCGCCTGTTGCCCACCCTACCGCGCGCGGCCATCATCGCCAAGAGCCTGAACGACCGCGGCGCGCTGATCCACACGCGCAGCATGGAAGAGGCCTGCGCCATCAGCAACCGCATCGCGCCCGAGCACCTGGAGGTCTCCAGCGCCGAGCCGCACCGCTGGGAGCCACTGCTGAAACACGCCGGCGCCATTTTCCTGGGTGCTTACACCAGCGAGAGTCTGGGCGACTACTGCGCCGGCCCCAACCACGTGCTGCCCACCAGCGGCACCGCGCGCTTTTCCTCCCCGTTGGGGGTGTACGACTTCCAGAAGCGCAGCAGCCTGATCGAGGTTAGCCAGCAAGGCGCGCAAAGCCTTGGGCTGATCGCGGCCGAGCTGGCCTACGGCGAAGGGCTGCAAGCGCATGCGCGCGCGGCCGAACTGCGACTGAAAGACGTGCCCCCGATGCGAGTTCCGACATGAGCAACGTCAGCATCAACCCCTCTCCCTTGCGCTTCATCCGGCAGGACATCCTGTCCATGCACGCCTACGCCATTCAGGATGCGTCGGGCATGGTCAAGCTCGACGCGATGGAGAACCCGTATGCGCTGCCGCCCGAGTTGCAGCGGGCGCTGGGCGAGCGTCTTGGCGCGGTGGCGGTCAACCGCTACCCCGGTGCGCGGGTGGAAGACCTCAAGCAGGCCCTAGCAGCATATGTCGATTTGCCTGCGGGATACGCGCTTATGCTGGGCAATGGCTCTGACGAGCTGATCGCGTTGCTGGCCATGGCTTGTGACACGCCGACCAGCGAAGCGAGCCAGGGGAAACCAGCGTCCATCCTGTCGCCGCTGCCGGGCTTTGTCATGTACGCCATGAGCGCGCAATTGCAAGGTTTGGCGTTCCATGGCGTGCCACTCACCACCGATTTCGAACTCGACGAGCCCGCCATGCTGACTGCGATGCGCGAGCACCAGCCCGCCGTCACCTACATCGCCTATCCGAACAACCCCACCGCCAACCTCTGGGACGCGGGCGCGATCCGGCGGCTCATCGCTGAGGCCGCCGGATTCGGCGGCCTGGTGGTGATGGACGAGGCGTACCAGCCGTTCTCCAGCAGCAGCTGGCTCGCCGAGATGCGCAAGCACCCCGCAGCCAACGCCAACGTGCTGCTGATGCGCACGCTCTCCAAGTTCGGCCTTGCTGGCGTGCGCCTGGGCTACCTGCTTGGCCCCGCCGCGCTGGTACACGAGGTGGACAAGCTGCGCCCGCCGTACAACGTGAGTGTGCTCAATGCCGAGTGCGCTCTCTTCGCGCTGGAGCATGCCGAGGTGTTTGCAGCGCAGGCGGCGCAAATCTGTGAGGAACGCGCGGTCCTGATAAACGCATTGGGCAAGATGCCCGGCGTGACCCCGTTCCCCAGCAACGCGAACATGGTGCTGGCCCGCGTGCCCGATGCACAACGGTGCTTCGACGCCCTCAAGGCGCGCGGCCTTTTGGTGAAGAATGTTTCTAAAATGCACCCATTGCTGGGTCAATGTCTGCGCCTCACGGTCGGCACCCCGATTGAGAACGCCCTGCTGATCAGCGCCTTGCCCGAATGTTTATGACCACTCCATTCCCCAGCTTTAGCGACCGAGTAGCCAACGTGCGGCGCGACACCGCAGAAACGAAAATCGCGGTGCGCATCAACCTTGACGGCAGCGGCACTGCCAGCCTGTCCACCGGCATCGGTTTCTTTGATCACATGCTTGACCAAATCGCCCGCCACGGGCTGATCGACCTCGACATTCAGGCCGCGGGCGATCTGCACATTGACGGTCACCACACCGTGGAAGACGTGGGCATCACGCTCGGCCAGGCATTTGCCCAGGCGGTGGGCGACAAAAAAGGCATCCGCCGCTACGGCCATGCCTATGTGCCGCTGGACGAGGCGCTGTCGCGTGTGGTGATCGACTTTTCGGGGCGTCCCGGTCTGCACATGCGCGTGCCGTTCAAAAGCGGGATGGTGGGCGGCTTCGACACCCAGCTTGCATTCGAGTTTTTTCAGGGGTTCGTGAACCACGCTGGCGTCACCTTGCACATCGACAATCTGCACGGCGAAAACGCCCACCACCAGGCCGAGACAGTGTTCAAGGCGTTCGCCCGGGCGCTGCGCATGGCGCTGGAGCGCGATGCGCGCATGGGCGATACCATCCCGTCGACCAAAGGGTCCTTGTAACCCCAACCTCTGTCACCCATGACACGCAAGACAGTGGCCGTGGTCGACTACGGCAGTGGCAATCTGCGCTCGGTGTCGCAGGCGGTGGCCCATGTGGCCGCCGGCAGCGGGCTGGAGGTGGTTGTCACGTCCGACCCCCAGGCGGTGTTCGACGCCGAGCGCGTCGTGTTGCCGGGTCAGGGCCACATGGCCGATTGCACCCGCGGGCTGGCTGCCTCGGGCTTGCTGGATGCCGTGCAACATGCCATTGCCATCAAGCCGCTGTTCGGCGTCTGCGTGGGCATGCAGATGTTGCTGGACCGCAGCGAGGAGGGCGACACTGCTGGCCTGGGGCTGATCCCGGGCGAGGTGTTGCGTTTTCGGCTGGAAGGCCAGCTGCAGGCGGATGGCAGCCGGTTCAAGGTGCCCCAGATGGGCTGGAATCAGGTCTTTCACGATCTCGGCCGAGGGCCCGCTCACGCGCTGTGGGCCGGTATCGAGGATGGCGCCTATTTCTATTTCGTGCACAGTTACTACGCCCAGCCAGCTGACCCGCTGCATTGTGTGGGCGAGGCCGACTACGGCTGCCGCTTTGCAGCAGCGGTGGCTCGCGACAACATTTTTGCCACCCAGTTTCACCCCGAGAAAAGCGCCGACCAGGGCCTGGCGCTTTACCGCAACTTTTTGTCCTGGCAACCTTGACCCCTCCAACCACCATGCTGCTGATCCCTGCCATTGACCTCAAAGACGGCCAGTGTGTGCGCCTCAAACAAGGCGACATGGACCAATCCACCGTGTTCGG
>JBBSDB010000309.1:0-3359 GCA_038249735.1 Burkholderiales bacterium
AAGCGGATCGCGCTGGCGGGCAGGTCGCCGCGCTCCTGCAACAGCTCCAGCTGCTGTGTGGCCCAGACGGCGGCCGGCCCGCTGTTGCCGTTGCCCAGTCGGCCTTGCTGGCCCGGTGGCAGCCGCCACAGGGTGGTGTATTCGCCGCGCCAGATGTCGGCCAGGGCGGTGAGCGGCATCAGCCAGCGCTGATTGCCCACCTGCAGGGTGGCGGTGTCGCTCGTCATCGCGGTCAGCAGCGCCCAGCCGCGATCCCGGCCGGGTAAGCGCAGCGTGAGCGCGGCAGGGCGATCGATCTGGCGCAGGCCGTTGAGCGTCATGCGGCCGATGCGAAAGCACTGCAGTTGCTCGCGCTCGGCGCGCGCGCAGGGGTCGGCGTCGGGCAAGGCCTGACCCCAGAGGGGCCCGAGTTCGCGCAGCGCAGCGTTCTCCGACTGCAGCAGGTCGGAGAACGCGGGTGGGCCGATTTGGGGTGGGGTTTCAGTGGGCGGCGGCTCAGAAAGTGGTGCGTTCGCGGCGCTGGGCAGGCTGGCAGCGGCTGCGCTGGCTGGCGGGGTGGTAGCCGGCGCGGGCAATGCGGCAGGCGTCTGGCTGGCTCCTGGCCCTGATATTGGTGCCGTGGCAGGTGCCGTTGCGCCTGCGGCCGTGCTGCTGGCCGCCGGGGCGCGCGGCTGCACCAACGTCCAGACACCAAACAGCAGCGCAGCGGCCAGGGCGCCGCCCAAAGCGCCCAGCCCCAGCGTGGCCATGCGGTGCCGTTTCGAGCGCATTTCCGCCGAAGCGGGCGCGGCGCGGGTGGGTTCGAACACCTCGCCCGCGGCTTTGTCCACCACCGCGCGCGGCACCTTGGGCTGGCCGCTGGCGTAAGCGCCCAGCAGCGTGCGGTCGCACAGCAGGTTGATGCGCCGTGGCACCCCGCCGGTGAGTGCGTGGATGCGCGAGAGCGCCCGGTCGGAGAACGGCAGCGGCCCCTTCAGCCCGGCCACCGCCATGCGGTGCGCGATGTATTGCCGGGTCTCGGCCTCGCTGAGTGCGCCCAGGTGAAAGCGCGCGATCACCCGCTGCGCCAGCTGCTCCAGCTCGGGCTGGGCCACCATGTCGCGCAGCTCGGGCTGGCCGATCAAAATGATCTGCAGCAGCTTGCGCTCAGTCGTTTCCAGGTTGGTGAGTAGGCGCAGCTGCTCCAGCACATGGGGGGTGAGGTTTTGTGCCTCGTCGATGATGAGAATGTTGTGCTGGCCAGCCGCGTGGCTGCGCAGCAGGTACTCGTTGAGCGGGTCGAGGTAGTCCTTGATGGTCGCCGGGCCAATGCCTTCGTGCCGCACCTCCACGTGGAACTCGCGGCAGATCGTGCGCAGCAGATCGCCAACCGTGAGCTTGGGGTTGAAGATGTAGGCGACCCGGCAATGGGTCGGGATCTGCTCCAGAAAGCAGCGGCAGATGGTGGTCTTGCCGGCGCCGATCTCGCCGCTGAGCAAGACAAAACCGCCACCGCCTTCGATGCCATAAAGCAGGTGCGCCAGGGCCTCCCTATGGCGCTCGCTCATGTAGAGATAGCGCGGATCGGGCGCAATGGAAAAAGGAGCGTGCTTGAGCCCGAAGAAACCGGCGTACATGTACCGAGGATAACGGGGCGGCACAGGGCGGGCAACTTGCCCGCCCACCAGCGCTGCGACCTGAGCGCGAGGGCCGCGGTGCTGGCGCTTCAGAAAAGCATCAGGCGGCCAGCGACATGGCGGGCTTGCCGCTGTTGCTGATGCGGGCGGTGGATGCCGCGCTGGCGCCCGACGCCACCGTGCACTCGATGTCGCCCGATAGCTGGCCGCCTTCTTCGATCACCACTTTGCCGTAGCGGATCTTGCCGGTGACCTTGCCGCTGGCGTAAATCACCAGCTTCTGGCGCACGGTGAGGTTGCCGTCGAACACGCCGCGAATCTCGGCGATATCGATCTCGGCCGAGCCCTTGAACGCACCCTGGCTGGCGATCTGGATCACCCGCGAGTCCATCGTGGCTTCCACAAAACCTTCGACCACGAGCGTGTCGCAGTCGGTGATCTCCACGCCCTTGAGCTTGATGTTGGGACCCACGGTGAGCTTGCTGCCGCCTTCGGGCATGGCACTGTCCGCCGTGGCGGTGTTCGTCACCGGCGCGGCCTCCTCGGTCACCGGCGCTGTGGTGTGGGCAGGTGCCTGGGTCTGCGCGGCCATGGGGCTGCTGGCGGCCGCGCCGTAACGCTGCGTATTCAGGCCACTGCCAAGCGGTTTGGTGGGTTCCGGGTCGCGTTTGCCAAAGTGCAGTGCCATGTCAGCTCCTTCAAAAAGTGGAGCGCCCATGCTAGTTGCCATGGGGCTTACATTCTGGTGAGCACCGTAAGAGGGGTAACGAGATGCAGCGCAGATTCGATTGCAAGCCTTGGGTAGCGAACTTCTAACGCTTGCGCAGCAGCTTCTTGCGTACCAGGCCGATGTTGCTTCGCAGCGCGTACAGCTCGTCGGTGTACGACAGCGGCACCACCACCTTTTCCACCTTGTTCTCCATCGCATCGAGCTGCTCCAGCAGCTCGGGTATCGAGCCCAAACCGTCGGTTTCGTGACGCTGCTCGATGTCGCGCAGTTCGGCGTACCAGCGGAACACCCGCGAGCGGATGCGGAAGGTGTAGAGCGGCGGCACGATGCGCGAGAGCGGCAGCGCCAACGCGATGATCAGGCCCATCACCAGCCACATGCGCTCGACCAGATTGGCTTGCCAGAACGGCAGGTAGCGCTGCAAAAACGGCGGGCCATTGCGGATCGCGCGCACGGCTTCGGAGGACAGCGGCACCTCGCTGTGTTCCAGGCTCGGGTATTCGCCGGCCCGGCTGAACCAGCTGGAGCCGCCATGCAGGCTGGTCGCCGTCTGCGCGAACAGCTGCAGGATCGCGGGGTGGGTCTTGGCGCTGGCCAGCAGGCTGGTGGTGGAGGCGACCAGCCGCATGTCGCGCTCGGGTATGTTCTTCGCCAGGTCCACCACGCCCTGCGGCATGACCACCGGGGTGAGGTAGCCGAAGCGTCGCGAATAAGCTTCGCTTTGCGCGAAGTCCAGCAGCTTGATGCCGGGCGACTGCAGCAACATCTGCACCATCAGCGACTCGGGCGCCGAGGCGAACACCAATGCATCGAGCTCGCCGTCGAGAAACGCGACCGTGGCGGGCGTCTGCGACAGCTCGCTCAGTCGCATCTCGCTTTTCTCCACCCGGTTCACGTCGAGCAGGGTCGAAAACAGGCGCGGCACGCCGCTGCCGGGCGTGCCCACATTGACGCGCCAGCCCTTGATGTCGGCCAGGGTGGTGGCAGTGCCGTCTTGCGGCAGATCGCGTGCC
>JBBSDB010000310.1:0-3359 GCA_038249735.1 Burkholderiales bacterium
CAGGCTGCCCTTGAGCGCGTTCATGCGCGAGCGCACCGCAAACACGCGCTCAATCGGGTTGTCCAGGCCGATCGGCAGCACCAGCGGCACCAGGCCGAAACGGTTGCCCAGCTTCCAGGCGTCTTCCATCGGTCGCAGGTTGATCGGTACCATGGCGCGGATTTCCTGACCGCTGGTGTCGTCGCCCTGAGACCGAAGATATGAGCCGATGGCACCGGCCACGCAGCTCAGCAGCACGTCGTTGATCGAGCAGTTCAGGGCTTTGCCGATCGCCTTCACATCGGCCAGCGGCAGCGGCTCGCACCAGGCCACGCGTTTGGCCTTGCCGGGCTGGCCTTTCAGGCGGGTCGGCGAGTCGTCGGGCATGAGCGCAAGCGCCGCGAGGTCGCTGGCGAGCTGGCCACCCAGGCGGGCCAGGTGCATCGCTTGCTCCAGGGTGTCGCTCAGGCCTTGTTGCGGCGAGGCCATCAGGGAAACCGATTTGGCGGCACCGCCGCCGGCCACCTCCAGTGCGCGCGCCGTGAGGTCGCCCAGAGGCCGGATCAGGGTGTCGGCGACCCAGTCTTCGGCGCCGTCGAGGCCGTCGCGCGTGGTGCGGCGCTTGCGCTTGGGCGGCAGGTGGCCGCCATCCACCAGGCTCATCATGACGCTGATCAGCGCGATGCCGTCGGCGATGCACTGGTGGATGCGCGCGATCAGCGCCGAGCCGCCCTCAAATTCTTCCACCAGCTCGAAGCACCAGAGCGGGTGCGCGTGGTCCAGCGGCTGCAGGGCGAGGTCGGCGATGCGCGCCTGCAACGTTGACTGCGCGGTCTGCCCCTGCAAGGGTTGCAAGGCGCGGCTCGCCACATGGCGCGCAAGATCGAAATCGGGGTCGTCAAGCCAGTGGGCGCCCGTGACGTCTTGGCACGCGGTCTGCACAAAGCGCCGGTAGGGCAGCAAGCGCTCGCTCACCCGCTCGCGCAGGGCCACCAGCGAGATGCCAGGCCGCAGCACCCACACCCCCAGGATCATCATGAGGTTGGCGTCGGAGTCCATGCGCAGCCAGGCGGTGTCGACCTTGCTCATGCGCTCGCCCTCCAGCCCAAGCGCGCTGGCCAGTGTGGGCGTGTTGGCGGGGCGGGGTGCCGGTGGTTGCAAGGTGGCCGGTGTTCGTCGGCGCGGGCGGGCGGCGGGCCGCGGGTGTGCCAACGGCGCGGCGTCGGCAGGGGCAATGCGCTGGACCATGGTGTCTCCTGTGGCCCGCTGCTGTGGCATCCGATGCAGATGCGTTCAGGGCGGGACTTGTTGTTGGGGGCCGCAATCTATTGTGCCGTCAGGCCAGACCGTAAGATACCGGGCCAGCCCTGAGAGGGCGCTGTTTTATCCCCCACTGAAGGAGTTCCGCATGTCCGATCTGCAAACCCGATTCGATGCCGCCGTGGCCAGCTCAAAGAACCTGAGCGAGCGCCCCGACAACGCCACGCTGCTGAAGATTTATGGCCTGTACAAACAGGCCACCAGCGGCGACAACACCGAGAAAAAGCCTGGCTTTGCCGACATGGTGGGCCGCGCGAAGTGGGACGCCTGGAACCAGTGCAAAGGCAGCTCGAACGATGAGGCGATGCAGCAGTACATCGACTTGATTGCTGAGCTGAGCTGAGCGGTTGGGGAAGTGAAAAGCGGGCTGTTGTTGGCCCGTTTTCTTTGGGCCTTCAGACTTTTTTCTTGCGGCTGACAGGTTTCTTCACAGCCAGCAGTTGGTCGAGATTTTTCACGATCTCGCTTTCGATGCGCTCGCGAAAAGCACCCAGCAAAAAGCCCAGCTTGGCATTGAGCTCGAAGTGGTCGGCGCTCACCAGCAGCGTGCCGCTGACGCCGCTGCGGCTAAAACCCACCTGGTCGCGCTCGGTGCCTTCTTCGTAGGTGCACGCCATGCCGAAGTCGCTTTCGGCTTGTTCGGCCCATTGCCAGGCGACTTTGCGCGCGCCCGCCAAGCCGAGTTGGTGTTTGCGCTGGATGTGAATATCGGCCATGGAGCGTGTTGTCTGGGTTGGTTCAGCGCAGGGGCGTCGAGGTGGTCGGCGCCTGATCTGCAAGGCGGGTGGCGCTGCCTAGTTCGGCGAGAACTGCGCGGCGTGTTTCGCGCGGTTGTTTTGCCAGCGCGCGCACCGCATCATAAAACCGAGCGAAGTCGGCGCCCTCCCGCGGAAACAGGGCGGTGAAGCCGGGCACCAGATCGTCGTAAGCGGCCTGGGCGCCGAAAGTGGCGTTGTTGGCCTGGGCGACCCAGGCGTCGTAGCCCCGAAAGCCGCCCCAGCCGCGCTTGAGTTCGGTGTACTCAAGGTGAAAAGTTTCCATCACTTCGGCCTTGCGGCGCAGCTTGTCGGCATCGCTTACGGCATCGGCGGTGTAGAGGGCTTGCAAGACGCTGCGAGTCGATCGGGTGAGGGCGCGAAATTGCTGGCGCCGTGTGTTGAACACCGCGTATTCGGCGCGCGCTGTTTCGCTGGCCTGCTCGTTCAGCCAGCGCTCGCCGCCCAGGCGCTCGACCGCAGTGGCAAAGGATTCGTTGAAGGTGGTGTCGTCTCTCACGAACAGCACCTGGTGCGCCAGCTCGTGGAAGATCAGTCGCGCCAACTCGCCTTCGGGGTAGCCGATGAAGGTGCTGAGCAGCGGGTCGCCGCCGAGCCAGTTGGTCCAGCCCAGGGTGGAATAAGCAGGCACCGGGTAGACCGCGACCTCCAGCTCGGGCGGCAGGCTGGCAGCAAAGGCGCGGGCATTGGCCTCATCGAAATAGCCTCGGTAACCGACACAGCCGACCACCGGAAAACACCAGGTGTTCAGCGTGAGCGAGAGCGCGGGTGCGGCCACCACGTTGTAAACCACCGCACGGCGCCCAAGGTCGGCGTAGCGGTGGTAGCTGGCGTTGTCGGGCAGCGCGAGATCGCTCACAGCGAAGGCGCGAATGCGTTGCGCGGTGGCCAGGCGCGTCTTGAGGGCGGCGGGGGTTTGCGCGTCTTGCAGCCAGTCGTCGACCGGGCGCGCGGCGCGCATCACACTGAGGTGGCCGGTGGCGGATTGCCAGTAGTAGCCGACACCCGTGGTCGGGCCGGCGCAGCCAGTGAGCAGTGTGGCAGCCAAAACCACACCCAAAACACGCTGTGGAACCGGCTTCGCCAAAGCGAGGATCCCACCCAGCGCGCGCCGTGGAACCGGCTTTGCCGGGCCACAGGCGTGGTCCCCCCAGCAGGGGGGGAAGACGCGAAGCGGCGCAGGGGGGGTCATTCAACCTCCACCAAGCAGTCGTAAAACACCGGCCCGTTGCCCATGTCGGTCAGGCGCTGGCTGGTGAGCTCATTCACATTGGTGCCGTTCAG
>JBBSDB010000311.1:0-3354 GCA_038249735.1 Burkholderiales bacterium
AGCTCCATCGTCGCCACCGCCGACCACAACACACCCACCACCGGCTGGGAGCACGGTTACGACGGCATCACCGACCCGATCAGTAAAGAGCAGATCGTCACGCTCGACAACAACATCGCCGAATTTGGCGCAGCCGCCTTCTTCCCCTTCCTGTCCAAACGCCAAGGCATCGTGCATGTGATCGGCCCGGAAAACGGCGCCATCCTGCCCGGCATGACGGTGGTTTGCGGCGATTCGCACACCTCCACCCACGGCGCCTTCGGCGCACTGGCCCACGGCATCGGCACCAGCGAGGTGGAGCACGTGATGGCCACGCAGACCCTGCTGGCCAAGAAGGCCAAGAACATGCTGATCAAGGTCGATGGTCAACTCGCCAAAGGCGTCACCGCCAAAGACATCGTGCTCGCCATCATCGGCCGCATCGGCACGGCAGGCGGCACCGGCTACACCATCGAGTTCGGCGGCAGCGCCATCCGCGCCCTCAGCATCGAAGGCCGCATGACCGTGTGCAACATGGCCATCGAAGGCGGCGCGCGCGCTGGCCTGGTGGCGGTGGACGACAAGACCATCGACTACGTCAAGGGCCGCCCACTGTCGCCCAAAGGGGCGGAATGGGACCAGGCGGTTGCCTACTGGAAAACCCTGCAAACCGACGCCGACGCGAAGTTCGATGCGATGGTGGAACTCGATGCAACCCAGATCGTGCCGCAGGTCACCTGGGGCACCTCGCCCGAAATGGTGCTCGGTGTGGACGGGCGTGTGCCCGATCCCGAGAAAGAAAAAGACCCGAACAAGCGCGGCGCCATCGAGCGCGCACTGACCTACATGGCGCTGGAACCGGGCACGACCATCGCCAACCTCACGTTCTTGGCCACTTTCTGACCGAGCTTCTTCACCAGCGCCGCCGCCTCGCGCATGTCTTCGATGCGGCTGTTGGTGCAGGAACCGATGAACACCTTGTCGACAAAAATGTCGTTCAGCGGCTTGCCGGGTTCCAGCGCCATGTAGGTCAGCGCGCGTTCGATGGCACCCCGTTTGTTCGGGTCTTTTTCTTTCTCGGGATCGGGCACACGCCCGTCCACCCCAAGCACCATCTCGGGCGAGGTGCCCCAGGTGACCTGCGGCAGGATCTGGGTCGCGTCGAGTTCCACCACCGCGTCAAACGTCGCGTCTGCGTCCGTTTGCAGGGTTTTCCAGTAGGCAACCGCCTGGTCCCATTCCACTCCCTTCGGCGACAGTGGGCGGCCCTTGACATAGTCGATGGTCTTGTCGTCCACCGCCACCAGGCCAGCGCGCGCGCCGCCTTCAATCGCCATGTTGCACACGGTCATGCGGCCTTCGATGCTGAGCGCACGGATCGCGCTGCCGCCGAATTCGATGGTGTAGCCGGTGCCACCAGCCGTCCCAATCTTGCCGATGATGGCCAGCACGATGTCTTTGGCGGTCACGCCTTTGGCGAGTTGGCCATCGACCTTGATCAGCATGTTCTTGGCCTTCTTGGCCAGCAGGGTCTGCGTGGCCATCACATGCTCGACCTCGCTGGTGCCGATGCCGTGGGCCAGTGCGCCGAACGCGCCGTGGGTGGACGTGTGGGAATCGCCGCAAACCACCGTCATGCCAGGCAGGGTGGCGCCGTTTTCCGGCCCGATCACATGCACGATGCCTTGGCGCTTGGACAGGAAGGGGAAGAAGGCAGCCGCGCCGAATTCTGCGATATTGTTGTCGAGCGTGACGATCTGCTCTTTGCTGATCGGGTCGGTGATGCCGTCGTAACCGCGTTCCCAGCCAGTGGTGGGTGTGTTGTGGTCGGCGGTGGCGACGATGGAGCTCACCCGCCAGACCTTGCGGCCTGCCTGGCGCAAACCTTCAAAGGCCTGTGGGCTGGTGACTTCGTGCACCAGATGTCGGTCGATGTAGAGGACCGAGGTGCCATCTTCTTCGGTGTGAACGACATGCTCGTCCCAGATCTTGTCGTAAAGGGTGCGTCCCATGTGGCGTGTGCCTCGGCTGTTCGGTGAGCAAAAGCTCGATTTTATGGCAATGGCGCCTCGGTGTTGGTGTCTGTGCCGACTGCGTCAATGAGGCCAGCCACAATGAAAAATCGCCCAATCCGCATGGTGCGGGGCAGGCGATTCCGTGGCAGCGCAGCCCAGCCCGACTGGGTGGGGGCACTGCAGCTCAGCGGGCAGCGGGGATGTCGCGGCGGGGCGAGCCGGTGAACAGCTGGCGCGGGCGGCCGATCTTGTATTCCGGGTCGCCGATCATCTCGTTGAGTTGGGCGATCCAGCCCACTGTGCGCGCCAGGGCAAACACGCCGGTGAACAGGTTCACCGGAATGCCGATCGCGCGCTGCACGATGCCGGAGTAGAAATCGACGTTGGGGTAGAGCTTGCGCGAGACGAAGTAGTCGTCTTCCAGAGCAATCTTTTCCAGGGCCTTGGCCAGCTTGAACAGCGGATCATTTTCCAGGCCGAGCTCGGCCAGCACTTCGTTGCAGGTTTCCTGCATGAGCTTGGCGCGGGGATCGTAGTTTTTATAAACGCGGTGGCCAAAACCCATGAGCTTGACGCCGGAATTCTTGTCCTTGACCTTCTCCATGAACTCGCCCACCTTGGCGACACCGCCCTGGGCCTGGATGTCTTCGAGCATGTTCAGGCAGGCTTCGTTGGCGCCGCCGTGGGCGGGGCCCCACAAGCAGGCCACACCTGCGGCGATGGCGGCAAACGGGTTGGTGCCGGACGAGGCGCACAAGCGCACCGTGGAGGTGGACGCGTTTTGCTCGTGGTCGGCATGCAGAATAAAAATGCGGTCGAGCGCGCGCTCAATCACGGGGTTGACCACATAGTCTTCACATGGCGTGCCGAACATCATGCGCATGAAATTGCCAGCGTAAGACAGCTCATTGCGCGGGTACATGTAGGGCTGGCCCACCTTGTACTTGTACGAAAGGGCTACCAGCGTCGGCATTTTCGCGATCAATCGGATCGCCGCGATCTCGCGGTGCTTCGGGTTGTTGATGTCGGTGCTGTCGTGATAGAAGGCCGACATACCGCCCACCAGGCCGGTCAGGATGGCCATCGGGTGCGCATCGCGGCGGAAGCCGCGCAGGAAGAACTGCATCTGCTCGTTCACCATCGTGTGGTTGGTGACCATCGAATGGAAGGCTTTGCGCTCCGACTCGTTGGGCAGTTCCCCATTGAGCAGCAGGTAGCAGGTTTCCAGGTAATCGCACTGGGTGGCCAGCTGCTCGATCGGGTAGCCACGGTACAGCAGCTCACCCTTGTCGCCGTCGATGTAGGTGATGGAGGACTGGCAAGCTGAGGTCGACAAAAAGCCGGGGTCGTAAGTGAACAT
>JBBSDB010000312.1:0-3341 GCA_038249735.1 Burkholderiales bacterium
CCACGATCGCGACACCGCAATGAACAGCATCGCGCCGGTGTGGGATGGCAACGAAACCTGGCTGGTGATGGGTGGCGGCGGTCTGCTGGCGGCCTTTCCGCTGGCCTACGGCCTGATCCTGTCGGCGCTGTACGCGCCCATCATTGCGATGCTGCTGGCCCTGGTGTTTCGGGGCGTGGCGTTCGAGTTCCGCTGGCGCGATCCTGCGCACCGCGCTTTCTGGGACCTGGCGTTCACTGGGGGCTCGCTGCTGGCAGCGTTCTCCCAAGGCGTCATCCTGGGGGCGCTGCTGCAAGGCGTGCACATCAGCGAGCGGGCTTACGCCGGCGGCTGGTGGGACTGGCTCACGCCTTTTTCGCTGCTCACGGGCTTGAGCGTGGTCGTGGCCTATGCGTTGCTGGGTTCCACCTGGCTGGTGATGAAGGCCGAAGGCACGCTGCAGCGTAAGGCCCGGGCCATGGCATGGTGGCTGGGTGGCGCCAGCCTGGCCGCCATCGTCGCGGTCAGCCTCGCCACGCTGTTTCTGAGCGCCAACTACTTCGGCAACTGGCTGCACTGGCCCAACATTTTGTGGGTGGCCCCCGTGCCCATCTTGGTGGCGCTGGCCAGCGTGGCCTTCGTGCGCAGCCTCAAGGCAGGCCGCGAAATCGCGCCTTTCCTGCTCACGCTAGGTATCTTCCTGCTCTGTTTCATCGGCCTGGGCATCAGCGTGTTCCCCGACGTCGTACCGGGCGCCGTCACCATCTGGGATGCAGCCACCGACCGCAGCAGCCAGGTCTTCATGCTCTGGGGCACAGCCATCGTGCTGCCGATGATCCTGGGCTACACCGCCTGGTCGTACTGGGTGTTTCGCGGCAAGGTCAGCGCAGACGGGTACCACGCATGAAAACCCCGCTGTTTCGCTGGCCAGCCATCACCGCTGCGCGCGCTGACGAGCCACTGCCACCCCTTTGGAATCGCCTGCTCTGGATGGTCGGCATCTGGGCCGCCAGCATCGCTGCGCTGCTGGCTGTGGCGATGGTGCTGCGCTGGGTACTCAAAACCTGAAGCACCCCACCACAAAACCCAAGGAGTTACCCATGAATACCCATCTGACTCACCCCCAGCACCCTGCCCTTGGCGATCCTGAGCGCCGCGTCTGGCTGCTGGCCACCGCCGCAGTGGGCGGTGTTGCCGCTGTGTCCACTGCCGTTCCCTTTGTCTCGACGCTGGCACCCAGCGAAAAGGCCAGGGCCGCCGGTGGACCGGTGGAGGTGGACGTCTCCAACCTGGCGCCCGGCGACATGAAGACCGTGGAGTGGCGAGGCCAGCCTGTGTGGGTGGTGCGCCGCACGCCCGAGATGCTGGCCGCGCTGCAAGGTCACGACGCCGATCTGGCTGATCCACTGTCGCTCAAACAGCAGCAGCCAGCCTACGCCGCCAACACCGAGCGCGCGATACAGCCCGAGTATTTCGTCGCCATCGGCATCTGCACCCACCTGGGGTGTTCACCCAACGCCGCGCCGAAAGACGGCAACAACCCCAGCCTGCCAGCAGACTGGCCCGGTGGCTTCTTTTGCCCCTGCCACGGCTCCACCTTCGACGGTGCCGGGCGGGTCTACAAGAACAAACCCGCACCGACGAATCTGGAGATTCCGCCACACCACTACACAGCCGCAACGCGCCTGCTGATCGGCGAAGACAAAGCCTAAAACCGCCACGAGGCGATGACCGCCATTCCCTTCGGCAACCATAAGCACCTGGAGACAAACATGAAAAAACCCACCGCCTTTCCACCAATCGACCCGGCTCGCAGGCGCTGGCTGCAGGCCATGGCAGCAGCCCCCTTGGTGGCGGGTGCCACAACACCTGGCCCGGCCAAGGCAGCGGTCAAGACCCGCGCCCGCATCGTCATCGCTGGCAGCGGTTTGGGCGGTATCGCGGTGGCCAACCGGTTGTCGCAGCTGCTCGATGGCGCAAAGATCACGATCATCGACCGCAAGGAAGAGCACAACTACCAGCCGGGCTACACCCTGGTGGCCACTGGCGTCTGGCCCGTGGACAAGGTGCGCGACCGCAACGCCGACTACCAGCCAGCCGGCACCGAGTGGGTGAAGGACATGGTGGCCAGCTTCGACCCGGTCGCCAACACCGTCACCACAGCGAGCGGCCAGCGTATCGAGTACGACTTCCTGGTGGTGGCCACCGGCGTGCACCTGGACTTTGCACAAATCGCTGGCATGGACGTCGCGGCCATTGGGCGCGAAGGTCTGACCAGCGTCTACCCCAGCCCCGAAGCCGCGCAGGCCACATGGGCGGCCATGCAGGCCTTCACCGCCCAGGGTGGCCAAGCCGTGATGACGCTGCCAGCCACGCCGCTGAAATGTGCCGGTGCGCCGCTGAAGATGAGCTTCATGCTGCGCGACAGGTTGTTCAAGGCCGGCACGCTGGACGCATCGAAGATCCGCTTTCAGTCGGCGCTGGGCAATGTGTTCGGTGTCAAGGTGGTCAACGACAACGTGCTGGAGCGCTGGCAGACGCTGGGCATCGATGTCGAGTTCTCGCGCGCGCTCAAGGCCATCGACATCGGCGCCCGCCGCGCTACCTTCTCATCGCCCGAGGGGGAAACGCAGGAAATGCCCTACGACCTCATCCACGTGGTGCCGCCCACGCGCGCGCCCGATGCGGTGAAGAACAGCGAGCTGGCCTGGAAGGAAGGCCCGTTTGCCGCCGGTGGCTGGCTTGAAGTGGACAAGAGCACGCTGCAACACCGCCGCTTCCCCAACGTCTTCGGCATCGGGGACATCAACGGCACACCGCGCGGCAAGACCGCCGCCACGGTGAAGAAGAGTGCACCGCTGGTGGCGCACAACCTGGTGGAAGTGATCGCTGGGCGCCAGGCCAATGAGGCCTTCGATGGCTACACCTCCTGCCCGCTGATCACGCGCGAAGGCTCGGCCATGCTGATTGAGTTCGACTACGAAGGACGCCTCACCCCATCGCTGCCCATGATCGAACCGCTGCAAGACAGCTTCTTCGCCTGGTTGATGAAGGTCCGCATGCTCAAGCCCGCTTACATGGCGGTGCTCAAGGGCCGGGTCTGAGAACGCACCCTGCAACGCAACCACCTTCGGAGAAAAAAATATGTACGAAATCTGGCTGACGCTGAACATTGTTTGGGAAATCGCGCTGGGCATCTGGCCACTGCTGCTGGCTGGCGCTTTGCTGTGGCTGGCACTGCTGGGCACGGCGTGGCGGCAAGCCGGCCAGCATTGGCGCGCCAACATCTTGCCCGCGCTGGTTATCGGCGCAGCGGTGGCGGTGGTGGCTGCGCTGCTGCTGCCGGGATCGATTGGCTCGAC
>JBBSDB010000313.1:0-3285 GCA_038249735.1 Burkholderiales bacterium
GGTTGCACCAGGCCCACCACCGGTGTCACCAGAAAGGCGGTGCCGGTGGTGTAGGTCGGCAGCGCGCCGAGCACCTCCACGCGCTCGGGTGGGAGCCCGGTCTCCTCGAAGGTCTCACGCAGAGCCGCAGCGGTAGCGTCGGCATCGGTGGCGTCGAGCTTGCCGCCCGGCAGCGCGATCTGGCCCGAGTGGGTAGAGAGGTGGACGGTGCGCTGGGTCAGCAACAAGGTGGGCCGCGGGTGCATCACCAGCGGCAACAGCACCGCCGCCTGGGCCGGCGCGCGGTTGCCGAAACGCCGCTCCTGCACCAGCTCAGGCGACCAGACGGGCAGCGCGGTGAACAGGCTGCGCAGCCCCGGCGCGGTGAGGCGCTGCGGGTCGACCGAGGTGCGCAATTCGTCTGCGCGCGGCGGCATCACCGGGACTTGGCGCGGATCGAACAGCGGTGGTGGCACGGAAGCGGTCACCGCAGTCAGCCGAAAAAAAGCCGCTCGGGTGAGCGGCTTTTCTGCAGGAGCCGAACGCTGGTCAAACGCACTGGTTCGGTCCAAGTTGCACGCTCAAGCGCCCAGCTTTTCCCTGATACGCGCCGACTTGCCGCTGCGCTCGCGCAGGAAGTACAGCTTGGCACGACGCACAGCACCGCGCCGTTTCACTTCGATCTTGGCGATGCGCGGGCTGTACAGCGGGAAGGTCCGCTCGACGCCTTCGCCGTTGGAGATCTTGCGCACGATGAAGCTGGAGTTCAGGCCACGGTTGCGGCGCGCGATCACCACACCTTCGTAGGCCTGCAGCCGCTTGCGGGTGCCTTCGACAACGTTCACGCTGACGATGACTGTGTCGCCAGGCGCAAACGGAGGAATCTCTTTGTTCAGGCGAGCAATTTCTTCTTGCTCAAGGGTCTGGATGAGGTTCATGGGGTCCATATTCACGATCGTGCCCGCGCTGCACTAAAGGCCACAAATCCGGCAAAAGCCCTGTCCTGTCTGGCGCTCCAGGGAGCGCGTGGTCAGCGGGCTGGCCCGGTCGTGGCGGCCGGTCAGAGGATCGAAAAGCCTTGGATTATAGCTTTTTAGAGCGGGCCAAAAAACGCTCGTCCTGGTCTTGCAGAAGACGTTGCGCGCGGGCCTGCTCCAGCAGCTCGGGACGGTGCTGCGCGGTGAGCGACAGGCTTTGCTCGCGCCGGTAGCGCGCGATGCGCTCGTGGTGGCCACCCAGCAGCACCTCGGGCACGGCCACCGGACCTTCGGGACCCTGCCAGACCTCGGGGCGCGTGTGGTGTGGGCTGTCGAGCAGGCCATCGATCGCAGGGTTGAAGCTGTCTTGCTGATGACTGCCCTCGTCGTTCAACACACCGGGCATCAGCCGCGCCACCGCGTCGAGCATGGCGATCGCGGCGATCTCGCCGCCCGACAGCACAAAATCACCCAGGCTGATCTGCTGGTCCACACAGGCCTCGATGAAGCGCTGATCGATCCCTTCGTAGCGCCCGCACAGCAGCACCGCGCCCGCGCTCTGCGACCAAGCGGCCACGCCGCTGTGATGCAGCCGCTGACCGATGGGGGAAAACAGCACCACCGGCGCCTGCGCCGATGCGGTCTCGGCGCGATCGGCACGCACCGCCTGCAGGGCGCGCCAGAGCGGTTCGGCCATCATCACCATGCCTGGGCCTCCACCAAACGGCCGGTCGTCCACCCGCCGGTAGTTGCCCTCGGCAAAATCGCGCGGATTCCAGAGCTTGACCAGCACCTGGCCCGATTCGAACGCCCGCCGCGTGATGCCACTTTTAAAAAATGGCTCAAACACCTCAGGGAACAGGGTGATGACGTCAAAGCGCACGGGTTGACGCCCTCCACTAGCGCTCGCCAAGGGCGGGCTTCGAGCGGTCCGCAGGCCGCACGATCCCAGGACGCCGTCGGGCCGGCTTTGCCGGACGACCAGCGTCGCCCCCTTGGGGGGTGACCGCGCAGCAGGCGCGGGGGGGATCAGTAATCACTTTGCCAATCGACCGTGATGCGTCGGGCCTTTTGGTCGACGTCATCCACATAGGCCGCCACAAACGGGATCATGCGCTCAATGGTTTGCTCCTTGCCATCCACCGTCTCGGTGGATTCCAGCACCAGCACGGAGTGGGGGCCGGTGGGCATGAGGTCGCGCACCACGCCCATGGGCAGACCTTCGCGGTTGAATACCGCCAGGCCGATCAGGTCAACCCAGTAGTGTTCGCCCTCTGGCGTGGCGGGGAAAGCGCTGCGTGGCAGGTAGATGCGCACGCCCTTGAGCGCCTCGGCCGCGTTGCGGCCCTCCACGCCGTCGAGGCGGGCGACCACGCCATCGCCGTGCGCCTTGATCTCGACCACTGCCACACGAACGCTACCGGCAAATACGTCAAAGCCGCGCGCGAAGCGGGCTTCGGGCGGCTGCAGAAACCAGGTATCGGACGCAAACAGCGCCTGGGTATCGGCGCTGTGCGGCTGGATGCGGACCCAGCCTTTGATGCCCCAGGCATCGAGCACACGCCCCAGCTCAATCGCATCGTCGGGCAACGGGGCCACGGCGAATGGGCTGGTGAACATGTGAACGGTGAAGACAACGCGAGCCGTCCCGGGGGGCTGGGCTCGCTGGTCGCAACCTTAGGCGGCGACAGTGGCTTGGGCGGCGTGCTGCTTGACCAAACGTGCCACGGTGGGCGATGGCTCGGCGCCAACGCCGGTCCAGTAGGTCAGGCGGTCCACCGCGACGCGCAACGGCTCTTCACCACCGCGTGCCAACGGGTTGTAAAACCCGATGCGCTCGATGAAACGGCCGTCGCGGCGGTTGCGCTTGTCAGCCACCACGATGTTGTAAAAAGGACGGGACTTGGAGCCGCCGCGGGAGAGTCGAATGACGACCATGATTTATCCTTCGGGTGGAGAGATGCCAACATCGGCACCCCGCTGGGTTGTCGCAGCACCTTGCCACACCAACCCGTTTCATTGCAACGCTTGAGACACACGACTGACCACCCGGTCAGCGAAACGCCGCAAAGCCTTCGATTATAGCCGTGTGCCCTATCCGCATCTCTGAGCACCGCACAATCGGGCACCCTTCCTGAAAAACCCACCATGCCCCTGATTCGCCCCAGCACAGACGCCGACCTCGACGCCATCACCGCCATCTACGCCCACCATGTGCTGCACGGCACCGGCACCTTTGAGACCACGCCGCCCAGCACCGCCGACATGACCACGCGCCGTGCCGATGTGCTCGCCAAAAGCCTGCCCTGGCTGGTGGTGGAAGACGACA
>JBBSDB010000314.1:0-3243 GCA_038249735.1 Burkholderiales bacterium
AGTGCACGCCGGCGGCGCCGGCCGTGATCATGTTTTTCATCAGCTCGAAGGCATTGAGCACGCCACCGAAACCGGCTTCGGCGTCAGCCACGATGGGCAGGAAGTAGTCGATGAAGTCCTTGTTGCCCGGCTCGATGCCACGGCCCCACTGGATTTCGTCGGCGCGCTTGAAGGTGTTGTTGATGCGGCGCACCATGGCTGGCACCGAGTCGTAGGCGTAGAGCGATTGATCGGGGTACATGGTCTCAGAGGTGTTGCCGTCGGCGGCGACCTGCCAGCCCGACAGGTACACCGCTTCCAGTCCTGCCTTGGCCTGCTGCATGGCCTGGCCGGCGGAGATCGCGCCAAACGCGTTCACGTAGCCCTTCTTGGAACCCCCGTTGACCTTGTCCCACAGCTTCTCGGCACCGCGCTTGGCCAGCGTGTGCTCGATCTGCATGCTGCCGCGCAGACGCACCACATCGGCGGCGGAGTAACCACGCTTGACGCCTTTCCAGCGCGGGTTGCTGGCCCAGTCTTTTTCCAGCGCATCGATCTGCTGCTGGCGACTCAGTTGCTCGTTGAGGGATTGGGGCATGGGGAAACTCCTTGAGGTTGAAAAACATGGGGTGGCTCGGCGCATGCAAGCGCTGTGCGAACGCCTCTACTTTAAGTCTTATAGAAGACCTAAAAATGCTCTTATGTCTTATACAAGACATTTATTTAGTTCAATTGAATCAACGGCTTGCATCTAAAATTTCTCAATGCAAGAATCAAATTCTTGTATCGAGAAGATTTGCCGCACTGCAGCACGAGACATTTTCGCATTACGAAAGCAGCACCTATCGATGTGGAACGCACAGACCGAACCGTCTGAAATGCTTCCCACCCGCTGCACCCATCGCCGAGCGCCCACTTCACAACCCCTGCGCCGGGACGACAACTGTCTGCTCACCACCAAACATCAAACCGCACCGCTGCCCTCCTCGCTTGAGGCATGATCCCCAGCCATGTCGCCCGCCTTCCACCTCGAACGAAAGCCCATGTCGTGAGCCGCTGGCAGGGCTTTCTGGCGCTTGGACTGAGCATGACGCTGGTTGGCAGCTATGTGGCCCTGTCCAAGCCGCTGGTGCTGGTGTTCCCGGTGTTCCTGCTGGCCTGGCTGCGGTTTGGGATTGGCGGGCTGGCGATGTGGCGCTGGTTGAAGAAGCCGGCCAACGAACCGCCGCTGACGCCGCACACCCGCCGCCTGCTGTTCCTCGAATCGTTTCTCGGCAATTTCTTGTTCTCGATCTGCATGCTGTTTGGCGTGAGCATGACCACCGCTGTGGCGGCGGGCGTGGTGATGTCGTCGATACCGGCGGTGGTGGCGCTGCTGAGCTGGCTGTTCCTGCGCGAGCGCGTCGGCTGGCGCAGCGCGGCTGGCATCGCCTGCGCTGCCCTGGGTATCGGGCTGTTTTCGCTGCAAAAGGTGGCTCCGGGCACGGAGTTGGCCGTGGACGCGACCGGACCCTGGGGCATGAACCGCGCCTTGCTCGGCAACCTGCTGGTGTTCGCTGCCGTGGTGTGTGAAGCCTCGTACGTGGTGATCGGCAAGCGCCTGACCGACGGGCTCGGCCCCAAGCGCATTTCGGCCATCATCAACCTCTGGGGCTTTGCGCTGGTCACGCCGTTTGGCCTGTGGGCGGCGCTGCAGTTCGATTTCAGTACGGTGAGCCTGCCGATCTGGGGCTTGCTGCTGTTCTACGGTCTGGCCGCGAGCGTCTGGACGGTGTGGTTGTGGATGACCGGCCTGAAGGGGGTTCCGGCGTCACAGGCCGGCGTCTTCACCGTGATGCTGCCGATCAGCGCGGCGGCGATCGGTGTCGTGTTCTTGGGCGAGCGCCTCACCGGGCTGCAGGTGGTGGCCTTTGGTATCGCGCTGCTGGGCTTGGTGCTCGCCACGCTGCCCGGCCGCGCCGCTCGGCCCGTGTGTGCCTAGACAGCGCTCAGGCACACCACAAACCGGTCGGTTGGGTCACGCCCATCCACAGCGCCCAGCCGGACGTCAGCGCGAGGGCCAGGCCGGCGAGCCGAATGCCCCAGGCGCCCGACTGCCCACCCCGCATCCTGAGCAGCAACCATGGGCCTGCGGTCAGCGAAATCGAGGTGCCGATGGAGAACAGCGCCATGACGGCGGCACCTTCAACAGCGTTGGCGGACAACGAGGCCACCAGCAAAGCCGAGTACAGCAGCCCGCAGGGCATGAGGGCCCAGGCCACGCCCAGGGCCACCGGCGCTTTCTGGCCCATGCGGTTGAGCACCGGGCGCGCCTTGCGCCAGACCGACTGCCCCAGCTGATCGATCCAGGCCGGCTGCCGCGCGCGCCAGATCAACAGCGCGCCCAGCAACAAGGCTGCGACATGAAACATGGTCCAGACCGGGCGGATGACCGCGGTGTTGGTGCCCAGCCAAGCCAACCCCTGCACCGATCCCGCGGCAAAAGCGCCAAACAGCGCATAGCCGACCATGCGGCTGACCTGGAAGGTCAGCAGAGCCTGCGTGCTGCGCGCGCCCGCAGCCTTGCTGATCCCTGCACAGGCAGCCCCGCACATGGCCACGCAGTGGGGACCACCCACCACGCCCATGAACAAGGCGGTAACCGCCATCGAAGTCTGCATAAAGGAAGGCTAACGGTTCAAATGATCTTGGAGAAACGCGCGCGGTCCTGATCGACCTGCAGGTTCTTATCGAACACCATGGCAATGGCGCGCACCAGGTACCAGCCCGTCGGCGTGACCTGCACGCCGCTGTCGTCTACCTTGACCAAGCCCTGCTCCTCGAACTCGCGCAGGGTGTCGAGCTCACGGGCGAAATAGGACTTGAAATCGATCAGGTTGCCCAACTCGATGGATTCATATTGCAGCTGGCCTTGGCACATGATGGACATGATGACCGAACGGCGCAACAGGTCGTCGCGCGTAAGGGCAATGCCGCGCACGATCGGCAGACGGCCCTGATCGAGCGCGTCGTAGTACTCCTCCAACGTCTTGGCGTTCTGGCTGTAGGTGGCACCGATGCGCCCGATGGCTGAGACGCCCAGCGCGATCAGATCGCAGTCGGGCTGGGTGCTGTAGCCCTGAAAATTGCGATGCAGCCGACCCTGGCGCTTGGCCACCGCGAGCGCGTCGCTGGGCAGGGCGAAATGGTCCATACCGACATACACATAGCCCGCATCAAGCAGGGCATCCAGTGACGCCGACAGCATAGCGATCTTGTCACCAC
>JBBSDB010000315.1:0-3218 GCA_038249735.1 Burkholderiales bacterium
CGTCGATCAGTTGAGCGGTCAGGGTGTGAAAGGGCGAATCGTTGAAACAGAAACGCCCACCGGTTTTTCGGCGGGCGGTGAAGAAGTGTGTCGGGCGGCGCTTGGTGCTCAGCCTTTGGAGGCGGTGGGACCCAGCGCAATCTTGAGCAGGTCGGCCACGGTGTTGGCACCGAGTTTTTCCATGATGTTGGCGCGGTGCGCCTCCACTGTTTTGATGCTGATGCCCAGGTCATCCGCAATTTGCTTGTTCAGGCGGCCTGCAACGATGCGCTCCAGCACCTGCGCCTCGCGGCTGGTGAGTTTCGCCAGCAGGGCGTCGCGGCTGGCGGCTTGCTGGTGGGTAGCGAACGCCTCCTTTGCTGTCTCCAGCATGCGCTCGACCAGACCGACCAGCTGGTCTTCCTTGAACGGCTTCTGGATGAAGTCGAGCGCCCCTTTTTTCATCGACTCGACCGCCATCGGCACATCGCCATGGCCAGTGATGAACACGATGGGCAGTGGTGAGTGGCGCTCGATCAGGCGTTCTTGCAATTCCATGCCGGTCATGCCGCCCATGCGAATATCGGCGATCAGACAGGCAACTTCGCGCGCATCGTAACGGCTTAGAAAAGCTTCGGCCGATTCGAAACACCGCACCCGAAAGTCTTTGCCTTCCAGCAGCCATTGCAGGGAATCGCGCACCGCTTCGTCGTCATCGACAACGTAGACCGTGCCTTTTTTGGGGATCAAACTCATCTCGCTCTTTCTGGTTCCGGCAACGACGTTGAGGTTGTTTCCTGCTGCTCGGGCTCGAGGCGAAGTCTTGAGACGACGGGAATCCAGAAGCTGAAGCAGCAGCCCACCACTTCGGCGCCATTGTAGAGGTTGCGTACCTGCATCCTGCCATGGTGTGATTCGACGATGGTGCGGCACAGCTTGAGGCCAATGCCCATGCCCTCGCGCTTGGTGGTGTAGAAGGCGTCGTAGATGCGTTCGAGCAGCTCATCGGGGACACCTTGCCCGGTGTCGCAGACCGAAAACTCGACCACCTCGGCGTCTTCGATCTGGGCCGGACCCACACGCAGTTCAATGGCGCGTTCGCCGGTGGGTCGGGCCGCCTGCGCGATCGAATCGCCTGCATTGCGCAACAGGTTGATCAGCACCTGCTCGATCAGGATCGGGTCCACCATCAGCTGCGGCAGCCGCATCGCCACAAGCGGGTTCAAGCGTATCTGCTGACGCCGCAATTCGATGTCGGCCAACTCGATCGCGTTGCTCACCATCGGCGCCACGTCGGACAGCGTGGGGTTGGGTTCGCTGCGTTTCACGAAGGCGCGAATGCGGTGAATGATCTGGCCAGCGCGCTGGGCCTGGCGGGCTGTTTTGTCCAGTGCGCCCAGCAGTTCGTCCTGCGTGATGCGCTGCTCCTGCAGTCGCGAAATCATGCCGTTGCAAGAGTTGCTGATGGCAGTTAGGGGCTGGTTGAGCTCGTGCGCCACGCTTGATGCCATCTCGCCCATGGTGATCAGCCGGCTCGCGGTTTGCGCGCGCTCGGCCTGCCGCGCGGCCAGGGTCTCGGCGTTGCGCCGCGACGTGATGTCGCTGGCGATCACCATCTGCGCCAAGCGCCCGTCGACCCAGGTGAGGTAACGGGTGCGAACCTCCAGCCACAGGTCGAGCTGCTCGACAAACACCTCGGCGTTTTCCGAGCCGGCGTCTGTCAGTGTGTCGGTCGGCATGCCGGCGAAGGCGTCGACCGCGTCGCCCTCGTCGGGGCTGGGGCTGGGCCGGCGCCCTGCCAAGTCGACCAGTTGCCGGTGGCCCACGCTGCGGGTACCAAACCACAGGCGGTACATCTTGTTGGCAAATAGCATTTCTTCGCTGCCCAGCGGCGCCACCGACACCGCCGAGTCCAGACTTTCCAGCACGGTGGTGAAGCGTTCGTAAGACGCTGAGAGCTCTTCGCGAATGCGTTTGGGCTCGGTGATGTCGGTCATCGAGGTCATCCAGCCGCTCTGGTGGCCCTTGGGGTCGATCAGCGGCGAGACATACATGCGGGCATCGAAAATGCTGGCGTCTCGTCGCTGCACGCGCACCTCGAAGCCGCCGGGTATCGAGCGTCCCTTGAGCTCGTCTTCCAGCCGCGCGGCCAGGATGTCGTGGTCGGCCTCCGGCCAGTAGGGAAACGGCGCGGTGCGCCCGACCAGCTCGCTCTCGGTCCAGCCGGTCATGGAGCAGAAGGCGGGATTGACGTAGGTGATGCGCCCCTGAAGATCGAGCGCCCGCATACCGGTGAGCATGGAGTTCTCCATCGCGCGGCGGAAATTGGTTTCGGACAGCAAGGCCTGCTGAGCCTGTACCCGTCGGCGGATGTGCCGCCAGGTGCCCAGCAGCATCCACACCGTGAGCGCGCTGAGCGCGCCAATGACCCAGAGGAAGCCGCTGCCCACGATGTCTTTGGAGGTGCGGTAGCCCTGCGCCTTGATGATGAGCCCGTTGCCCACCGGCGAGATAGGTACCGCATGCTCCAAGGGCTGGTTGGACCAGGGCAGCAGGCGAGCCACTTCAGGGTCTTCTTGCAGATTCCCCGCAAGCACCCGATCGCGGTCGTCGACCAGCGCTACCGCGTAACGCGACATGATTTCGGGCGGCATGCCAAAGCGCATCAGGCCGTCAATCGCGTACTCGCCCATGACCGTGCCGGCAAAGCGTCCCTGCTCGCTCAGTGGCACCTGAAGCTGCAGAGTGGCATTGCGCGGGTTCTCACCGAGCGGCCGGGAATACACCGGTTGGCGCAGGTCGCGCGCGAGATCGAACGAGCCATCGGTGTCTTCGTACGTGAGCACGGTCCCAGCCTGGCGAATCAGCCTGGGCGGGGTGCTGGGTGATGAGTAGGTGGCCACGACCGTGCGCCGGGCGTCCACCCAACTGATCGCCAGCAACTCCGGAAACTGGCTGACCAGCGACTCGACCTGGAACTCAAACTCGTCGGTGGCGATTTCCCGGTTGTCGATGTCGCGGGCCAAGCGCATCAGCTGCTCCTGGCGTTCCAGCAGGCGCAGGCGCAGGCGCTGCTGCGTGTATTCAACGTCGCGGGTCAGGGTTTCCTGCTCGCGCTCCAGTTCCTCGTAGCGCAGGTAGGTGATAGACACCACGATAGCGGCGAGAAACAGCAGCACCGCGAGCAGCGGCGCAAGCGTGGCCACCCGGTCCTGGCGCGACGGTGGCAGGCGCCGCCA
>JBBSDB010000316.1:0-3197 GCA_038249735.1 Burkholderiales bacterium
GAAGACCGCGCAGGCGTTGCCGCTCCAGCGGCGGCATTGCTGCCCGGTGCCGAAAACGCAGGCAAGCCGGGCTATTTCACCGTGCGCCCCGGCGACACGCTGTTCCGCATTGCGCTCGAATCGGGCCAGAGCCCGCGCGACCTGCAGGCCTGGAACAACCTGACCAACCCCAACCTGATCGAAGTGGGGCAGGTGCTGCGGGTGGTGCCGCCAGTGGTGGCCAGCGCCGCTGTGCCTGCCCCCTCGGTGGCCGCCCCTGCCGCGACCGGGGTCACCACCACGCCCGTCTCGCCTGGCGCGGTCGCCGCACGCCCCCTGGACGGTACGGCTGGCACCGCCGCCACGCCCGCGACAACAGCCACTGCACCCGCCAGTCCCCCCGCATCAGCCGGCGCCGACGACCTGACGTTCCTCTGGCCAGCGCAGGGCCAGGTGATCGCCACTTTCGATGAGGCGAAGAACAAAGGGATCTCGATTGCCGGGCGCATTGGCGACCCGGTGGTGGCGGCAGCCGACGGTCGGGTGGTCTACGCTGGCGCGGGCTTGCGCGGCTACGGCAACCTGATCATCCTCAAGCACAACAACACCTACCTCACCGCCTACGCCCACAACCAGGCCTTGCTGGTGCGCGAAGACCAGGCCGTTCGCCAGGGGCAGAAAATTGCCGAGATGGGCAGCAGCGACGCCGATCGGGTGAAGCTGCATTTCGAGGTACGCCGCCAGGGCAAGCCGGTCGATCCGCTGGGCTTTCTGCCCAAGCGTTGATGGTGCGCGCATCCTGAAGCGCGGAGCAGCCTCTCATGGCCTGGCCCGTTCTGGTTTTTGACATCGAGTCGATCCCCGACGTGGTTGGGCTGCGCGCGTTGCGCGGCGAGCCGCCCGAGGTCAGCGACGAGCAGGTCTATGCCACCTGGCTGGCCGAGCGCAAAGAAAAAGGCCAGAGCGATTTCACGCCGCTGCACCTGCAGCGTGTGCTGGTGATCAGTTGCGTGTTTCGCAATTCGGACGGACTGCGCGTCCATTCTTTCGTGGACCGCGACGGCGACAGCGAAGGCAAGGTGGTGCAAAACTTCTTCCACGCGGTTGAGAAACACCAGCCGCAGCTGGTGAGCTGGAACGGCAGCGGCTTCGATCTCCCGGTGCTGCACTACCGGGGCCTGCGCCACGGTGTGGAGGCGGGCAAGTACTGGGACTTGGGCGAGGATGACCGCGAGTACAAGTGGAACAACTACATCAGCCGTTACCACATGCGCCATCTGGATCTGATGGACCTGCTCGCGATGTACAGCCCCAAGAACAACGCGCCGCTGGACGCCATGGCCAAGCTTTGCGGCTTCCCCGGCAAGCTGGGTATGGACGGCTCGCAGGTCTACTCCCAGTACCTGGCCGGTCAAACAGAAGATGTGCGGCGGTACTGCGAAACCGACGTGATGAACACCTATCTGGTGTATTGCCGGTTCCAGAAGATGCGCGGCGGCTTCACCGAAGCCGAGTACGAGCAGGAAATCGCGTTCGTGAAGGACACACTGGGCCAGCTTGCGCCCACCGAGAACCATTGGGACGAGTACCTCAGGGCCTGGGGCTGAAGGAGACGCTCGGCCCCCACGCTCTGCCGCTGCGCGGGTCGCTGCCCCCCAAGGAGGCTGGTCCGGCTTGGGGCGGCCCGGCGCCGGCTCTTTGGCCCCCACGCGCGGCCGCTGCGAGGGTCGCAGATGGAGGCTGAGACAATCGGCGCATGAGCGCATCCGATCCCCACGAACATTCTCTGGCGAACACCGTCCACGTATCCCAGGCCGAGTCTGTGACCGCCGCATTGCCTGAGGGCTGGCTGCTGGTGGAATCCATGGACATCGATGCCCAGGGCATCGCCCGGCGCCCGGATGGCAAGGTCGTCTTCATCGAGGGTGCCTTGCCCAGTGAGGTGGTCAGCACCAGCGTTCACCGCAAGAAGAACAACTGGGAGGCGGGCGTGGTCACTGCCATCCACCGCGAGTCGGCGCAGCGAGTGCGCCCCGGTTGCCCCCACTTCGGCCTGCATGCGGGCTCCTGTGGCGGCTGCAAGATGCAGCACCTGCACGAGACCGCTCAGGTGGCCATCAAACAGCGGGTGCTGGAGGACAACCTCTGGCACCTGGGCAAGGTCAAACCCGAGACCATGCTGCGACCGATCGAAGGCCCGGCCTGGGGCTACCGCTACCGCGCCCGCCTCTCGGTGCGCCACGTGCACAAAAAGGGCGAGGTGCTGATCGGTTTTCACGAGCGCAAGAGCCGCTATGTGGCCGACATGAGGGTGTGCCCCGTTTTGCCGCCGCATGTGAGCGCCTTGCTCATGCCCTTGCGCGAGCTGATCTTCGGCATGGACGCCCGCGAAACCCTGCCGCAGATCGAGCTGGCCTGTGGCGACCAGGTGACCGCGCTGGTGCTGCGCCATCTGGAGCCGCTGAGCGAGGACGACATGGCGCGCTTGCGCGGGTTCGCGGGCCACCACGGTGTGCAGTGGTGGCTGCAGTCGAAAGGGCCAGAGACCGTCAAGCTGATGGACTCGGGCGGTCCGCTGTTGTCTTACGCTTTGCCCGAATTCGGCATCTCGATGCCCTTCAAACCGACCGATTTCACCCAGGTCAATCCGCACATCAACCGCGTGCTGGTCACGCGAGCCTTGCGCCTGCTGGATGCGAAGAAGCATGAGCGGGTGATCGACTGGTTTTGTGGTCTGGGCAATTTCACGCTGCCGATCGCGACCACTGCGGGCGAGGTGCTCGGTATCGAGGGCAGCGAGGCCTTGGTGGCGCGCTCGCGTGACAATTTCACTCTCAATCAGGTTGGCCGCTCACAGCCGCTTGCTCCCACGGGCTTCGTCGCGCGCAACCTGTTCGAGATGACGCCCGAGCTGCTGGTGGCCGACGGTGTGGCGCAGAAATGGCTGGTGGATCCACCGCGAGAGGGCGCGTTTGCACTGTTCAAGGCGATGGCCGAGCTGCACGTGAACCCTTCGCTGCGCGGGAGCTGGAAGCCGCCGCAGCGCATCGTCTATGTGAGTTGCAACCCGGCCACGCTGGCGCGCGATGCCGGCGTGCTGGTCGAAAGCGGTGCTTACCGCTGCACGGCGGCGGGCGTGGTCAACATGTTCCCGCACACGGCGCATGTCGAGTCCATGGCGGTGTTTGAACGCGTGCAGACTTGACCCCGCAGCAGAC
>JBBSDB010000317.1:0-3172 GCA_038249735.1 Burkholderiales bacterium
AAGCGCAGCGACCGAGGCACCTTGTCGAGCAAGCCTTACTTTGTGAGCCCGCCGGGCAGCGGCCTGCTCGGCCTGCTGTGCACCCAGACCGAGGCCGCTGGCGGCTTTGGTGGTGGCACCGCCTTTTTCTGTGAAGCGCAAGACGGGGTGGACGACGCCGACCGCCTGGACTGGACCAGCGACCGCCGCGCCTTCTTCGACGCCAGCGGCCAGCTCGCGCTGCCGCAGCGCCTGGGCCAGCGCAGCGGCCACGGTCTGGACCCATGCGCCGCGCTCTCGCGCCCGCTCACCCTGCGCCCCGGTGCCAGACTCGAGCAGGGGTTTCTGCTCGGCTACGCGAGCAGCGCCGAAGCCGCGCGAGCGCTCATGCGCCAGGCCCGCCAGGTACCGGCGGCCGAGCGCGAGCGCGCCGCCCAGGCGCAATGGAACACGCTGCTCGGCGCCACCGAGGTGAAGACGCCCGACCCGCTGTTCGACGCCCTGGTCAACCGCTGGCTGCTCTACCAGACCGTCTCCTCGCGGCTGTGGGCCAAGGCCGCCTTCTACCAGGCCGGCGGCGCCACCGGCTACCGCGACCAGTTGCAAGACACGATGGCACTGGCGTGGGCGCAGCCCGCCCTGCTGCGCGCGCAGATCGTGCTGTGTGCCTCGCGTCAGTTTGAGGCGGGTGATGTGCAGCACTGGTGGCACGAGCCGGGCGGTGCCGGCGTGCGCACGCATTTTTCAGACGATTTGCTGTGGCTCCCCTACGCCACCAGCCATTACCTGCAAACCACCGGCGACGCGGCCTTGCTCGACGAGGCAGTGGGCTTTCTGGAAGGCCCGCCGGTGCCCGAGGGCGCAGAAGACCGCTACGACACGCCCGCCATCAGCGCGCTGCAGGCCAGCGTGTTCGAGCATGGCGCGCGCGCCATCGCCCGCAGCCTGCCGGTGGGCGCGCATGGTTTGCCGCTGAGGGGCAGCGGCGACTGGAACGACGGCATGAACCGGGTGGGCAGCGAAGGCCGGGGCGAGTCGGTCTGGCTCGGCTGGTTTCTGTGCGACATCGTCACCGCCTGGTTGCCTTTGGCGCGCGGGCGCGGCGAGGCAGAGCGGGTGCAGCGCTGGACAGTGGCGCTGGCCGGCTGGCGCCGGGCCTTGGAGACGCAAGCCTGGGACGGCGCCTGGTTCAAGCGCGCCTTCTTTGACGATGGCAGCCCGCTGGGCTCGGCCAGCCAGCCCGAGGGCCGCATCGATCTGATCGCGCAGGCCTGGAGCGTGTTGAGCGGGCAGGCAACGCCTGAGCGCCAGCGCCGGGCGATGGACGCGGTGGACGCGCAGCTGGTGGACGCAGACCACGGCCTGGTTCGCCTGCTCACGCCGCCGCTGGTGCATGCCCAGCCGAGCGCGGGCTACATCCAGGCCTACCCGCCGGGCGTGCGCGAAAACGGTGGGCAGTACGCGCACGCCGGCGTCTGGGCGCTCATGGCCGCAGCCAAGCTGGCGCTGCGCGAGCCGAGCCACAAATACGCCCACAACACCCCTTACCGCTATTTCACCTACCTGAGCCCGGCCCACCATGCTGTGCACCCGCAATGGGGCCCGGTGTATGGGGTGGAGCCCTATGTGGTGGCGGCCGACGTCTACGGTGCGCCGCCCTACACCGGGCGCGGTGGCTGGAGCTGGTACACCGGTGCCGCCGGCTGGATGCACCGCGCCGCGGTGGAATCGATTCTGGGCCTGCACCAGCAGGCCGACGAGCTGTGGTTCACCCCCAGCCTGCCGGCCCACTGGCCGCGGGCCGAGATCACGCTGCGGCGCGGTGAGCGCGCCATGCATTTCGTGTTGGTGCGCGCCAAGCCGCAGGATGCGCTCGAAGCGGGCGCCCTGCCCAATGCCCAGCTGCTCCAGGTGGATGAACACCTGCGCTGGAAGCAGCTGGCGCTGCAAAGCTGCTTCGTCATTCCCCTGCTGCCGGGCCGTTGAGACGTCGCAGCGCCGCCCAGCTGTGGCGGCCCATCAGGGCAGAACGCGCCACGGTTGCGGCCTGAACACCGCGCGAATGTGCCTTGGCGAACCCAACACACCGCTGGCTGTATGTACGTTGCCGCACATACGGAACACAATGCGGTTCATAGACTGCGAGGTTTGTCACACATTCAACCCCCATGCGGCTCACAGAAGACAGCGCATCCACCAGAGATCCGCCCATGACAACCGCCCCCGACCAGTCGTCCAACGAGTTGCTCGCGTCGATGCCGCCAGAGGTGTGGGCGCGCATCGCGCCGCAGCTGGAGCCGGTGAACCTGCCGCTGGGCAAGGTGCTGTACGAATCGGGCAGCCAGATCGACCATGTGCATTTCCCGATCGATTCGATCGTTTCGCTCTTGTACGTGTTGGAAAACGGCGCCTCGGCCGAGATCGCGGTGGTGGGCAAGGAGGGCCTGGTGGGCATCGCACTCTTCATGGGTGGCGAGACCACGCCGAGCCGCGCGGTGGTGCAAAGCGCCGGTAAGGGTTATCGGCTGTCGGCAGCGCACATCAAGAGCGAATTCAACCGCGGGGGCCCGGCGCTGCACCTGCTGCTGCGCTACACCCAGGCGCTCATCACCCAGATGGCACAGACCGCTGTCTGCAACCGCCACCATTCGCTGGACCAGCAGCTTTGCCGCTGGCTGCTGCTGAGCATGGACCGCCTGGAGGGAGACGAACTGGTGATGACGCAGGAACTGATCGCCAACATGCTGGGCGTGCGCCGCGAGGGCGTGACCGAGGCGGCTCTCAAGCTGCAGAAGGAGGGCTTGATCAAGTACACGCGCGGCCGCATCACCGTGCTTGACCGGCCTGCGCTGGAACACCGGGTCTGCGAGTGTTATGCGGTGGTGAAGAAGGAATACGACCGCCTGCTGCCCGATCAACTGGCCACGTGATCCTGGGCTTGCGTGCGCTGCCGAACAGACCTCAACCGGCTCGCACGGTTACAAGCGTGCATGGGGTGGCGCGAGGTGCGTGACCCGAAACCTGGGACCCCACATGATCACCGTTGCCAACCGAGCCACCCCTCAAGCCCTCCCACCGAGACAGCAGGAGCCTGACCCGGCCACCGAGGGGACCGCACCCGTTGGCCAGACGCCAGCGTCCGCAACGCGCATACCCCAAACCGTCAGCCCCACCACCCGGCCCACGCTGACCC
>JBBSDB010000318.1:0-3163 GCA_038249735.1 Burkholderiales bacterium
CCAGCGTGCGCCAGGCGATCGGCATCGTGCCGCAAGACACGGTGCTGTTCAACGACACCATCGAATACAACATCCTTTACGGTCGCCCCGATGCGGGTCACGACGCCGCCGTGGCCGCTGCACAGGCCGCACACATCCACAGCTTCATTGAGCGTCTGCCCAAAGGCTATGCCACGCCGGTAGGCGAGCGGGGCCTGAAGCTCTCGGGTGGCGAGAAGCAGCGGGTGGCGATCGCGCGCACGCTGCTGAAAAACCCGCCGATCGTCATCTTCGACGAAGCCACATCGGCGCTCGACTCGGCCAACGAGCGCGCCATTCAGGCCGAGCTCAAGACTGCCGCGCGCAACAAGACCTCACTCGTCATCGCGCACCGGCTGTCTACTGTGGTCGATGCACATGAAATCCTGGTGCTCGTCAACGGCGACATCGTCGAGCGCGGCCGTCACGCCGATTTGGTGGGCCGGGTCGGCGGCGTCTATGCTGAAATGTGGGCCTTGCAACAGGCCAGCGCCGATTGAATCCACAACATGAAATGTTTGTTTTTGGCACTCACCTGGGCGCGCGATGTCTGGGATCAGAACGCCGCGGAACTGGCTTTGCCAGGCCGCCAGCGTTGCCCCCTGGGGGGTGACGCGCTGAAAGCGCGGCGCGGGGGGGGCTAATGGAAACCAAGTGGCTGGAAGATTTTGTGAGCCTGGCCGAGACGCGCAGTTTCAGCCGCTCGGCGCAGCTGCGCCACGTCACCCAACCGGCTTTTTCCCGGCGCATCCAGGCGTTGGAAGCCTGGGCAGGCACCGATCTGGTGGACCGCTCGTCTTACCCGACACGGCTCACGCCAGCCGGCAAGACACTGCACGGGCAAGCGCTGGAGATGCTGCAGGCCTTGCAGACCACGCGCGCCATGCTGCGGGCCCACACCGCAGCGGCGCAAGACGTGATCGAGTTTGCCGTGCCCCACACGCTGGCATTCACCTTCTTCCCGGCCTGGCTTTCGGGCCTGCGCGAAACCGGCGGCCCGATCAAAAGCCGGCTGATTGCGCTCAATGTGCACGACGCGGTGCTGCGCCTGGTGGAAGGCAGCTGTGACCTGCTGATTGCGTACCACCACCCCGGGCAGCCGATCCAGCTCGACGCCGAACACTACGACATGCTGCCGCTGGGGCGCGAGCTGCTCGCGCCCTATGTGAAGCCAGATCCCGAGGGCCGACCGCTGTATGCGCTGCCGGGCCATGCGAACCACCCGGTGCCGTATCTGGCCTACGCGCCAGGGGCCTACCTTGGGCGTGCGGTCGATCAGTTGATCAAGCAAAGCGCCACGCCGGTGCATCTGGACCGCATTTACGAGACCGACATGGCCGAAGGCCTCAAGGCCATGGCGCTGGAAGGGCACGGCGTGGCCTTTCTGCCCGCCAGTTCGGTGCGCAAGGATGTGCGTGCCAAAAAGCTGGTGCTCGCCGGGCTGGGGCTTGAGGCCACGATGGACATCCGCATCTACCGCGAGCGGCCCCATGCGCGCAAGATCAAGCGCTCGCTGGAGCAGTTCTGGACCGATCTCCAGGCTCGCGTCGGTGCTACCGGGTGAGGCGTTCACCGGGGCAGCTCCAACGACAACATCCTTTCGCAGGCCGCTTCGGTGTGGTGGTAGGCCCCACAGGGGACCATGTGTGTGACACTGCCCAGCCAAATTCACAACGGAGTTGTCATGCAGATTGGACGTTGGATCAAAAGCTCGGTTGTGCTGGCCGCCACGGGGTTGGCGCTGCTGGCCCAGGCAGGCCCGCTGCTGGACAAGGTGAAAAGCGAGGGTCGGCTCACCATCGCCCACCGCGATGCCTCCATTCCCTTCTCTTACCTCGATGCCCAGGGCAAGCCGATTGGCTATGCGATGGACATCTGCCGCAGGATGGCGCAAGCGATTCAGACCTCGCTGGGCCTGAGTCAGTTGCCGCTGGACTTTGTTCAGGTCACGTCGGCCAACCGCATCGAAAAAGTGGAAAAGCAGGAGGCCTTGTTGGAATGTGGCTCCACCACCAACAACGCCAGCCGCCGCGAAAAAGTGCATTTCGCGATCCCCCACTACATCGCCGGTGCGCGGCTGCTGGTGAAGGCCGACAGCCCCATTGACAGCCTCGACAGCCCGCAGCTCAAGCGGCTGGTGTCCACCAAGGGGTCGACCCCGGTGCCTGCGGTCAAGCGCATCGCACGAGACAAAAGCTTGAATTTCACCATCAGCGAGGCCGAAGGCCATCTGCAAGCGCTGGAAATGGTGGAACGCGGCGAGGCCGACGCCTTTGCGATGGACGACGTGTTGCTCTATGGCCTGGCCGCTACCCGTCCCAACCCCAAGGCGCTCAAGGTGGTGGGGCGCTTCATCACCATCGAGCCGCTGGCCATCATGTACCCCAAGGGTGATGAGGCGTTTGGCAAGATCATCGACGACGAAATGCGCCGTCTGATCCGCAGCGGCGAGCTTCAAACGATCTACACCACCTGGTTTAAGCAGGCCATCCCACCCAGGGGTGCGGTGCTGAATCTGCCGCCCAGCTACCTGCTGCGCGATCTGTGGAAGTTTCCGAGCGCCAACATGCCTTGAGTCTGGGAGCGGCGGCTTTGCGACAATCGCGGCATGAACACCCCTGCCGCCGCCTTCGCCTCACATCCCGACACGCTCACGCTCACCCGCCCCGACGACTGGCACCTGCACCTGCGCGACGGCCATGCGCTGCACACCACGGTGCCGCACACAGCGGCCCAGTTTGCGCGCGCCATCGTCATGCCCAACCTCAGGCCGCCGGTCACCACCGCCGCCCAGGCGCTGGCCTACAAGGCGCGCATCGAGGCGGCGGTGCCCGAAGGCATGGCCTTCGAGCCGCTGATGACGCTCTACCTCACCGACAACCTGCCGCCCGACGAGATCGCCCGCGCCAAAGACGCCGGCGTGGTGGCGCTCAAGCTCTACCCGGCCGGCGCCACCACCAACAGCGACGCTGGCGTGACCGACATCCGCAAGACCTACAAGACACTGGAGGCGATGCAAAAGGCGGGCCTGTTGCTGCTGGTGCATGGCGAAGTCACCAGCCCCGAAATCGATTTGTTCGACCGCGAAGCGGTGTTCATCGAGCAGCAACTGGCGCCGCTGCGGCGCGACTTCCCCGAGCTCAAA
>JBBSDB010000319.1:0-3129 GCA_038249735.1 Burkholderiales bacterium
GGTCGACTGGCTCCAGCGCGGATGGGACACGTCGGGGTTGACGTTGGAATAGAAGCCGTATTCCTGCGGTGCAGCAAGGTTCCAGGCGGTGCGCGGCTCCTTGTCGGTGAAGCGGATCTTCACCAGCGACTTGCCGCTTTTGAAGCCGTACTTCCAGGGCGCCACCAGCCGCAGCGGCGCGCCGTTCTGGTTCGGCAGCACCTCGCCGTACATGCCAAACGCCAGCAGGGTCAGCGGGTGCATGGCCTCGTCCAGCCGCAAACCTTCCACATACGGCCAGTCGAGCACGTTGGAATTCAGTCCCGGCATGGTCTTCGGATCGGCCAGGGTCACAAACTCCACATACTTCGCGCTGCCCAGCGGTTGCACTTGGTTGATCAGCGCCGAGAGCGAGTAGCCCACCCAAGGGATCACCATCGACCAGCCTTCCACGCAGCGCAACCGGTAAACCCGCTCTTCCATGGCGCTGAGCTTGAGCAAGCTGTCGATGTCAAAGCTGCGTGGCTTGCCGACCAGGCCTTCCACCGACACCGTCCAGGGACGCGTGCGCAGCGTGTTCGCCTTGGCCGCCGGGTCGGCCTTGTCGGTGCCGAATTCGTAGAAATTGTTGTAGGTGGACGCGTACTCGTAGCGCGTCAGCGCCTCCATCGTGCCCGCGCCTGCCACAGCAGAGCGTGCTCCGCTCAAAGGTGCCAACTTGCCCGGGCGCGGCGTGCCGGCTTGCGCCAGGGCATCGGACGCTGCCCATGCACCCATGGCGATACCACCGGCGCCAAAGGCTGCCTGCTGCAGCCAGGCACGCCGCCCCAGGTAAGCCGCCTGTGGCGTGATGTCGCTGGTGGTGGGGTGTTGAAAGCCGCTGCCGGTGGTGCGAATGATCATGCGGTGCTCCTGAGTATCGGGTGGGTCGTCGGAGCCGCACCGATCTGACAAAGTTCCGGCCTGCCCGTGGCACACGGGTCAGGCCGGGAATATTCACATCAGAGCTCGCCGTAGCTGTGCAGGCCCGAGAGGAACATGTTGACACCCAGAAAGGCAAACGAGGTGATCGCCAGACCCGTCAGCGCCCACCAGGCCGCCACCGTGCCGCGAAGACCCTTCATCAGCCGCATGTGCAGCCAGGCCGCGTAGTTCAGCCAGACGATGAGCGCCCAGGTTTCTTTCGGGTCCCAGCTCCAGTAGCCGCCCCAGGCCTCGGCGGCCCAGAGGGCGCCCAGCACGGTGGCAATCGTGAAGAACGCAAAGCCCACCGCAATGGCCTTGTACATCACGTCGTCCAGCACCTCGAAGCTCGGCAGGCGCTCGGCAATGCGCCGCCGTCCGAACATGATCGCAGCCACGATCAGCGTTGACACGCCGAAGTAGACAAACCAGTAACTGCCGCCCCTCTCGGCCGCCGACTGCCTGAACACCAGCGGCTCCAGGCACAGCACCAGGCCCAAGACCCACAGCGGTGCCAGCTTGTACCAGCGACTTTCTGTCGCGCTCTGTTTGATCAGGTAGGCAAAGCCAAGCATGGCGGCAATCGCAAACGTCCCGTAACCGATGAAGTTGGCCGGCACATGCAGCTTCATCCACCAGCTTTGCAGCGCGGGCACCAGCGGCTGGATGGCATGGGCTTCACGCACCACGGTGTACCAGAGCAAGAAGCCGACCGCCGCGCTCACCACCAGCATGGAAAACGCGCCCATGGAGCGGGTTTTGTACTCGTCTTCGTAGTACAGGTAAAACGTGGTGGTCATCCAGCAGAACAGCACGAACACCTCGTAGAGGTTGCTGACCGGGATGTGGCCAATATCGGGGCCAATCTGGTGGCTCTCGTACCAGCGCACCATGGTGCCCACCAGCGCCAGCGTCACCGCCACCCAGGCAATCCGCGAACCCAGCACCTCGAAGGTCTCGCCAGCGCGCGTCAACATGCCCACCCAGTAAAACAGCGTGCTCATGAAGAACAGCATGCTCATCCACAAGATGGCCGACTGGCTGGAGATGAAGTACTTCAGCATGAAGACCTGATCGGCACGCGCCAGATCGGCCCCGCCCGCAGGCGTTTGGTAGAGCCAGATTGCCAGCAGCGAGACCACCGCCACCGCCACACTCAAAGCCCGCAGCGGGCGCCAGAACCAGCCGAGCCAGATCAGACTGGGCACAGCGCCCGCCAAGATCGCGGTTTCGTAAAAATCCATCGATGCGCCGTAGCGCATGAAAGCAAGCGCCACGCCGCCCACAACCAAGGCGGCAAACAGCCAGTCCCAGACATTTCGGCGGGCGAGATAACCGGGCTGGTTGCCCGTGCCGTTGTTCTTCAGCTCGATCGTGTGGGTCGCGGTAGCGGCGGTGTTCATGTGGGCGCCTTCAACAGTTGTTTCTTCAACACTTCAAACTCCTGATCGGATTCCATGGTCTTGCGGTTGGACGACAAGGCCATGCTGGCGTTGGAACGGCCTTCGCCGGTCGGCGCAAGCCAGACCCAGATGCGGCGCTCGCGCACATACAGCATCGCAAAGACGCCCAGGATGAGCAACAGGCAACCCAGATAAACGATGTTTTGCCCCGGCGCGCGCGCCACCTGAAACACGCTGGCCTGCACATGCTCGAAGTCCTTGAGCGCAAAGGTCACGGGCGCCGGGTAATAAAACGCGTCGCTCAGGCTGAGCACGGTGTTGGTCATGAAGGTCTGCGTGGTCTGATCGCGCGGCAATGGCGCCAGGTCGGCGCGCTCGCGGCTGATCTGCATCAGCTCGAACATGGTGCCATTGAGGATGCGCACCAGCACATCGCTCGCGCGCTCTCGCTCGGCAGCGGGCACATTGGCCTCCAGAAACGCCGAGATCGCAGGCAATCCGCCCTTGGCGGGCTGTGAGGCCATGTCCGCGTTGGCCGGAATGTCGATCCGCTCAGCACCCGCAAACAGATCCAGGGCACGGGCCGCAGAAGCCTGCAGCGCATCAGACAGCGCGGCCGGCCGATCCTCCACCGCCGAGTCGGCGTAACGCTGAACAGCAAGCGCGCGCAGGGGAGGATAGGAAATTCAAACGCACTTTTTTTGCTCTCAAAGGCCCTCCGGCAAGGCTCTCGATCACCCACTGAACCGGCCCTTGGGTCTATTTGCCGGCCCGGACGGGGGCA
>JBBSDB010000320.1:0-2957 GCA_038249735.1 Burkholderiales bacterium
CTTTTTGTCGATGCCGCTGGTGGTCACGTGATCGCCGACCACGGTCCAGTAGGTCACCGGTTCGAAGCGCTGGCCCAGATGCGTGTCCATGCGCGTGGCGGTGATGGATTGCCCGGTGAGTTCAAGCGGCCCGCGCGAAAGGTTTTCGAGCTTGAAACCCTGTGCCGGGTAGCACACCTCGGGCTTGTGCAGTTGCAGGTTGTCGCTCTGGTTCTTGCCGTAGGCGATCGACAGCATGATCCGGTAGCCCGACGAATCGACGTAGTTGCGGGTGAGGGTCTGGGTGTAGATGCGCTCGATGGTGGCTTGCTGCTCGGGGTCGATGATGTGCACCGCCAGATTGAGCTGCTCGCGCCAGCCAGGAAACTCGGTGGGCACCATCGAGGAGAGATCGATGGGCGTGCGCTCGTCGGCCAGGCTGCCGGTGGGGCGCATGGTATGGGCCACGGCGGCACTGGCCATCATGAGCATCAGCAGGAGCAGTTGCCGGATCGGGATTGAGGTCATGGTTTCAGACTCCTTGTGGTCGGGCCGAGCGCCGACGCAGTGATTCGAAACCCTGCAGCGCTGAGTCAAAGCCGATGATCAGCAGCAGGGCGGTGAGGAACAGCACCATGCCCGCGAAGCCGTGCAAAAAACCCTGGCCGGCTTCGTTGCCGAAGTGGTAGGTGATGAGGCTGAGGGCAATCACGCGCACCACGTTGGAGGCGAACGAGATCGGGACGATGAGCACGGCCAGTGTGATGTTGCGAAACATCGAGTCGCGCCGCACGAGGTTGAGGTAGAGCAGGCCGAGCGCTTCCAGCGTGAGCAAGGTGTGCAGACCAGCACAGGCATCGGCCACCAGCAGCATGTACTGGCCGATCTGGATCACAACGCCGTTGCGACCGATCGGGTAGCCCACCCAGTAAAGCAGGGTCTCCGCCACGTATGAAACCGACATCTTCATGGGCATGGTGACCAAGTCCACCACCTGTGCCGGCAGGGGCACCATGAACAGCATGAAAAACAGCGCGAACCACTGCGCCTTGAGGGCGCGGGTGCCACGCAAGATGAGAATCATCCCGGCCAGCAACCAGATCACCGAGCCCACTTCGAGAATACCGATCTGCTGCGACCTGCCGATCGCATAAAACAGCATCGCAAGCACCACGACGGGCCAGCCCCAGGCGCTACTTCTCTGTCCCAAGGCCGCCTGCTCCATGGTGGACCATCTGCGGGAAAACAGCCAAAGTGAGATGCCCAGCACGATCGGTCCGTGAAACTGTTCAGGTTCGCTCCATGGACCTGCAAAAAGATCGTAAAGAGTTGGCCCGTACAGGACGATAAGACCTACAAGAAGGGGTGCCCAAGGCATTAGCTGATCCCATCGGGGGGTCACGGTCAGGCGGGCAGACGGATGGCTCATGATGAAATCAATCGTTGAGGAATGGCAGACCACGCGGCTGCTCGCCGCTGGTCTGGGGTTGGCGCTGGTGGGCGGGCTGCTGATCGGTGGCAGTCTTCCGCTGGCGGTGGGTCTGGTGGCGCAGCCCTGGGACAAACTGGCCCATGTGGTGGTGTTTGCGGTGCTGGCTTGCGCCATCGGGCTGGCCAGCGGGCGCGAAGGCGCCAGCATGCTGATCGTGGGATTTGCCGGCGCGATGCTGATCGGCTGCGCCGACGAGATACTGCAGATGTGGACGCCGGGCCGGCAGGCCGATCTGGACGACCTGCTGGCGGACGCGGTCGGCGCCGCACTGGGTACCTTGCCGCTGGCGGTGCGGGTCCATTTGCATCAGTTGGCTCGCATCCATGACCATCCGCTCAGTAGTGGTTGAGCACCGAGCCCACCATCGCCACGCCGACATCTTGCATACGGCGTGTGAGATCGCTGGCACCGCGAAGCGGACTGCGGTTTTTTCGGGCCACCAGCAAGGCCGCACCGGCTCGCGCCGCAATGATTTCTGCGTCGCTGAACGTGTCTGCCGCCGGGGTGTCGATCAGCACCACGTCGAAATGGTCCCGTACCTGCTCAAGCAGTTGACCCAAGGCCGGCATGCTCACAAGCTCCTGCGGGTTGGGCGGGGCAACGCCCGCCGGCAAGACCCGCAGTCCGGGCAGGGCGTTGAACGACTCCATGGCCTCCAGCCCCGATCGCTTCGACAGCAGGCCCGCCAGGCCAGCGCTGCGCTGGGTGTGGAACCAGCTCGCTTGTATCGGCTGGCGCAGGTTGGCATCGATCAGCAGCGTGCGCTGGCCCTGCTGGGAAAACACGATGGCCAGGTTGGCCGCAATGAAACTTCGCCCGTCGCGTGGGCGTTGGCTTACCACCGCGAGAAACTTGCGTCGGGGGTCGCCGTTGAACCAGCGCAGCATCAGCTGGCTTTTGAGCGCTCGAATCTCTTCCGAAGCCCGCGAGAACGGTTTGAATGCGGTGACCAGCTGCGGCGCCAGGCGGCTGTCGCCGTCGACCACGTAGCCGTAGTTGAACTGGGTGGACAGGGCCGCATCGAGGTCTTCGCGCTTGAGCAACTTGAGCGCGATGGCCGCCTCGCCGAAGGGCTCGTCCTGAAGCTGCTGGCGCTCAACGATCCGGGCAATGTCGCCTGGTGTGAGCAGGCCTCGATCCAGCAGTATGTCGCCAATGCTGCCGCGCTGGCCGATGCGTTCGGGCGCGTTCATGGCCGTGATCCCGCTGTTCTTTTCATCATGCCGCCGGCGGGACCGATGCTGCCCAGCAACGCGATGTCGCGCAGCTCGATGAGGTCGCCAACCGATCGCACACGCCGGTTGGAAAACTCCAGGGCAAGGGCCAGCAGAACACCCAGCAGGCCACTGAGGAACACCGCGATGGCGATGTTGAGGCGCACGCGCGGCCCCGAGGGATTCATCGGCGCGATCGCTGGGTTGAGCACCGCGATGTTGGTCTGGTTGGTCTGGCTTTCCAGGTTGCTCTGAGAGGCGCGCAGACTCAC
>JBBSDB010000321.1:0-2944 GCA_038249735.1 Burkholderiales bacterium
AAGGCCGAACTGGCCTCAGCCGCTGCCGCGAGCAGCGCCAATGTTCAAGAACTGCGTGGCGGGGAAATTCTCGTCAAGGCCTTGCAGGCCGAGGGTGTGAAGTACCTCTGGGGCTATCCCGGAGTTGCGGTGCTGAACATTTACGACGCGTTCTACAAGCAAGACACGATTCAACATGTGCTGGAGCGCCACGAGCAGGCGGCCGTGCACGCTGCCGATGGCTACGCCCGCGCTACGGGCGAAGTCGGTGTGGCGCTGGTGACCTCGGGCCCAGGTGTAACCAATGCCGTGACCGGTATCGCCACCGCCTACATGGACAGCATTCCGATGGTGATCATCACCGGCCAGGTGCCCACGGCGGCGATCGGCCTCGATGCATTCCAGGAATGCGACACGGTCGGCATCACACGCCCCATCGTCAAGCACAACTTCCTGGTGAAGGATGCGCGCGACATGGCGATGGTGATGAAGAAAGCCTTCCACATCGCCCGCACAGGCCGTCCTGGCCCAGTCGTGGTCGACATCCCGAAAGACGTCTCCTTCAACAAGGTGCCCTACACCGGCTATCCCGAGTCGGTGGAAATGCGCTCATACAACCCGGTGCGCAAAGGCCATGGTGGCCAGATCCGCAAGGCATTGCAACTGCTGTTGACGGCCAAGCGTCCCTACATCTACACCGGCGGCGGTGTGCTGCTCGGCAATGCAGTGCAGGAGCTGCGCACCCTGGTGGATCTGCTGGGCTACCCGGTCACCAACACGCTGATGGGCCTGGGTGCCTACCCGGCTTCGGACAAGAAGTTTCTCGGCATGCTGGGCATGCACGGCACCATCGAAGCCAACAACGCCATGCAGAACTGCGACGTGCTGCTGGCGGTGGGCGCGCGTTTCGACGACCGCGTCATCGGCAACCCGAAACACTTCGCGCAGAACGAACGCAAGATCATCCACATCGACATCGACCCGTCGAGCATTTCCAAGCGCGTCAAGGTCGATATCCCGATCGTCGGCGACGTGAAAGACGTGCTCACCGAGCTGATCAACATGGTGCGCGAGACCACCACCCGAATGGATGGCCAAGCACTGGCTGGCTGGTGGTCCACCATCGAAGCCTGGCGCTCCAAAGACTGCCTGAAGTACGACAACAGCAACAAGGATGTCATCAAGCCGCAGTACGTGGTCGAGACGCTGTGGAACATGACCAAAGACGTCGAGGCCTACATCACCTCCGACGTCGGCCAGCACCAGATGTGGGCCGCCCAGTACTACCGCTTCGACGAGCCGCGCCGCTGGATCAACTCCGGCGGTCTGGGCACCATGGGCGTGGGCATTCCGTACGCCATGGGCATCAAGCTGGCCAAGCCCGAGGCCGAGGTGTTTTGCGTCACCGGTGAAGGCTCGGTGCAGATGTGCATCCAGGAACTCTCCACCTGCCTGCAGTACAACACCCCGATCAAGATCTGCGCGCTGAACAACCGCTACCTAGGCATGGTGCGGCAGTGGCAAGAGATTGACTACGAAGGCCGCTACAGCCACAGCTACATGGACGCGCTGCCCAACTTTGTGAAGCTGGCCGAGGCTTATGGCCACGTCGGCATGCTGATTGAGCGGCCAGAAGATGTGGAGCCGGCGTTGCGCGAGGCGCGCAAGCTCAAGGACCGCACCGTGTTCATGGACTTTCGCACCGACCCGACCGAAAACGTGTTCCCCATGGTCAAGGCCGGCAAGGGCATCACCGAGATGCTGCTGGGTTCCGAAGACCTCTGAGCACCTTCTTTCACCAGCCGTCCAGCACGGCTTTTTTTCGACGAATCTATTTGCAGCCAAGCCTGCGCATTACCGTGCGCCGGGGAGGGCTCAGAAAAGAGGAATCTCACTCATGAAACACATCATCGCTGTCCTGCTCGAAAACGAGCCTGGTGCCCTCTCTCGCGTGGTGGGCCTGTTCTCTGCCCGCGGCTACAACATTGAGTCGCTCACGGTGGCGCCCACCGAAGACCCATCGCTGTCGCGCATGACGATCCAAACCACCGGGTCGGACGACGTGATCGAGCAGATCACCAAGCATTTGAACCGCCTGATCGAAGTGGTCAAGGTGGTCGATCTCACCGAGGGTGCTTACACCGAGCGCGAACTCATGCTGGTGAAGGTTCGCGCGGTGGGCAAGGAGCGCGAAGAGATGAAACGCATGGCCGACATCTTCCGTGGCCGCGTGATCGACGTGACCGAGAAGAGCTACACCATCGAACTCACCGGCGACCAGCACAAGAACGACGCGTTCCTGGAAGCCATCGACCGCAGCGCGATTTTGGAAACGGTTCGCACCGGTTCCTGTGGCATCGGGCGGGGTGAGAGAATCCTTCGCGTTTGACTTGGCTCACCCCTGCGCCGCTGCGCGGCTCCCCGCTAAGGGGACGATGCCGGTGGCCCGAATAAGCCGGCTCCATGGCATCTGTTGGAACATTTTCCCTCCCCCGCTACGATCAGTGGCTAACCTAAATTTCAACTGGAGCAACCCCATGAAAGTTTTCTACGACAAAGACTGCGACCTGAGCCTGATCAAAGGCAAAACGGTGGCCATCATCGGCTACGGTTCGCAAGGCCACGCCCATGCCCAGAACCTCAACGACAGCGGCGTGAAGGTCGTGGTTGGCCTTCGCAAAGGTGGCGCGTCTTGGGACAAGGTCGGCAAGGCTGGCTTGAACGTCAAAGAAGTTGACGAGGCAGTGAAGTCGGCCGACGTGATCATGATCCTGCTGCCAGACGAGAACATCGCAGCGGTTTACAAAGAGATCGAGCCGAGCCTGAAGCAGGGCGCTTCGCTGGCATTTGCCCACGGCTTCAACGTGCACTACAACCAGGTCACGCCACGCGCCGATCTGGATGTGTGGATGGTCGCGCCCAAGGCGCCTGGCCACACCGTGCGCAACACCTACACCCAAGGCGG
>JBBSDB010000322.1:0-2919 GCA_038249735.1 Burkholderiales bacterium
CTCGAAGCGGCCCCGGCGCATGGCCTGCGCGCCGGTGAAAGCCCCGCGCTCGTGGCCAAACAGCTCGCTTGCCAACAGGTCTTTGGGGATGGCGGCGGTGTTGATCGCGACAAACGGGCCGCTGGCACGGGCTGAGTGTTTGTGCAGCGCGCGCGCCACCAGCTCTTTGCCCGAACCCGACTCACCGGTGATCAGCACCGTGACCAGACTCTGGCTCAGGCGGCCGATGGCTCGAAACACATCCTGCATGGCAGGCGCCTGGCCCAGCATCTCCGGCATCTCGCCCATGCGTTCTTCGGCCACCTCCTCGCGCTGGCCCTCGGCCACCGCGCGGCGGATGAGTTCCACCGCTTTGAGCAGATCGAAGGGCTTGGGCAGGTACTCGAAAGCACCGCCCTGAAAGGCTGAGACCGCGCTGTCGAGGTCGGAGTAAGCGGTCATGATGATGACCGGCAGGCCCGGCAGACGCGCCTTCACCTTCTCCAGCAGATCCAGACCCGAGCCTCCGGGCATGCGGATATCGCTCACCAGGATCTGCGGGCCTTCGCTCTCGGGCGTGTCGTTCAGGGCCTGCAAGACCTCCTGAGGGTGGGTGAAGCTGCGGGTGGGCAGGCTCTCGCGCAGCAGGGCTTTCTCAAGAACGAACCGAATCGAAGGGTCGTCATCCACTATCCATATCGGTTTCATGCTCTTTTCTTCCCTTCATCGGATGCGTGCGGTGGTCGGACTCAGGGCAGCGGAATCAAGAGCTTGAAGTCCGTCTGCCCAGGCTGGCTTTCGCACTCGATCAGACCGTGGTGTTGCTGCACGAATGTCTGCGCCAGGGTGAGCCCCAGGCCAGAGCCACCGTCGCGCCCCGACACCAGCGGGAAAAAAATGCGGTCCTTGATCGAGTCGGGTACGCCAGGCCCGTTGTCGATCACATGCAATTCCAATGCCAGGCGGTAGCGTTGTTTACCAAAGGTAACCTGGCGGCCCACGCGGGTGCGCAGGGTGATGCGTGCGTCACCCGCTGCGATGCGCTCGCCCAGCGCCTGCGCCGCGTTGTGCGCGATGTTGAGCACCGCCTGGATCAGCTGCTCGCGATCGCCTCGAAACTCGGGGATGGAGGTGTCGTAGTCGCGCACCACGCGCAGGCCTTTGGGAAATTCGGCCAGGATCAGGGTGCGCACCCGCTCGCACACCTCGTGGATATTCACATCGCCCACCACATGCGGGCGCCTATGCGGCGCGAGCAACCGGTCCACCAGCAACTGCAGGCGATCGGCCTCGTGGATGATGACCTGGGTGTATTCCCGCAGTTCGCGCGTCTCCAGCTCCAGCTGCAGCAACTGGGCGGCACCCCGAATGCCGCCGAGCGGATTCTTGATCTCGTGCGCCAGGTTGCGAATCAGCTCCTTGTTGGCCTGCGCCTGGTCCAGCAACCGCTCCTCGCGCTCCTGGCGCGTCTGCTGCTCCAGCGGCAGCAGCTCCACCACCACCTCGTCGGGCTCGTCGGTCTGCGCCACCACCACATGCACCGGCAGCGGATCGTGACCGCTGCGCTTGAGCCAGGCGTCGTAGCGCAGTGCGGCGTACTCGTTGTCGCGCACGCCGCTCAATGCGGTCTCCAGCAAGGTGGGCTCGGTAAAGCTGTCTTGCAGAGGGGAGCCAGTGATGCTGCGGCGCGAGGTGCCCAGCGCGTCCTCAAGCGCTGTGTTGGCAAACCGAACCCGGCCCTCAGCGCTCACCACCGCCACCAGAGTGGCGAGAAGATCGAGTGCCTGAAACCGGGCGGAGCCTGACGGGTCCTGACCCTGCAAGGAGGCAGCGGGCGCCCGCGCCGCAGCTGCCAGGGGATCTTGGGGCTTTTTCAAGCCGCTTATTGTCCGGCAGCAGGCAACCGACCGAGCTCGCGGCGGATCCCTTCCACGTCGCTCTCGGCCCGACCCACGACCGCCTTGAGCTCGGCCACGCGGTCGAGATAGCGCTGGTAGTTGCGCGATTCGATGCCCTGCTTCTCCGGCTCGCCATTGGCATAGGCCTTGCGCGCCTCGACCAGGCGTTCGTCTGCCTTGCGCAGCTCGGCTTCCAGAATGGCGCGGGCGTCGCTGTCGCGCTGGCGCTGCGCAGCGCCATCGACGCGCTCGTTGCCGCTGCGTGCGGCAGGGGCAGCAGCGCTGCGAGGCGCACTGTTTGCCGGGCTGCTGGCCCGAGGCTGGGTGCCCTGCACGATGGTGATGTTGCCGCCCTCCATCAGCTTGCAACCGCGGCTCTTGGCGATCTCTGGGTTGTTGATGTACTCCACCGGCTTGCCTTCGCAGCGGTACACCCGCTCCTGGGCGTGCGCGGGCAACCCACACAGAACCGTACCCGCCACCAAGAAACCGGTCAGCCTGAGCAAAAATTCATTTGAAATCAACACACGCTCTCCACTCGCCGTTGCACACTGGGGCGTCCCGAAGGATCGCCATTTTTTAAGTATGACCGATCCGCATCAAAAAAGTGCTGGCGCTTACCGCCCAGAGCCGTGAACCCGCCGGCCATCGGCAACAAAAAAGGGACCGCAGCCGCTGTCCCTTTTTTCTTGCCCTTGGCATTGGACCCGGCACGCCGGCCGGGTCACCTGAAGCTCACAGGCTGTAATACATATCGAATTCGACCGGGTGCGGCGCCATGCGAAAGCGCGTGACCTCGGCCATCTTGAGTTCGATGTAAGCATCCAGCATGGAGTCGGTGAACACGCCGCCCTTGGTCAGGAAGGCGCGGTCCTTGTCCAGATACTCCAGCGCCTGGTCCAGGCTGTGGCAGACCGTGGGGATCAACTTGTCCTCTTCCGGCGGCAGGTGGTACAGATCTTTGGTAGCGGCTTCGCCTGGATGGATCTTGTTTTCCACCCCATCCAGACCCGCCATCATCAGGGCTGAGAAGCACAGGTAA
>JBBSDB010000323.1:0-2893 GCA_038249735.1 Burkholderiales bacterium
GAGCTGAGGCTGAAGGCTTTTCGGGTGATGGCGTTGACGGTGCTGATCACCACCGCAGCCAGCAACAGCCAGCACAGGGCATGGCCCAGTTTTTCGGTGATCCAGTCGATGCCGCGGCTTATGGCCAGCAAGGCTTGCATGCGTGTCTCCTCTTGTTGTTGGACATGGAAACCGTCAGTTTGAAGTCAGAAAACAACTGCCTGTAACAACAAACCCCGCGCTAGGCGGGGCTTGTTGCTTGGGGGTCGAGCTTCGGTTAGCCGCGGATCGCGTTGGCCATGAAGTCGTCGAAGGTGTTTTCGGTGAAACGCATCCAGTTCACCGACTGGCGCTGGAACGCGGAGTAGCTGTCGTACAACCGCTTGAAGTTGGCGTTTTCCTTGCTGAGGTCTGAGTACACGGTGAGCGCAGCTTTGTAAAACTCATCCATTACCGGGCGTGGGAATGCCTTCACATCGGTGCCAGCGGCAATCAAACGGCGCAGCGCGGGGCCGTTGCGAGCGTCGTACTTGGCCATCATGCCGGGGTTGGCTTCGTGGGCAGCGGCCAAGAAGATGGCCCGGTATTCCGGCGTCAGCGCTTCCATGGCCTTGTTGTTGACGATCCAGCCCAGTGCTGCGCCGCCTTCCCAGAAGCCGGGGTAGTAGTAGAACTTCGCCACCTTGTTGAAGCCCAGCTTCTCGTCGTCGTAAGGGCCCACCCACTCGGCGGCATCGATGGTGCCGCGCTCCAGCGCCGGGTAGATGTCGCCGCCTGGAATTTGTTGCGGCACCGCACCGACCGACGCGAACAGGCGCCCACCCAGACCGGGAATGCGGATTTTCAGACCCTTCACATCCTCCATCGTCTTGATTTCCTTGCGGAACCAGCCACCCATTTGTGCGCCGGTGTTGCCAGAGATGATGTACTGAACACCCTGGGGCTTGAGGTAGTCGTTGAACATCTTCTCGCCACCGCCTTCGAACCACCACGCGTTCATCTGCCGGAAGTTCATGCCAAACGGGATGCACGAGCCGAAGGCCCAGGCCGGGTCTTTGCCAACGTAGTAGAAAGCCGCTGTGTGCGAGCACTCGACGGTGCCCGCCGCCACTGCGTCAGCAGCCTGTGGCATCGGCACGATTTCGCCCGCTGGCGCGATGCTGATCTGGAACCGGCCGCCTGTGGCTTCCGCCACGCGCTTGGACACGTCTTCAGCGGCGCCGTAGATGGTGTCAAGCGCTTTTGGGAAGCCGGAAGAACAGCGCCAGCGCACGGTGGGCTGGGCCTGAACGATGGCAGGGGCTGCCAGGGCAGCCGTGCCCACGGCAGCGCCCAGGGTGGCTTTGGATAGAAATGAGCGGCGTTCCATGAATGTCTCCGATGGTTAAAGGTTTTTCAAGTGTCAAGAGGCCCAAAGGGTGAACAATGGCGAGCCGCTGGAAGCGGTGTCGTCTGGTCTGACCCAACAGCGTTTACCCCGTTCTCACCCGCTGCGGCACGCATAATGCGACGAAATATGCAGAAATAAAAGTCGAATCCAGATACACCTGAACTCGGTTTTATGGAGTTGTGAAAACCTTGGAAAACCTCAACTACAAACACCTTCATTACTTTTGGGTGGTGGCGAAATCGGGCGGCGTGGCCAAGGCCGGGGAGCAGCTGCATGTCACCCCGCAATCCATCAGCGGGCAGATTCGGCTGCTGGAGGGCGCGATCGGCAGTCCGCTGTGGCGGCGCGCCGGGCGCAAGCTGGAGCTGACCGATACCGGCCATTTGGTGCTGGACTTCGCCGACCGGCTGTTTGCGGTGGGCGAGCAGCTGAAGGACGCGTTGCGCGACCGCCAGGGCGGCCCGAGCGCCACGTTTCGCGTGGGTGTCTCGGGCGCGGTGGTGAAGATCGTGGCCCACAAGCTGATCGCGCCGGCGCTGGCCGTGCCCGATGCGCCACGCCTGGAATGCCGCGAGGGCCGGTTTACCGATCTGTTGGCCTTGCTGGCGGTGCACAAACTCGACCTGGTGCTGTCTGACCGACCCATGCACAGCTCAATGAACGTGCGCGGGTACAACCACCTGCTCGAAGAGAGTGGCGTCACCTTCTTGGCGGTCAAAAGCCTGGCCAGTTCGCTGCAGCGCGGCTTTCCGCAGAGCCTGGACCAGGCGCCGATGTTGTTGCCGGGAGACGACTCCGCGGTGCGAGCCAGGCTGCTGCGCTGGTTCGACGGACTGAACCTGCGCCCAAGGGTGATCGGCGACTTCGATGACACCGCGGTGATGAAGGCGTTCGGCAGCGCGGGCAGCGGCGTGTTTGCCATGCCCAGCAGCGTGGCGCAGGAAACAGCGGCGCAGTTTGGCCTTGAGGTGGTGGGTCAGACCGATGACATCCTGTACAAGACCTTCGCCATTTCGGGCGAACGCCGCATCCGGCACCCGGGCGTGGCCGCCATCTGCGCGGCAGCACCAGCGGCAGCAACCTGAATGAAAAAACCCCGCAGCGCGGGGTTTTTGCTTGGGGCAAGTGCCCGGACCAAGCCGGGATGCGCGATCAGACGCCAGCAAACGGCAGCGACTAGTGGTGCACCACGATGCGCAGCGCGCCCTTGTCGTCTTTCACAAAGCCCCAGGTCTTGTCAACGCTGGTGACCTTGCCGTCGGGTCCGGTGAAGTTCACGTTGCCCATGGTGGTGGCTGAGTCGCCAGCGATGAACACCGCCGAGTTGGCCACTTCGCACTTCGACCAGCCTTTAAGCGCAAACCCGGTGTCCTTGGGGACGGCCGCGTTGCCTCCCACGAAGTAGGCCAGCGCGCCCTCGCGGGTGGTGCGGAAAGTCTGTGGCGCCACCGTCAGCGTGGGCTTGAACAGCACGGCGCCCATCTGGTAGCCGTAGGCGGCATCGATCACTTTTTCGGCCATGGC
>JBBSDB010000324.1:0-2878 GCA_038249735.1 Burkholderiales bacterium
CGCCAGCGATGCCAGGCCAGCCACAAGCTTCCAGCGGAACAACGCGTCGTTGGCTGCAGGTGCGCGCACCTGCGTCGCTCGGGTGGCTTGGAGTGGCGAGAAGGACGCAGTGGGCGCTGTGGCCGCAGGCGCCTCGCTGCGCAACTGGGTTTGCACGCGCGCCAGGAAAACCGAGGCCGATGTGCCAGCCGCCAGGGAGGGCTGGCCGCGCAAAGCTTCACCGATGAACTGGAAGCTCTGCCCGTGCGCTGCGGCATCAACCATTTCGGGTTCGCAAGACAGCCAGGCATTCAGTTCGGCCTCGCTCAACTCGCCGTCCAGCAGCGCGGAGAGCAACATCGCGTCTTGCTCAGCGCCAGAGGTCGGCCCTGGTTTGTTGGATGAAACCGGCTGGTGCGTGGGCTGTGCCATGGGGGTGTGTTTCGCGTTCATGTCCTGACTTCCTGACTCACTGCTTGGCGATGGTGTCTGATGGGCCTTGGGTTTTCACTGCAACCTGTTCATGCAAGGCACTCACCAACGCTTGCCCGTCTGACGGTCCAGCATCGGCCTGATGCGATTGGAGATCGCCTCGCGGGCGCGAAAAATGCGCGACCGCACCGTACCAATCGGGCACTCCAGCGTCTGCGCAATCTCTTCGTAGCTCAAACCTTCGATTTCCCGCAATGTGATCGCCATGCGCAGCTCTTCTGGAAGATCGTCCATGGCGGCATTCACCGCCTGGGCGATCTCTTTGCTGGCCAGCAAGGCTTCGGGTGTTGCTTCGTCTGCCACACCGGGATTTAGTTCGCGTTCCGAAGAGGAAGTTTCATCGTCTTCGCTCGATCTCATCTGTGACTGGAAGATCAGCGGATCGCGCTTGAGTTCCAACAGCTGCTTCTTGGCGGTGTTGACCGCGATCCGGTACAGCCAGGTGTAGAACTGCGCATCGCCCCGGAACTGACCCAGCGCGCGGTAGGCCCGAATGAAAGTTTCCTGGGCGATGTCAGGCACCAGGTCCACATCGCGCACCATGCGGCCGATCAAGCGCTCCACCCGGCGCTGGTACTTGATCACCAGCAAATCGAAGGCTTTCTTCTCCCCCGCCAGCGTGCGCTGCACCAGCATGACATCGCTGTCGGGCGGTGGTGGAGCGGTGTGGTCTTCGGGCGTCGTCATGCGCGCAGAAATATAACGCACCGCGCGCCTTGCGCGGCCGCTTTCAACCAGAGGCCCGCTGCAGAGCGCGGCGCAGATCGAGCCAGCGCGCCGGGTCGCTGGGCTGCTGCAGCCATACCCAGCGTGGCACCGCTGCCGCCGAACGCAAGCGCAGCAACACCACCCGCTGCAGGTCCAGCGCCGTCTCCACGCCCAGCAACGGTTGCGGCGCACGCCCCGCGCTGTCGAGCCAGAACCAGGCACCCGCCTCGGTGTTCTGAAGACTTGTGGCTTGTGCGTCCCAATGCAGGCGCCCCGCAGGCGAGCGCCACCAAGCGCGCAGCGCCCAGGCCATCCACAACAGCGCGCCCGCCAGCGTGGTCAACCAAAGCAGCGGATCGACCCCCGAACCGCGCCAGCCCCACAGCGAGGCAATCACGATCGCCGCGAGTACCAGCAGCAGCTGGCCGTGAAACGCACAACGCCCCACCGGGTACAGCACCGACGGGGCGTTGCGCATGGCGGGCAGTCAGCGTGAGCACCGGGTGGGCATCAAACCCGCAGGAACACCAGCGAGCCGTTGGTTCCACCAAAACCGAAGTTGTTCTTCAGCGCCACGTCGATCTTCATGTCACGCGCCGTGTTGGCGCAGTAGTCGAGATCGCACTCGGGATCCTGGTTGAAGATGTTGATGGTGGGCGGGCTTTTCTGATGATGCAACGCGAGCACGGTGAAGACACTCTCGATACCGCCGGCACCGCCGAGCAGGTGCCCGGTCATGGACTTGGTTGAGTTGACCACCACTTTCCGAGCGTGATCGCCGAGCGCGGCCTTGATGGCATGGGTTTCGTTCACATCACCCAGGGGCGTGGACGTGCCGTGGGCGTTCAGGTATTGCACCGCGTCGGCATTCAGGCCGGCATTGCGCAAGGCATTCAGCATGGCTCGGCGCGGACCGTCCATGTTGGGTGCGGTCATGTGGCCGGCATCGGCGCTCATGCCGTAGCCCGCCACCTCGGCGTAGATTTTGGCGCCGCGCGCGCAGGCGTGCTCATACGACTCCAGCACCATCACGCCGGCCCCTTCACCCAGCACAAAACCGTCGCGGTCCCGGTCCCAGGGCCGCGAGGCAGTGGCCGGGTCGTCGTTGCGGGTGGAGAGCGCCCGCATGGAGGCGAAACCCCCCACGCCCAGTGGTGACACGGTGGCTTCGGAACCTCCGGCGATCACCACATCGGCGTCGCCGTATTCGATCTTGCGCGCGGCCTCGCCGATACAGTGCAGCCCAGTGGTGCAAGCAGTCACCACCGCGAGATTGGGGCCCTTGAATCCGTAGCGCATCGACACATGACCCGCGATCATGTTGATGATGGATGCCGGCACAAAAAATGGCGAGATGCGACGCGGCCCGCGGCTCACATACTCGGTGTGGGTGGCTTCGATCAGCGGCAGTCCGCCGATGCCTGAGCCGATGATGCAGGCCACGCGGTGGGAGGCCTCTTCGCCCAAGGCATCGCCCACGGGCAACCCGGCATCCATCACCGCCTGATGCGCAGCGGCAACACCGTAATGAATGAAGGTGTCCATCGTGCGCGCTTCTTTGGCGCTCATGTAGGACTCCAGATCAAAATTCTTGACCTCACCGGCGATCTGGCAAGCGAACGCAGCGGGGTCAAATTTGGTGATCCGGTCAATGCCCGAGCGCCCGGCCAGCAAATTGCTCCAGGCCTCATCCACGGTA
>JBBSDB010000325.1:0-2834 GCA_038249735.1 Burkholderiales bacterium
ATCTCGTTGAGCATGGACTGGATGTAGGCGCGCTGCGCTTCGTCTTGCGGGCTGAACGGGTCGAGCATGCCTTTGTTGGTGCCAGCGGTGATGAGTCGACGCTCGACGCCGAGCTTCTCCATGAGCCCGGTGAAACCAAAGCCGTCCATCAACACGCCAATGCTGCCCACCAGGCTGGCTTTGTCCACATAGATGCTGTCGGTGGCTGCAGCGATGTAGTAGGCCGCGGAGGCGCAGGTTTCTTCCACCACCGCATACACCTTCTTGTTGTGCAAGGCCTTCAATCGGGTGATTTCGTCGTTGATGATGCCGGCCTGCACCGGGCTGCCGCCGGGCGAGTCGATCAGCAGCACGATGGCTTGCGCGCCACTGTCTTCGAACGCGGTTTTCAGTGAGGCGACCACGTTTTCTGCACTGGCCTCGGCGCCTTTGGCGATCTCACCGCGGATCTCGATCACGGCGGTGTGCGGCGTGGTGATGGGTGCGCTCACCGACTCAGCCTTGTAGACAAACCACACGGCAGCGCCGATCACCAGCAGCCACATCAGCCGCATGAACAGCCGCCAGCGGCGCGCGGCGCGCTGTTCCCTGACCTGGGCGAGCACCAGCTTTTCGATGGTGGCGCGCTCCCAGCTCACGCCGGCCACGGTTGAGGGCGTGGGGCTGGAGGAAGAGCCAAAGGTGGGTTCGGTCATGGTGTTTGGGTTGCTCAGAAAGCCAGGGGATACAGGTTGTATTGTGAACGCCAGTGCACCGCGCCACCCTGCTCCAGCAGATCAACCTTGACCAGCCCGCTCCGGCACGGCCCGCCCGCGCAGGCGCCGGTGTCGGGCGCGTAGGTGGCGCCGTGGCTGGCGCAGACCAACCAGCGGCCGCTGTCGTCGAAGAAGCGATTGGGCTGCCAGTCCATCTCCATCGCCACATGGGCGCAGCGGTTGAGGTAGGCGTGTACCTGGCCCTGGAAACGGATCGCAAAGGCGCGGCAGGTCTGCCCGCCGAACACCACATCGAACGGCACGGCGATGCCTGCGTTCACCAGATCGCCGCTGCGGCACAGCGGATGCAGGTTGTCGTCGGCAGGTGTGGACATGGAGCGGTCGGGCGCAGGCCTGGCGGCGGGTGGTTCGGTCGTGATCGGAACAAGGCTCAGGCGTTCGCCAGCAGCCAGTCGTGCAGCTCGCGCACCGAGTGCGCAACAAAGCGCGGCTGGAGCACGTGAAACGCGTCGGGTTCGTGAGCGCCGTAGCTCACCCCCAGGCTGGCACAGCCAGCGTTCTGCGCCATCTGCAGGTCGTGCGTGGTGTCACCGATCATCAGCGTGCGCTCGGGTTCGACACCGAACTCGGCCATCAGCTGGTGCAGCATCAACGGGCTGGGCTTGCCAGCGGTCTCGTCCGCCGTGCGCGAGCCATCGAACACGCCTTGCAGCGCCACGCTGTGCAGCGCTTCGTCCAGACCCTGGCGGCTCTTGCCGGTGGCGACCGTGAGCCAGTGATGGCGCTGCTTGAGTTCGGCCAGCAGAGGCAATACGCCGGCGAACAGAGTGATGTCGTGCTGGCTGGCTGCGTAGTGGCGCTTGTAGCGCTCGCCGAGCTTGCGGTAGAGCCGCTCGGGCACATCGGGCGCGGCGTGGGCCAGCGCCTGCATCAGGCCCATGCCGATCACATAGTTGGCGTCCAGGTCGCTCGGAACGGTACCGCCCACATCGCGCACCGCCGCCTGAATGGAGCGGGCAATCAGCGCGGTGGAGTCGAACAGGGTGCCGTCCCAGTCGAAGGCAATGAGGTCGAATTGGCGGGAGCGCATGGTGTGGATAGGTGGTCTCAGCGCCAGAGCGCGGCGGCGTGGTGGCGCAGGTGGTCGTTGATGAAGCTGGCGATGAAATAGTAGCCGTGGTCGTAACCCGCGTGGCGGCGCAGGGTCAGCGGCTGGCCGACCTGGGCACACGCAGCTTCGAAGGCCTCGGGATGCAATTGCTCGGCGAGGAACTTGTCGGCCAGGCCTTGGTGGATCAGGATGCCGCCGGGGTACGGCGGGGTTTTCTGTTCGGCCATGAGGGCGCTGGCGTCATGCGCCGCCCAAGTGGACTCGTCTTGGCCGAAATAGCCGGTGAAGGCTTTGTGGCCCCAGGGGCATTGGGTGGGCGCGCAGATCGGCGCGAAAGCCGACACACTGCGAAACACCCCCGGGTGGCGCAGCGCCAGGGTGAGCGCACCATGGCCGCCCATGGAATGGCCGAAAAGACCTTGACGCGCGCTGTCCAAGCCGAACTCGGCGGCGGCCTGCGGCAGCAGCTCCTTGAGCAGGTAGCTTTCCATGCACCAGTGGCCCGACCAGGGCGCCTGCGTGGCGTCGAGGTAGAAGCCCGCGCCGACGCCAAAGTCCCAGTGGTGGTCTTCGCTGTCGACACCGGTGTTGCGCGGGCTGGTGTCGGGCATGAGCAGCGCCAGCCCCAGCTCGGCAGCGCTGCGTTGCGCGCCGGCCTTCATAGCGAATGTTTCTTCTGTGCAGGTCAGGCCCGCCAGATAGGTGAGCATCGGTACGGGCTCGCCAGCCAGTGCCTGCGGCGGCAGGAACAGACCAAAGCGCATCGGCAAGCCGATCTCGCTCGATGCGTGTTTGTAGAAACGCTGCACACCGCCGAAGCAAGCGTGTTCGCTGATGAGTTCGAGGCGGTTGAAAGGGGTGGGCATGGCGATTGGGACAGTGTCGTGAGGGCTTCGACAGGCTCAGCCCGAACGGAAAAAGCAGCAAAAAAGAGGGGAAGTCATTCCAGAACGCCGCCGATCCGGCTTTGCCGGTCGACCAGCGTTGCCCCTTGAGGGGCGGAGCGC
>JBBSDB010000326.1:0-2829 GCA_038249735.1 Burkholderiales bacterium
CCAGCCACCCGGGCCGGTGCACCAGCGCCCAGCGCCCGGTCGCCATGCCCCACCACATCACGCCCAGCCAAGGCAGCAACGGCACATAGTCTTCGGTGATCGGCAAGCGGCTGACAAAGCCCAGGATGTTCGGGCCGGGCTGGTTCAGCACAGCCAGCGCCGGGTAAGCAGCGATCAGCGCAGGTGCGGCAAACGTCGCTGCAATGGCCAGCGCGCCCAGGAGCCACAGCCAAGCGCCCCAGCCAGCCGTGAGCCGCACCACGATCAGCATCACCGCGATGCCGTGCAACACACCGAAGTAGATGAAGCTGTTGGGAAACATGAGCATTGAGCCAGCGGTGACCAGCACGGCGGCGACTGCCACCTGCGCCCAGCGTTTCCAGAAGCGGAGCCAGGTCTGGCCCTGGTGCACTGCCACCGCCTGCGACAGCCCGGCGGTGAACAGGAACCCGCTCACGATCGCGGTGCGCTGCCAGGTCCAGAACGGGTCGCGGTCAAAATCCTGGCTGATCAGACCGTTCAGATTCAGGTCGAAACAGAAGTGGTAGACCGTCATCCACAGCATGGCCAGCGCCCGCAGGATGTCGATGCGGTCCAGGCGCTGGTTCATGCGGTGCCCCTGCTGGGCACTTGGGAGACCAGTCCCCTGGGTATTCCCTTGGGCTTGGCTGAGGCCGGGCGGGGGGTCGCGCATGAGCAAATCAACCCAATGACTCCAGCACCACACAGCACGCGGGGGAGCCGTGTCGCTGCAAAATAGGCAAGTGCGATTTCGGGAAACATCAGGCTTGATTTGGGTGCTGGAAAGGAGCTCGATTTTGCATGCTTGCTCTCGTTCCTTTCATTGCCCTGGGCCGATCATTCGCGTTCGCGATGGCTTCGTTGGCATCGTCTAAACCCCTCACAGGAGTCAACCCACCATGGGCATCTGGATCGAACTGGGTATTTTCTTCGTGGTCATCGCCTTTGGCTTCTACCAGCTGTACGACGTGAAAAAAGCGCAGGCTGAGCGCCGCGCTCGTGAGCAGGCGGCCAAGATGGCTGAAGCCGCTTCCAGCGACCAACAAATCGGCGAGCGCAAGCCATGACATGGCACGCCCAACTCTCTTTGCACCACCGCCGCGAAGGCCCTCGCACCACCGTTCGGTACGAGCACACCGGCCCTCTGCGGATTCTCAAGAGCCTCTACCCCGAAGGCGAGGTGATCTGCCACAACGTGATCGTGCACCCACCCGGCGGGCTGGTCGGCGGCGACGTGCTGGACATCCGCGCGCGGGTTGATGCTGGTGCGCACGCCTTGGTCAGCACCCCCGGGGCAACCCGCTTCTACGGAAGCGATGATCTGGCGGCCGCGCAGCGCGTCACGATCGATCTGGCTGCGGGCGCGCGCTTGGAATGGTTGCCGCTGGAAGCGCTGGCCTACCCGGGCTGCCGAGCTCTCAACCAGCTCACCGCCACACTGGCGCCCGGTGCCGAGCTGCTGGCCTGGGACGTGACAGCGCTCGGGCTGCCGACATCAGGCCAACCTTTTTCTAGCGGTCGCATCACCCAACGGTTGGAACTGCCTGGGCTGTGGCTGGAGCAGGCTCATATCGACGCCAGCGATCACCGGCTGCTGGCGTCGCCATTGGGGCTGGCCGGCCAACGCTGCCTGGGCAGTTTGCTGTTTGCGGTGGGTGAGCCGCTGGAGCGCGCTCGCCGGGAACACCTGCTGGAGGCTGTTCGCTGTGCCTTGCAAACGTTGCCCCAGGGCGTGCAAGCAGCGGCCACTTGCCCCAACGCCCATCTGCTGCTGGTTCGGGCACTGGCGCCCGTGGTGGAACCGATGATGAGTGCGCTGCAAGGGTGCTGGGCTGCTTTGCGCCAAGAAGCATGGCAACTCAAGCCGGTGGCGCCTCGCATCTGGGGCGTCTGAGAACTTGGGTGTCAACCCTCCGTTTCAGCACCTGCGGTTGCCGAGGGTAGGCAACAGATGCTCAGGCGCTCAGATCGCTACCAGCCGACGAACGCCTCGGGTCTCCATTTCGTCACCCGGCCCACCGGCGATCACCTCGCCGCGCTCCATGACCAGATAGCGGTCGGCCAGCGCTTCGGCAAAGTCGTAGTACTGCTCGACGAGCACGATGGCCATGTCCCCGCGATCGGCCAGCATACGAATGACGCGCCCGATGTCCTTGATGATGCTCGGCTGAATGCCCTCGGTGGGCTCGTCCAGGATCAGCAGCTTGGGGCCAGCCGCCAGTGCGCGCGCAATCGCAAGCTGCTGCTGCTGACCGCCCGATAAATCGCCGCCACGCCGACTCAGCATTTGTTTCAAGACGGGAAACAACTCAAAAAGTTCGACCGGGATCGGGGTCGAGCCCTTCTTGCAGGCGAGCCCCATCAGCAGATTTTCTTCCACCGACAAGCGCCCAAAGATCTCCCGGCCCTGTGGCACATAGCCCATGCCGGCGCGGGCGCGCTCATAAGGCGTCGCCTTGTCGATGGCCTGTCCATCGAGCGTGACGCTGCCGCCCTTGATCGGCACCAGACCCATGAGCGATTTCAGGAGCGTGGTCTTGCCCACACCATTGCGCCCCAGCACCACGGTGACCTGGCCAAGCTCGGCCTGCAGGCTGACGTTGCGCAAAATGTGGCTGCCGCCGTAGTACTGGTTGAGGTCTTTGACTTCTAGCAATGGCATGGCGGCTTCTCTGTCGGCTTGTTTGTGCTTGCGCGGCTGGCCGGGTCTCGCTTCGGCTGGCGAGGTTGCTTTGGTGGTGTGTTTCTTGTAGCTGGGCAAGCCGGGTCTCGGCCCGGCGGCCGACCTTGTTTTCTTTGCTTCGCCAA
>JBBSDB010000327.1:0-2808 GCA_038249735.1 Burkholderiales bacterium
CCTGTCGGGTCGACGCTGGCCCTGGCCCATGGTCTGGTTGATGGCGATGTCGGCGGTGTTGTTGCTCGATCCCTGGGCGCTGCTGCAACCGGGTTTCTGGCTCAGCTTTGTTGCGGTGGGCATTCTGTTTGCCACCGACCCGGGGCGGCGCACTGGGCCCGCGCCCGATGCGATGGATGCGGTGCCGCCCAAGCTGGGCGGCCGGGCGGCGCGCTCCGCGCTCGGCTTGCTGCGCGAGCAGGCTGTGGTCACGGTGGCGCTGGCGCCGCTGGCGCTGCTGCTGTTCGGCCAGTTTTCGCTGGTGGGTCTGGTGGCCAACTTGATCGCCATCCCCTGGGTGACGCTGGTCATCACGCCGCTGGCCATGCTGGGCGTGCTGCTGCCTGCGCTGTGGGACGCGGCCGCGCTCGCGGTTCAAGGCCTCGGTCTGGTCCTGGCTTGGCTGGGGCAGTGGCCCTGGGCCGCGATTCACCGGCCGATTCCGCCACTGGGCTTGGCGCTCGCTGCGGTGTTGGGTGGCGTGTTGCTGGTGCTTCGGCTGCCAGCGGTGTGGCGCGTGGCCGGGCTGTTTCTGCTGGCGCCGGGCTTGCTGTGGAGCCCGGTGCGCCCGGCGCCCGGTGTCTTCGAGGTGATGGCGATCGATGTGGGTCAGGGCAGTGCGCTGCTGGTGCGCACCGCCGGCCACAGCCTGTTGTTTGACGCCGGGCCGCGCTACGGCTCAGACAGCGACGCCGGCGAGCGCGTGGTGGTGCCGCTGCTGCGTGCGCTGGGTGAGCGGCTTGATGCGGTGGTGATCAGCCACAAAGACAGCGACCACGCAGGTGGCGCAGAGGCGGTGCGTGCCGCCTGGCCGCAGGCGCGCTGGCTGTCCTCATTTGATGCCGATCCCGCGCGCCGCTGTCTGGCCGGGCAAAGCTGGACCTGGGACGGCGTGCAATTCGACATGCTGCATCCCGAGCCGTTGCACTACCGGGCAGACGGAACCGCTGCCTTGTCGAGCAACGCGATGTCGTGCACCTTGCACATCAGCGCTGGCGACCAGAGCGCCTGGCTCAGCGGCGACCTCGACGCCGAGCGCGAAACCCGGCTTTCGCTCGCCCAGCCCGGGCTGCGTGCCACCCTGCTGATCGCGCCGCACCACGGCAGCAAAAGCTCCAGCAGCCCAGTGCTGCTCAACACCTTGCGCCCGCAAACCGTGCTGGTGCAGTCGGGCTACCGCAACCGCTTCAGCCACCCGGCGCCCGAGGTGCTGGCGCGCTATCGCGAGCGCGGCATGCGCTGGGTGAACTCACCCGATTGCGGTGCCGCCACCTGGCGCAGCGACCAGCCCGATGAGGTGCGGTGCGAGCGCGAGCGGCATCGGCGCTATTGGCATCATCGGTCGCCTGGGGGCGTTGGCGGCAGTCTGGGCGAGAGCGCGCCAGATACCGATTGAGCGCCCTGGTCATCGGTCTGTGCCGGGTTTCCCAGCAATAAATCCCTGGCCCTGGCGCGAACCTTGCTATGCTGACTTCAGGAGAAAAACACCCATGAATCGATTGATGTTCGACGAAATGCACGCCTCGCCGGGTGAGGTCCGCGCCCACTACCAGAGTTATGCGCGCTGGCTCGCCGAGCAGCCGCCGGAGGTGATGGCCGACCGGCGCGAGGAGGCCGAAGTCATCTTTCGACGGGTCGGAATTACCTTCGCTGTGTATGGCGACAAGGACGAAGACGCAGCCGGGAATGAGCGGCTGATTCCTTTTGACATCATCCCGCGCGTGATCCCGAATGGCGAGTGGCGGCGCATGAAGGAAGGCCTGGTGCAGCGGGTCACAGCCCTCAACCGCTTCCTGTACGACATTTACCACGAGCAAGAAATCATTCAGGCGGGACACGTGCCGGCCGAGCAAATTCTGCAAAACGAACAATACCGCCCCGAGATGAAGGGTGTGGAGCTTTGCGGCGGCGTGTATTCGCACATCGCGGGAGTGGACATGGTGCGCGCGCCCAACGCCGATGGCGTGGGCGAGTACTACGTGCTGGAAGACAACCTGCGGGTTCCCAGCGGCGTGAGCTACATGCTTGAAGACCGCAAGATGATGATGCGGCTGTTTCCCGAGCTGTTCAGCCAAAACCGGGTCGCCCCAGTCGCGCATTACCCCGATTTGCTGCTGGAGACCCTCAGAGCGGTGGCGCCGGCCGCCGCGGGCGAGCCCACGGTGGTGGTGCTCACGCCGGGCATGCACAACAGCGCCTATTTCGAGCACGCCTTCCTCGCGCAGCAGATGGGCATCGAATTGGTCGAAGGGCAAGACCTGTTCGTCAAAGACAACTTCGTGTTCATGCGCACCACAAAGGGGCCTCAGCGGGTCGATGTGATTTACCGCCGGGTCGATGACGATTTCCTCGATCCTCAGGTATTCCGGCCCAGCTCCACCCTGGGCTGCGCTGGCCTCATGGGCGCCTACCGCGCTGGCAACGTGAACATCTGCAACGCGGTGGGCACCGGCGTGGCCGACGACAAATCGATCTACCCCTACGTGCCCAAGATGATCGAGTTCTACCTCGGTCAGAAACCCATTTTGAGCAACGTGCCGACCTTCATGGGCCGCAAACCCGACGACCTGAAGTACATGCTGGACAACCTCAAGGATCTGGTGATCAAGGAAGTGCACGGCGCTGGCGGCTATGGCATGTTGGTGGGCCCGGCCTCGACGAAAGCCGAGATCGAAGATTTCCGCAAGGCCATTCTCGCCAAGCCCGATGGCTACATCGGCCAGCCCACGCTGTCGCTGTCGACCTGCCCCACCTATGTGAAAGAGGGCA
>JBBSDB010000328.1:0-2656 GCA_038249735.1 Burkholderiales bacterium
CTCGACAGCAGCCTCACCGCACCCGAAGACGAGCAACTGAAAAAAGACGGTGTGAGCGGCGAGCTCTGGGCCGTGCACGGCGGCGGCTTCTACCACCCAGTGAAGTTCGCGGTCTCGCCACCCAAGCTGCCTGAAAACCTGCACTGGTTTTACTGGGAAAGCTATTCCACCTGGCTCTCGGGCTTTGCCCTGTTCCTGATCTCCTACCTCTGGAGCCCCAGCGTTTATTTGATCGACCCCAAGGTCATGGCCTGGAGCCCAGCCGGCGCGATCGCCGCCGCGCTGGCTTTCCTGGTGGTGTTCTGGCTGCTGTACGACGCCATCTGCCGCACGCTGGGCCAGAGCAGAAACGGCGATGCGAAAGTGGGCGCGCTGGTGCTGGTGCTGGTCTGTGTGGCGGCCTACGCGTCCACCCACATGTTTGCTGGCCGCGCCGCCTTCTTGCTCACCGGCGCCATGATCGCCACCGCCATGAGCGCCAACGTGTTCTTCTGGATCATTCCCGGCCAGCGCACCGTGGTGGCGGACCTGAAGGCCGGCAGGCCGGTCGACCCGATCCACGGCAAGCGCGGCAAGCAGCGCAGCGTGCACAACACGTATTTCACGCTGCCGGTGCTGTTTGCCATGCTGAGCAACCACTACAGCTTCACCTACGCGCACCCGCAGAACTGGCTGATCTTGATCGGCATGATGTTCGCCGGCGCCGCCATCCGCCAGTTCTTCGTGCTGCGTCACGGCCACAAACTCGGCCGCAACCCGCATCCTTGGAAGTACGCCGCGGTGGGCGTGGTGGTTTTGATCGCGCTCATCGTTTGGCTGAGGCCAGCGCCGGCCGCGGTCGTGGTGTTGCCCGAAACGGTCGGCTATGCAGAGCTCAAGCCGGTGGTCGAACAGCGCTGCGTGATGTGCCACGGCGCAGCGCTGGCCTCCAAGGGCGTGCGGCTGGATTCGCCCGGGGAACTGAAGGCGCATGCCCAGGCGGTTTATCAGCAGGTGGTGGTGGGCAAGCTCATGCCGATGAACAACGCCACCGGCCTGACCGAGGAAGAGCGGGCGCTGTTTGCCAAGTGGTTCAAGGATGGCGCACGGGTGGACTGAAGGCTTGGGTTAACCTCAATGGCTTGTTGAAGTCAAACGAGGAAATCCCATGAAAACCCGTGCCGCCGTCGCCTGGAAAGCAGGTCAGCCGCTCACCATCGAAACGGTGGACCTGCAGGGTCCGAAGCTGGGCGAGGTGCTGGTGGAAATCAAGGCCACCGGCATTTGCCACACCGATTACTACACGCTCTCGGGCGCCGATCCCGAGGGCATTTTCCCGGCCATCCTGGGCCACGAAGGCGCGGGCATCGTGGTCGATGTGGGCCCGGGTGTGACCTCGCTCAAAAAGGGCGACCATGTCATTCCGCTCTACACGCCCGAGTGCCGCCAGTGCAAGTTCTGCCTGAGCCGCAAGACCAACCTGTGTCAGCTCATTCGCGGCACCCAAGGCAAAGGCCTGATGCCCGATGCCACCAGCCGCTTCAGCCTGGACGGCCAGCCCATCTTTCATTACATGGGCACCTCGACCTTCAGCAACTACACGGTGGCACCCGAGATTTCGCTGGCCAAGATCCGCGAAGACGCGCCGTTCGACAAGGTTTGCTACATCGGCTGCGGGGTCACCACCGGCATCGGCGCGGTGCTGTTCACTGCCAAGGTGGAGGCGGGCGCCAACGTGGTCGTGTTCGGCCTGGGCGGCATCGGCCTGAACGTGATCCAGGGCGCCAAGATGGTGGGTGCCGACAAGATCATCGGTGTCGACATCAACCCCGCGCGCCAGGAGATGGCGCGCAAATTTGGCATGACGCACTTCATCAACCCCAAGGAAGTCGACAACGTGGTCGATGCCATCGTCCAGCTCACCGATGGCGGCGCCGACTATTCCTTTGAATGCATCGGCAACACCCAGGTGATGCGCGAGGCGCTGGAGTGCACCCACAAAGGCTGGGGCCGCAGCATCATCATCGGCGTGGCCGAAGCCGGTGCGGAAATCAGCACGCGCCCGTTCCAGCTCGTCACCGGTCGCAAGTGGGAAGGCTCGGCCTTCGGCGGCGCACGCGGCCGCACCGACGTGCCCAAAATCGTCGACTGGTACATGGAAGGCAAGATCAACATCGACGATCTGATCACCCACACCATGCCCCTCGTTGACATCAACAAAGGCTTCGATTTGATGAAACGCGGCGAGTCGATTCGCGGCGTGGTCATTTTTTGACCCCCCCCACGCCCCCTTTGCGGTCACCCCCCAGGGGGCGATGTCTGCGGCCTGGCAAAGCCAGTTCCGCGACATCCTGGGTTGGCTCCCCCTCGTTGTTTTATTGGATGGGAATGGTCAAACATGAATCCTTCTTTTGTACGCCTTGAGCTGTTGAGCGAACACGCCTGCTTCGGCGGCGTGCAGCGCTTTTACAAACACGCATCGAACGAGATCGGCTTGCCGATGCGCTTTGGTCTGTTTCTGCCGCCGCAGGCGCTGGCGGGTGAGCCCGTGCCGATGCTCACCTTTCTGGCGGGCCTGACCTGCACAGAAGAAACATTCGCTATGAAGGCCGGCGCGCAACGCAGCGCTGCCGAGCTGGGGCTGGCGCTGCTCATGCCCGACACCAGCCCGCGCAAC
>JBBSDB010000329.1:0-2504 GCA_038249735.1 Burkholderiales bacterium
GGCTGGCGGTATCGCTGGGGTCGTCTGTTTCATTGGTCTCTCGCTGCTGCTGCACCGGCGTATCTTTGATGACCGCCTCCGCCTCACCAGCCACCGCACCGATCTGTTCATCCTGATCATCCTGTGGGTGCAGCTGGTGCTGGGTTTGATCACCTTGCCGTATTCCTACGGCCACGAAGACGCGAGCGTGATGCTGGCCTTGTCAGACTGGGCGCAGCGCATCGTTACCTTCCGCCCCGACGCGAGCGGCCTGGTGTCGCTGGACTGGCCCTACAAGGTGCACCTGGTGCTCGGCATGACCATCTTCCTGCTCTTCCCCTTCTCACGCCTGGTGCATGTGTGGAGCGGTTTCGGTACCGTGGCCTATCTGTTCCGCCCCTACCAGGTGGTGCGCAGCCGCAAGCTTGGGTTGGAGCCAACCAAGCCGCGCCAGCCCAACGCCTGAGCATTGGCCTCTCAAATCAGGAGATATGCAATGAACGCCGAATCCACGACCGGCTGTGGCAGCCAGAGCTGCGCCTGCGCCAGCCTGGCCCAGCCCAGCATCGCCACCATCAACGGCATCGCCCTGCATGAACCGGGCGAGACGCTGGAGCCGCAAGCGCTGCGCGAGCGAGCCATCACCGAGCTGCTGCGTCAGCAGGCTGTGCAGCTCGGCCTGTTGCCGCGCTTTCGCGGCCTGACCTACAACGAGCCCGACGAGACGCAGCGCGGCGTGATCGAGACCATGGTCGACCAGAGCGTGACCACACCCGCGCCAACCGAAGAAGAGTACCGGCGCCACTACGAGGCGCAGAAGAACCGCTTCATCGTCGGCCAGGCGCTGCACGTGCGCCACATCCTGTTTGCGGTGACGCCGGGCGTCAATGTGCATGCCTTGTCGCAGCACGCGGAAAAGGCGCTGCTGGAGCTTTCCCGAAAGGACGTGGCCGAGGGACGTTTTGCCCAACTCGCCACCGAACTGTCGAACTGCCCGTCCAGCGCCGAAGGCGGCGACCTGGGCTGGCTGACACCCGAGGCCTGTGCGCCGGAGCTGGCCAACGAGCTGTTCTTCCAGACCGATTCCCGCTGGGGCATGGGTGTGCACCCTCGCCTGGTGCACACACGGTTTGGCTTGCACATCATCGAGGTGCTGGGCCGCAAAAAAGGCACGCTGCGAACCTATGAGGCGGTGCGCGACCAGATCGTGGGCCGCCTGGAGCTGCAGTCGCGCAGCACCGCCCTGCGCCAGTACCTGCAGTTGCTGGTGGGGCAGGCCGAGATCGAAGGCGTGGAGATGGAGGGGGCGGAGACGCCACTGGTTCAATGACCCACCCCCGCCGCGCTGCGCGCGACCCCCTCAACGGTGCAACGCTGGCGGCCCGGCAAAGCCGGTTCCGCGGCGTTCTGGACTGAAAAAACGTTCATCCTGAAGCGCTTGGTCTGCCCTATGAATACACCCTCCGAACCTGACGATCTCCTTCTGCGGCTGCGCGATTTCCATTCCGACTATTTCCCGCGCCACCAGCAGCGTTTCCAGGATCTGGTGAGCGAGGGGCAGCACCCCAAGACGCTGTTTATTGGATGTTCCGACTCGCGCCTGGTGCCCTATTTGCTCACCGGCACCGCCCCAGGCGAGCTGTTTCTGGTGCGCAACGTGGGTGCCTTCGTGCCGCCTTACGACTGGCTTGTTGAACGCCCCCCCGTCGGCGCCCGTGGCGTCCTCCCCCCCGAGAGGGGCGCCAGCCTTGGGGCGGCCCGGCGGCTGGTTGGCCTGCACGGCACCACGGCGGCGATCGAGTTTGCGGTGCTCAGCCTCAAGGTCGAACGCATCATCGTTTGTGGCCACAGCCATTGCGGTGCGATCAAAGCCGCCTACGAAGGAGTGCCAGATGAGGCTGTGGCGCTTAAAGCCTGGCTCGGGCTGGTGGAAGAAGCCTTGCTACCGGTTCAGCCCGGGCTGGAGGTGCTCTTTCGCACCGAGCAGCGCGCCGTGGTGCTGCAGCTGGAACGCCTGATGGAGTACCCCTTTGTGCGGCGCGAGGTCGAGGCTGGGCGATTGGCGCTGCATGGCTGGCACTATGTGATCGAAGAGGGCGAAGTGCATGTGTTTGATGCCGAGCAAGGCAAATTCGTACCCGCTTCGGTGGCCTCTCACAGCGGCACCGGGCCCTACCAGCCTTATGTGGAGCACGATGGACAGGTGATTGCCGGGCTGTAACCCAGCCGACGGATTGCCTTGGTTTCGCTGGGCGAAAAGACCATGATGTAGTCTGTTTGAACCGGCCACCAGACACCACTCGCCGGTTCCCGACGCATCCCCCATTTTTCGAAAGCTCCCCCGATGAAACGCGACCCCAGTCCCCGCGCGCAGGACCTGACCCAAACCCAGCCCATCAGCCAGGACGTGCTGGCGGAGAAGTACCTCAAGCCCGGCGAGAACGGCGTCGAAGATATCTATCGCCGTGTCGCGCGTGCGCTGGCCTCGGTCGAAAAGGAATCGCTTCGTGCCGAGTGGGAACAGA
>JBBSDB010000330.1:0-2493 GCA_038249735.1 Burkholderiales bacterium
GACCGGCATCCGGTCGAGTGCCTTCATGCTGATGTACGGCGTGGTCTGGGTTTCGCTGATCTGGATGTACTGGACGGAGGTGCGCCGCACCGAGTTGATGGGCCGCAATGCGCCCGAGTCCCCGCTGTCACGCAGCTTTGCGCGCTGACCCAGTTTTTTAACGGAAGCCTTCGATGAACAACAACCCCCAAACCACCGCGGGCGGCTCGGCCGCGGACATCGCTGACTGGCGCCCCGAGGACAACGCTTTCTGGGAGTCCACCGGCAAGAAGATTGCCTACCGCAACCTTTGGATCTCGGTGCCGGCGCTGCTGTGCGGCTTCGCGGTCTGGGGCATGTGGGGCATCATCACCGTGCAGATGCTCAACCTGGGATTTCCGTTCACCCAGGCCGAGTTGTTCACGCTCACCGCCATCGCCGGCATCTCGGGCGCCACGATGCGCATCCCCGCGTCGTTCCTGATCCGGCTGGCGGGCGGGCGCAACACCATCTTTCTGACCACCGCGATGTTGCTGGCCCCGGCCATCGGCACCGGCGTCGTGTTGCAACACCCTGAGTGGCCGCTGTGGTCGTTCCAGCTCATGGCCTTGTGGTGCGGCGTGGGTGGCGGCAATTTTGCGTCATCTATGTCCAACATCTCCACCTTCTTTCCCAAGCGCCTGCAAGGCACCGGCCTGGGACTGAATGCGGGTCTGGGCAACTTCGGCGTGACCACGATGCAGATCGTGATTCCGCTGGTGATGACAGTGCCTTTGCTCGGTTCGCTCGGCGGTGAGTCGATGACGCTGCAAAAGGAAAGCGGCTGGATCTTCGGCGCCATCCCGCCCGGCACCGCCACCTGGATCCAGAACGCCGGTTTTGCCTGGGTGCTCTCCTTGGTGCCGTTGTCGATCCTGTGCTGGTTCGGCATGAACAACCTCAAGACCGTTTCGCCGGACACCGGGAGCCCAATCGCGGCCTTTCTCAAGATCATTTGGCTCTACACCCTGTCGTTCATCCCGGCTGGTGTCGGCCTGTACCTCTACCTGCCCGCACCCAGTGGCCTGGGTGTGCTCAACATGTGGCTGGCGATGCCGCTGATCATCGTGAGCACGCTGATGGTGATGAAGATCACCGCCTTTGGCGCGATGAAGGAGAACGTGGCGAAGCAGTTTGCGATCTTCAGCAACAAACACACCTGGTCGCTGACCATTTTGTACATCGTCACCTTCGGTTCGTTCATCGGTTTCTCGATGGCGCTGCCGCTGTCGATGAAGGTGATCTTCGGCATCAGCCACGTGCCTGACGCCAACGGCATCCTGCAACACACCCTGGTGAATCCCAACGGGCCGCCGGTGCTGGCCTACGCCTGGATCGGTCCGTTTGTGGGTGCTGCGATTCGCCCTGTGGGTGGCTGGATGGCCGACAAACTCGGCGGCTCCATCGTGACTCAATGGGTGTGCGCAGTGATGGCCATCGCCGGCGTTGCGGTGGGTTATGTGATGCAACTCGCTTACCAATCGGCCACGCCAGAAGAATATTTCTTCATTTTCCTGGCGTTGTTCATGGTGCTCTTTGCCGCCAGCGGCATCGGCAATGGCTCCACCTTCCGCAGCATCGGCGTGATCTTCGACCGTCAACAAGCTGGCCCGGTACTGGGCTGGACCTCGGCGGTTGCCGCCTATGGCGCCTTCATCGCCCCAGTGGTGATCGGCCAGCAGATCAAGCTGGGAACACCCCAGATGGCCATGTACGGCTTTGCGGTGTTTTATGCCCTGTGCCTGATCTTGAACTGGTGGTTCTACCTGCGCGCAGGCGCCGAAATCAAGAACCCCTGAGCCCGTATCCGTCCCCGTTTTCTGGAGCCATCAATGAGTCACTTTCTCGACCGCCTCACCTACTTCAAGCTGCCCCGCGAGCCATTCTCGGGCGACCTGGGCGTCACCACCGCCGAAGACCGCACCTGGGAGGACGCCTACCGCAACCGCTGGGCCCACGACAAGATCGTGCGCTCCACCCACGGCGTGAACTGCACCGGTTCTTGCTCATGGAAGATTTATGTGAAGGGCGGCATCGTCACGTGGGAAACCCAGCAGACCGACTATCCGCGCACCCGCTGGGACATGCCCAACCACGAGCCGCGCGGCTGCGCCCGTGGCGCGTCGTACAGCTGGTACCTCTACAGCGCCAACCGCGTCAAGTACCCGATGGTGCGCGGTCGCCTGCTGGAGCGCTGGCGCGCCGCGCTCGCGGTCAGCAAGAGCCCGGTGGATGCCTGGGCGCTGATCCAGCAAAACCCGGAAGCCCGTCGCGACTATCAGCAGGTGCGCGGCATGGGCGGCTTTGTTCGCTCCACCTGGGACGAGGTCAACCAGCTGATCGCTGCGGCCAACGTTTACACGATCAAAGAGCACGGCCCGGACCGCGTGATCGGCTTCTCGCCGATTCCCGCCATGTCCATGATCAGCTACGCCGCTGGCTCGCGCTATCTGAGCCTGATCGGTGGCGTGTGCA
>JBBSDB010000331.1:0-2399 GCA_038249735.1 Burkholderiales bacterium
CAGCCCATCCCGACCTCGGGCGCCCGCAGCCACGGGGACTTGTCCAGCGTCGCCCTATACCAGGCCCATTTCGGCCATGGACGTGGCCCGGTCCCGGGTCACGATGAAATGGTCGAGCACCCGCACGTCCACCAACGCCAGCGCCGCTTTCAGCGACTGGGTCAGTGTTTCATCCGCACGCGATGGCTGGGCGGTGCCGCTGGGGTGGTTGTGCGCCAGCACCGCTGCGGCGGCGTGGTGATGCAGCGCGCGCAGCACGACCTCGCGCGGGTAGACGCTGGTCTGGCTGAGCGTGCCGCGAAATAGCTCCTCAAAAGCCAGCAGGCGATTCTGGCTGTCCAGAAAAAGCACCGCAAACACCTCGTGGCTGCGCGCGCCGAGCTGCAACTGGAGGAAGTCGCGCACCGCGGTCGGGCTGTCAAACAGCGGCTGCTGGCGCAGCTCCTGCGCCAGGGCCCGGCGCGCCAGCTCCAGCACCGCCACCACCTCGGCGCGTTTGGCCGGACCGAGCCCTTTCACCACCTTGAGCGCGTCGATGCCCGTGTGCAGCAGGCCGGCCACACCGCCAAAACGGTCCAGCAGCTCCTGCGCCAGCTGAAGCACGTGTTTTCCGGGCAGGCCGGTGCGCAGCAGCAGTGCGAGCAGCTCGGCGTCGCTGAGGGCCGCTGCACCGCGCGCCAGCAGCTTCTCGCGCGGCCGCGAGTCCTCGGGCAGGCTTTTCAGCCCGGTGGTGACAATGCTATCCATGCGGTTCTCTCCCTGGGTGGTTCCGCTTTTTACAATAGGCGCTTTCGTCCACCCGATTGAAGCGCCCCGCTCGCGCGCGCTTTGACCACGCCACGGCTCCATTTCTCCCCAAAACGTCCATGACCCAGGTTCAAGAAGCTTCTTTTCTCACGCTGCACTACCGCATGTCGGGACCGCAGGGGCAGGTCGTCATCGACACCTTTGGCGGCCAGCCGGCCACGCTCAGCCTGGGGGCGGGTGAGCTCTCGCCGGCCATCGAACAGCGGTTGATCGGGCTTGAGGAGGGCAGCCGCACCGTCATCGAACTGGTTGCTGGCGAGGCGTTTGGCGAGCGCCAGCCCGAGATGGTGCAGTGGGTAGCGCGCAAGCTGCTGAGCGACCTGGGTGACCCGAACGAGCAATACAAGCCAGGTGATGTGGTGCAGTTCCCCACGCCCGATGGCCTGGGTACCTATGCAGGATCGGCTCTGCAGGTGCGCGAAGATGGCGCGGTGCTGTTCGATTTCAACCACCCGCTGGCCAGTCAGCCGGTGGTGTTCGAAGTTCAATTGATCGGGGTGCTGTGATGAACGAAAAACTTGTTGTGGCTGCAGACGATCTGGTTGCCCCGGGCGCTGAGATTTTGTTGGCTGAGCCGCGCGGTTTTTGTGCCGGCGTCGACCGCGCGATCGAAATCGTGGAGCGCGCGCTGGTGAAGTTCGGCCGCCCGATTTATGTGCGCCACGAAATCGTTCACAACACTTACGTGGTCAACGACCTCAAGGCCAAGGGCGCGATCTTCATTGAAGAGCTGTCCGACGTACCGCCCGGCGCCACGTTGGTGTTTTCCGCCCACGGCGTGAGCAAAGCGGTGCAAGACGAGGCGAAACGGCGCGGCTTCACCATTTTCGACGCCACCTGTCCGCTGGTGACCAAGGTGCATGTGGAGGTGGCCAAGCTGCACCGCGAGGGCTACGAGTTCATCATGATCGGCCACAAAGGCCACCCCGAGGTGGAGGGCACCATGGGCCAGCTCGACGCCGGCATCCATCTGGTGGAAGACGTGGCCGACGTGGCCCGAGTGCGCCCGTTGCAGACGAAGAAGCTCGCGGTGGTCACGCAGACCACGCTGTCGGTGGACGACACGGCCGAGATCCTGGCCGCGGTGAAGGCGCATTTCCCCAGCGTGCGCGAGCCCAAGCAGCAGGACATTTGCTACGCCACCCAGAACCGGCAAGACGCGGTCAAATTGCTGACCCCGCAGGTGGACATCGTGATCGTGGTGGGCAGCGCCACCAGCTCCAACAGCAACCGCCTGCGCGAGGTGGCGATGAAGCTCGGCACCGAGAGCTACATGGTCGACAGCGCCGACGAGCTGCAAGCCAGCTGGTTCGAAGGCAAGGCGCGTGTGGGACTGACCGCTGGCGCGTCGGCGCCCGAAATTCTGGTGCGCCAAGTCATTGAGCGCATCAAGGCGCTGGGCGCGATCTCGGTGCGCACCATGGACGGCCTGACCGAGTCGGTGAAGTTCCCGCTACCCAAGGGGCTGAAGATTGATGGCAGCGACGAGGAGCTGATCGACCACCTGAAATAGCCTGCGCGGCCTCAAACCGACAATCGCCGCATGCTAGACATCGCCCAACTCCGAAAAGACCTGCCGGGCGTGATTGCCC
>JBBSDB010000332.1:0-2249 GCA_038249735.1 Burkholderiales bacterium
ACGCACAGGCCCTTTGTCTTGGGGAGCCGGGTGATTCAGCTCGATGGCGTGTCGATGTCGCCGCGGAACTCGATCTTCCCGCGCACCCGCGCCCGTGGGTGCATGTCGATCAGCTCGTCGTACTGGGCGTCTCCGATCAGGGTGCCAGATCCGGTGATCTCCAGCGCCTTGCGCGCGATCACCGTGCCGATCACCTTGCCTTCGATGAAAACGTAGTCGGCCTCCAGGCGCGTGTTCTCGATCAGCCCGTTGGCGCCCACATGCAGCGTGCCACCCGACTCAAAGCCGACATTGCCTTTGAGTCGGCCGTCGATCTTGATGCCTTGGTCCTGGGCGCAGTGAAAATTCCCTTCAAACACCGAGCCCTCGGCAATCAGGCTGGTGATGGCGTTCAGGCGCTCGGCAGGGACCAGACGGGTGCTGGTGGGATGTGTGTTCATGCTGTCAGGGCTCCTTGCCGTGCAGGGCGTTTTCGGGTGGAAGAGAAAAGGTGGCGGGCAGCCAGCGGCTGGCGTTTGTCACGGTGAAGTGCACGCTGGTGGCCATGGGTTTCAGCCAGGCCGGTACGCCCGCCAGGGGCGTCTGCCACAGCAGCCAGGCCGCCAAGGCCAGCGCCAGCAACACCGGCATGCCAATGCGCCACCAAGCCCAGAGCAGCCAGCGAAGAGCGAGCCGTCGGCGTGCCACCCGGTGGTCGCGCGCCCAGCTCGCTCTCAGCGCTGCCCGGCGAACCGTGTCCGAACTCGGCACCGCAACAGAGTGCCGGGTATCCGGGTTGGACCTTGGTGTGGATGAACGCTTCGACCACGGCATGGGCTGCGTGGGTTGCCCGGTCGGGCTCAATCGGCCAGCCTGGCCGGAGCTGCCCGCTCCAGCGTGGCGTTGAGGTTGGCACCATTGACCTGGATGCGGCCGTAGCGCACCAACCCATGGACATCGGCTGTGTCGTGCAGCGACACCTCGCCCTGGCCTGCATCCAGAATGCCCTCGGTGTGGCCCATGACTGAGATTCGGTGTGCGGTGATATCGCCTTTTACGCTCCCTGTCTCCGTGACCACGATGCTGGCGAGCGCGTCGTGCGCCTGCGTCAGATTGCCTTCGACCTGACCCGCCACGCTGAACGGGCCGCGCAGCGTGGCGTTGCCCACAAACTGCATGCCTTCGGCCAGCAGGCTGCGCACCTCGGTGGCATCACCCGCACCAGCGGTGAATTGCGCTTCGAGGACCGGCAGATGGGCGGGCAGGCTGGGTGGCATGGCCTTGCCAACGCCCACCGAAAGGCTGTCAGTGGCGGCAGCATCCGGGCTGATTCGCTCTGGCTCGCTGCGCTGCTGGGAGCCGGTGAAATAGGGTTGTGTGTCCATGTCCTGTTTCCGTGTGGGGTGGGTGGAAGCGGGAGGTTGTCGATCGGTTTGGCGTCAGGTTCGCTCGTCTGCCAAGTCGTTGTTCTGCTGGGACGTCGCTGTTGCAGGCGTCATCCGGCCTCGGGGTTGAGTTTCAGCGTCTTGAACGGTCCTTGCAAGTCGGCCCCTTCATAGAGCTGCAGGCGGCGGGCTTCCAGGGTGCCGGTGGACACGCCGGTTTTGGACACAAAGGCCATGCCATGGCAGGCCAGATGGGTGGCTTGCACATTGGCGCCAGGTTCGCCCAGGCTGCCGAACAGATAAAAATCACCATTCACCTCCACCCGGCCTCGAACCACGCCACCGGTCCACACGATCAGTCGACCGTTGACCCGGACATGCCCAGACACCTCGCCCTGTACCAACAGTCCGCCATCAAAAGTCAACTCACCGCTGAGCACCGAGCCCGCCGCCACGCGGTTGACCACGTTCATCGCAATCGGATCGATGGTCAGCGTGTCCTGGGGGGTTTTCACCGCCACGAGGTCAGGCTCCAATGGATCGCGCTGGCCAGCAAGCCCAGCAGCCCGGCGGCTGCGATCACGAGCGCGTAGCGTTCCAGCCAGCGCCGCCCGCGGGCGGGGCGCATGCGCGGAACTCCCACCGGCGCGCATGCTTGGGTGGTGACGATCCAGGACTTCCAAGAAGCGCTGAGCTCGTCGGTTCCCGCCGCTAAGTCGATCCGCAAACCTTCGCTCTCGCGCTCGCCCGAGCGGCTCAACTGGCGCCCCAGCAACACCGACAGGGGTGCACCGACGATGGTTTGGGTGAAAAAGGCGTCTGTTTCGCTCATGCTGCGCAGAGTTTAACGAACGGCGCCGGCTGGGCAGCTGCTGGGCAACTGCA
>JBBSDB010000333.1:0-2246 GCA_038249735.1 Burkholderiales bacterium
TGGAGTACTTCCGCATTCCGCGCAATGTGCTCACCATCTGCCTGGGCAAAAGCACCTACGCGCGCTGCGGCATCATCGTCAACGTGACGCCGTTCGAGCCCGAGTGGGAGGGTTTTGTGACGCTGGAATTTTCCAACACCACGCCGCTGCCGGCCAAGATTTACGCGGGTGAGGGCTGCGCGCAGGTGTTGTTCTTCGAGAGCGACAAGGACGACGTTTGCGAGGTCAGCTACAAAGACCGCGGCGGCAAGTACCAGGGGCAGGTGGGCGTGACACTGCCGAAGACCTGAGCGAGGTGGTCCGCACAACCTCCTTGGTCCCTTTCTGGATTCAAAGTCGGCCGGCCGCGCCGTGAGGCGGCAGCAATCAGGAGCGCTTGCGATGAAATGGGAAAACAACCGCGAGTCGGATCAGGTTGAAGACCGCCGCTCTTCGCCTGGTGGCGGCGGACGCCGTGTGGGTGGGCGCGGCATCGGCCTGGGGACGATTGCCATCGCGCTGGTGGCGGGCTGGATCTTCGGCATCAACCCCATGACGATTCTTGGCGCGCTCAGCGGGGGCGGTGACCTTGCCACACCCTCGGGCCAGGTGCAGACGGTGCCGCGTTCTGGCGAGAAACCCACCGACGAGATGGGGCGCTTCGTGGCGTCGGTGCTGGGCGGTACCGAAGATGTGTGGACCCAGCTGTTTCAGCAAGGCGGCGCCCAGTACCAGAAGCCCACCCTGGTGCTGTTTCGTGGTGCCACGCCCACCGCTTGCGGCACCGGCCAGTCGGCCATGGGGCCGTTTTACTGCCCGTCGGACCAAAAGGTCTACATTGATCTGGCCTTTTACGACGCGCTGCGCCAGCAGCTGGGCGCACCGGGCGATTTCGCCCAGGCTTATGTGATCGCGCACGAGGTGGGGCACCATGTGCAGAATCTGCTGGGTACCACCGACAAGATGGACCAAGTGCGCCAGCGCAGCAGCGAGCGCGAGTTCAACGCCCTGTCGGTGCGGCTGGAGCTGCAAGCCGACTGTTTTGCCGGCATCTGGGCGCACCACAACAACCAGAGCAAGCAGATCCTGGAGCCTGGAGACATCGAAGAAGCACTGAGCGCCGCTGCTGCCATCGGTGACGACGCCCTGCAGCGCAAAAGCCAGGGCGCGGTTGTGCCCGACAGCTTCACCCACGGCACCAGTGCCCAGCGTCAGCGCTGGTTCACCACCGGTCTGCAAAGCGGACAGATCAACAGCTGCGACACCTTCAACGCCCGCCAGCTCTGAAGCGGTCAACGCAGACGTCTCAGTGGCCAGGCCAAGCCACGATTGGGTGAAAAACACCCAAAGTGCGACAATGTGAGGCTAACGCCTACCACGCAGCGCGCAAATTTTCGGCAGCGCGCCCAACAATGACCCAATCTTTCTCCCAACTCTCCCTCTCCCCCTCGATCGCCCGCGCGGTGGCCGAAATGGGGTACGAAACCATGACGCCGATCCAGGCGCAGGCCATCCCGGTGGTGCTTGAAGGCCGCGATGTGATGGGCGCAGCCCAAACCGGCACGGGCAAGACGGCGGCCTTCTCGCTGCCCCTGCTGCAGCGCATGCTGAAGCACGAAAACGCCTCCACCTCGCCCGCGCGTCACCCGGTGCGCGCCCTGGTCTTGTTGCCCACGCGCGAGCTGGCCGACCAGGTGGCCGAACAGGTGGCGCTCTACGCCAAATACACTCAGCTGCGCAGCATGGTGGTGTTCGGCGGTATGGACATGAAGCCGCAGACGGCAGAGCTGAAAAAGGGGGTCGAGGTGCTGGTGGCCACGCCGGGCCGCCTGCTGGACCACATTGAAGCCAAGAACTGCGTGTTGAATCAGGTCGAATATGTGGTGCTCGACGAGGCCGACCGCATGCTTGACATCGGATTCCTGCCCGACCTGCAGCGCATCCTGAGCTATCTGCCCAAACAGCGCACCACATTGCTGTTTTCGGCTACTTTCTCGCCCGAGATCAAGCGTCTGGCCAGCAGCTACCTGCAAGACCCGGTGACGATCGAAGTGGCGCGCTCCAACGCCACCGCTTCCACTGTGGAGCAGCATTTCTACCGGGTGGACGACGACGACAAGCGCGGCACGCTGCGCAAGATTCTGAGCGACCGAGGCCTGAAGCAGGCGTTTGTGTTCGTCAACAGCAAGCTCGGATGTGCGCGTTTGGCGCGCTCGCTGGAGCGTGAAGGCCTCAACACCACCGCGCTGCATGGCGACAAGACCCAA
>JBBSDB010000334.1:0-2223 GCA_038249735.1 Burkholderiales bacterium
GGCCCGGTGGTCAGCCAGCGCAGCCTCATGGCCGCCCATGAAACCCATGTGACCCAGGCCGACGGCCAGATCACCCGATCCGCGCTCTGACTGCCATGCCACTGGAAACCTTCAAATCCTCCAAGCCGCTCACCCTCGGGGTGGAGCTGGAACTGCAGCTGGTCAACAGCTACGACATGGACCTCTCCAGCAGCGCCAACGACCTGCTGGAGCTGCTGCGCCGCAAGCCCTTTCCCGGTGTGGTCACGCCAGAGATGACGCAAAGCATGATCGAGGTCGCCACCGACGTGCACACCGAGCACGGGCCGCTCTTGACCCAGCTGCAGACCATGCGCGACACGCTGGTGCGAGCCGGCGACCGGCTCAACATCGAGATCGCAGGCGGCGGCACGCATCCGTTTCAACGATGGTTCGAGCAGCGCATTTTTTCCAAGCCGCGGTTCGAAGAACTCTCCGGGCTGTATGGCTATCTGGCCAAGCAGTTCACCGTGTTTGGCCAGCATGTGCATGTGGGCTGCGCCAGCGCCGACGACGCGCTGTTTCTCTTGCACGCGCTGAATCGCTACGTGCCGCATTTCATCGCTCTGTCCGCCTCCTCGCCGTTCTCGCAGGGCGTGGACACGTTGTTCGACTCGGCGCGGCTGAACTCGGTGTTTGCCTTTCCGCTCAGCGGGCGCGCGCCGTTTGTGTTGCGCTGGGACGAGTTTGCCGAGGTGTATTTCACCAAGATGGAATCGACCGGCGTGGTCAAGTCCATGAAGGACTTTTACTGGGACATCCGGCCCAAGCCCGAGTACGGCACGATCGAGCTGCGGGTTTGCGACACGCCGCTCACGGTCGAGCGCGCTGCCGGCCTGGCCTGCTACCTGCAGGCGCTGTGCCGCCACCTTCTGGAGCGCAGCGAGCCGCCGCCCGAGGAAGACGACTACCTCGTCTACACCTACAACCGGTTCCAAGCCTGCCGTTTCGGGCTGGAGGGCCAGATGGTCAACCCCAAAACACGCGAACGCATCGGTATTCGTGAAGACATTCTGGCCACGCTGCGGCTGCTGCAACCGCACGCGCTGGCGCTCAACGCGCAGGCGGCGATGGACGAGATCGAGCGCACCGCCGGGCGCGACTTCAACCACGCCGGCTACCTGCGCCGCCGCTATGCGGAGACCGGCAGCGTGCAAGGCGTGGTGCGCGCCAGTGTTGACGCCCTGCGCCGAGTCCCGGGTTGATCGCCTGAGAGGTCGGCTCACACAGGCCGCAATTGCGGGGTGTTTCCGGTGCTTCTTAGGCTTTGTCGGGCAACTTCCTACAGAGGGAATGGCGTGATGCTTACTTAACCTTTTGAAACAGAAAAACTACAGTTTGTTTCATCGACAAACCGAGTGTTTCCCCAACTTTTTCAGCAGGAGCCCCGCCATGAACGCCTCACACAGCCGCCTCAACCCCTTCTTCCTCATGCTTGATCCCGAGGTGGTGATCTCCGCCATGGAAAGCAGCACCGCCCTGCGCAGCCTGCGCCAGCGCATCTGCCGCCCGCTCGACAAGCCGCTGATCCCCAAGACCCACAGCATCGACCGCATCGCCCTGCGCGATTTTGATGCGGTGATCGACGACGAAGAATTCATGGATTCCGGCATCGACGCCTACGTCGAAGCCCAGCCGGCGCTGCAAAACGCACACTGAGCTCCCCCCGCGCCGCTTCGCGTCACCCCCCAGGGGGCGGCACTGGCGGCCCGGCGGAGCCGGTTCCGCGGTGCCCTGGGTTCGAGCGGCCTGCGGACCGCTCGCTTCGCGCCACCCTCAACGTTATTTGGCGAATCTCTTTCTGGTCAAGGCCAACGCGATCCAGAAGGCGCCGACGGCGTACACGGTCAGCACCAGCCCATGCACCCACGCGCGTTCGGGCCACTGGTCCATGAACAGCGGGCGCACCAGTTCCACCGCGTTGGTCAGGGGCAGCCAGTCGGAGATGTGGCGCACCACTTCGGGCAACTGCTCGCGTGGGAAGAACACACCCGATAGAAACATCATGGGCGTGAGGAACAGCGTGAAGTAGTAGGTGAAAAAGTCGTAGCCCTTGGCCAGGGCGTTGAAAACCAAAGCGATGCAGGAAAACGTGATGCCCGCGCCGAGCAGGATGGGGATGGCCAGCAGCAGCTTGGGCGAGTGGCTGATGCCCAGGGCAAGCATCACGCCCATGATGGCGATCACGGCAAACAGCGCCTTGAA
>JBBSDB010000335.1:0-2194 GCA_038249735.1 Burkholderiales bacterium
AATAGTTGAACACCCCTTCCATGTCGCGCGCCACGCCATCGCGGTCGCTGCGGGTGTAGGCGCCCATCAGCAGGTTGTCGCGCACCGATAACAGGGGGAACACCTCGCGGCCTTCGGGCACGTGCGACAGCCCGCGTTGCACGATCAGCGAAGGATCTCGCGCGGTGATGTTTTCGCCCTTGAATTCGATCGAGCCCTTGCGCGGGTCGATGATGCCGCTGATGGTTTTCAGGATGGTGGTTTTGCCCGCGCCGTTGGAGCCGAGCACGGTGGCGATTTCGCCCCGGCGCACCTGCAGGCTCACGCCGCGGATCGCCTTGATCGGTCCGTAGGCGCTTTCAACGTTGAGCAGCTTGAGCACCGGTTCGTCGGTGACCGCGAATGTCATGCCGTCACCTTGGGGTTGTCGCGGCGCAGGCTGGACACGTCGTCCATCGAACCCAGGTAGGCCTCGATCACGCCCGGATCGGCCTGCACCTGGGCTGGTGTGCCACTGGCCAGCTCTTCGCCCATGCTCATCGCCAGCACCCGGTCGGACACCTTGGAGACCAGGCTCATGTCGTGCTCGACCATCAGCACCGTGATGCCCAGCTCGTTCTTGATGTCGGTGATCCAGAACGCCATGTCGTCGGTCTCCTCCACGTTCAGGCCGGACGAGGGCTCGTCGAGCAGCAGCAACTGCGGCTCGGTGCACAGCGCGCGGGCCAGCTCCACCACCTTGCGCACGCCATAGGGCAGGCCCGCCACCATCGACTCGCGGTGGTGCTGCAGATCGAGCAGCTCGATCACATGCTCCACCTTTTCACGCGCCTCGATCTCGGCCGCTCGCGTTTTGCCGGTGAAAAACATTTCGCTCCACAGGCCGGTGCGGCGGTGCGTGTGGCGACCGATCAGCAGGTTTTGCAACACGGTGGCGTGTTCGAACAGCTCGATGTTCTGGAAGGTGCGCGCAATGCCCAGGCCGGCGATCTGGTGCGCCGGCTGGTCGGTCAGGCGCAGCATGCCAGTGGGGCCAGCGAAATCAATGCTGCCGTTGGTGGGCGTGTAGATGCGGCTGATCAGGTTGAACACCGTGGTCTTGCCGGCTCCGTTGGGGCCGATCAGGGTGAACACCTCGCCGCGTTTCACGTCGAAGCTCACGTTGTTCACCGCCAGCACGCCACCAAAGCGCACGCTGAGATTCTTTGTTGAAAGAAGAATATCTTCACTCATGGTCATTATTTCAGGCGGTCAGATTTCTGGAAGCTCTTTTGCCGCTTGAACATGCCCTTGCGGTAGAACGGAAACAGCTGGAAGTAGGTTCGGATCTTGAGCCAGCGCCCATACAGGCCCATCGGCTCGAACAGCACAAAAAGGATCAGCATCAGGCCGTACACCGTGCCTTGCAGGCCCGTGGCCTGGCCGATGGCCGCGGGCAGATAGTCTTTGGCGATCGCGATCAACTGCGGCATCACGATCAGGAAAATCGCGCCCAGGAAAGCGCCGTGGATCGAGCCCAGCCCGCCGATCACCACCATCAGAAGCAGGTCGATCGACTGGATGATGCTGAACTGCTCGGGTGAAAGGAACTGGATCTTGTGCGCGTAGAGCGCGCCGCCAATGCCGGCCAGCGCGGCAGAGATGCCGAAGCTCATCGTCTTGTAGCGCGCCAGGTGGATGCCCATGCTTTGCGCGGAAATTTCCGAATCGCGGATGGCGACAAAGGCGCGACCGGTGCTGGAGCGCATCAGGTTCACGATGCACAGCGTGGCGCCGATGGTGATCACCAGACACAGAAAGTAAAACTCGTTGGTGCTGTCCAGCGACCAGCTGCCGATGGCTGGCGGGTTGACACTCAGCCCCGCGTTGCCACCGGTGACCGACTCCCAGCGCGCAATGCCTTCTTCAACGATGAAGCCAAACGCCAGCGTGGCCATGCCGAGGTAAATACCCTTGACGCGCAGCGCTGGCAAACCCACCACCATGCCCACCGCTGCGGAGAGCAAACCGGCGCAGGCAATGGCCAGCGGAAACGGGAGACCCGCGTTGACCATGATCGCCTGCGTGTAGGCGCCCACGCCCAGAAACGCGGCGTGGCCGAGCGAGAACAGGCCGGTAAAGCCCGCCAGCAGCATCAACCCCAGGCCGACGATGGCGTAGATCAGCACAAAGGTCAGCTGCGCCAGCCAGTACTCCTGGATCACCCACGGCGCGA
>JBBSDB010000336.1:0-2139 GCA_038249735.1 Burkholderiales bacterium
CGGCGTGCGGCGCTTTTGCACTTCGCCCAGGCGGTGGTGCAAGGCCTGCACCAGGGCCGCGCGGCGTTTGGGGTTGTCCAGCAGATCGTCCTGCAGGTACGGATTGCGCTGGACCACCCAGATATCGCCCAGCACCTCGTACAGCATGCGGGCCGAACGACCGGTGCGTCGCTCGCCGCGAAGCTCGTCGAGCAGCGCCCAGGCGCGTTCGCCGAGCAACCGCAGCACAATTTCGCGGTCAGAAAACGAGGTGTAGTTGTAGGGAATCTCGCGCAAGCGCGGCGAATCGGTGGCGTGCGTTTCAAGCAGCGAAAGCGGCGTGGGTGCGTTCATGAGGAGGTTTGGCGCCGGCAAAAAAGCCTGAAAACGATGGTACCGCAGTGCAACATACACGCACGGCGCTCATGGAAACCCCTGTTGTCACGCACGACGAACGCCATTGCAATCAAACCGTCACAATGTCGACCCATGCTTGCGTCTCGTTCCCTCAATTAGGAGTTCCCATGACCCCCCGCATCCGACCCATCGCCGCCTCTCTGGCGCTCTCCGCACTGTTCAGCCTGCCTGTCCACGCCCAAACCGAAATACAGTGGTGGCACTCCATGGGCGGCGCCTTGGGCGAGTGGGTCAACGACCACGCCAAAGACTTCAACGCCAGCCAGAACCAGTACAAGGTCGTACCCACTTTCAAGGGCAGCTACGACGAATCGATGACCGCCGCCATTGCGGCATTTCGCTCGGGCAATGCGCCGCACATCCTCCAGGTGTTTGAAGTGGGCACCGCAACGATGATGGCCAGCAAGGGCGCAATTGTGCCCGTGGGCGAGGTCATGAAAAAGGCTGGGATCCCTTTTGATGCCAGAAACTACGTTCCTGCTGTGGCGGGTTACTACACCGCCCCAAACGGCCAGATGCTGAGCTTCCCGTTCAACAGCTCCACCACGGTTTTTCACTACAACAAAGACGCTTTCAAGGCCGCTGGGATCGACACTGAAAAACCACCCAGCACCTGGCCTGAAGTGGCGCTGGCAGCCGCCAAGCTGAAGGCCAACGGCCACAAATGCCCTTTCACCACCAGCTGGGTAAGTTGGACGCAGCTGGAGAGCTTTTCGGCCTGGCACAACACCGAATTCGCCTCCAAAAGCAACGGCTTGCGCGGCATGGACGCTCGCCTGACCTTCAACAGCCCGCTGCATGTGCGCCACATTGAAAACTTGGCCAATATGGCCAAGACAGGCCTGTTTGTTTACAAGGGCCGTGGCAACGCGGCCGACGCCACCTTTGTGTCGGGCGAATGTGCCATGACCACCGGGTCCTCAGCGCTGTATGGCAACATCAAACGCAATGCCAAGTTCGCCTCCGGCATCGCTCCACTGCCCTTCTACCCCGACGTGCCAGGCGCCCCGCAAAACACCGTGATTGGCGGTGCCAGCCTGTGGGTCATGGCTGGCAAGAAGGCAGATGAGTACAAAGGTGTGGCTCAGTTCTTTGCCCACGTGAAGAAGCCTGAGGTCGACGCCAGAAGCCACCAGCGCACCGGCTACCTGCCCTTGACGCCAGCCTCGTTTGAACTCACTGAGAAATCGGGTTTCTACAAGCAAAATCCGGGAACCGACGTGTCAGTCAACCAGATGATCCGCAAGACCACCGAGAAGTCGCGCGGCATCCGCTTGGGCAACTTCGTGCAGATCCGCACCATCAACGACGAGGAGCTGGAGCAGGTCTGGGCAGGGAAGAAGACCGCAAAAGAAGCACTCGATTCGGCGGTGAAGCGCGGCAATGAGCAGTTGGAACGATTTGAAAAAGCGAACAGCCGCTGAGCCAACACACTGGCAGTCACCCGCCCGCCGCGCTTCAGCGCAACGGGCGGGTTTTTCATTGAATCCAACCGCACCGTCTGCGGCAGAATCGCCCACCTATGGAAAAACGCGTTCGTTTCAAATCCGCCTGGCTGCCGTGGCTGCTGATCGCGCCCCAAATGGCGGTGGTGCTGGTGTTCTTTTTCTGGCCTGCTGGCCAGGCGCTGTACCAAAGCCTGCTCACACAGGACCCGTTCGGCCTGTCCACCGAGTTCGTGGGGCTGGAGAACTTTGAGCGCCTGGTCAACGACGGCACCTACCTCGCCTCGTTCAAAACCAC
>JBBSDB010000337.1:0-2112 GCA_038249735.1 Burkholderiales bacterium
GGTCACCCAGCAGCTCGGCGCTGGGGATGCTGGCTGCGTCGTCGGTCTTGCCCAACGGCAGGTTGCCTCGGGCAAAAAAATCTTCCAGCGCTTCGCACAGGCGGATTTTGTTGGCCAGAGAGAGCTCGATGTTGATGCGCTCGATGCCCTCGGTGTACTCGCCCATGCGCGGCAGCGGGATCACCACGTCTTCGTTGATCTTGAAGGCGTTGGTGTGCTTGCTGATGGCTGCGGTGCGCTTGCGGTCGAGCCAGAATTTCTTGCGCGCCTCGGGGCTGATGGCGGTGAAGCCTTCACCGCTGCGCGAATTGGCGATGCGGATCACTTCGCTGGTGGTGCGCGCCACCGCGTCGGCGTCGTCGCCAACGATGTCACCGATCAGCACCATTTTTGGCAGGCCGCCGTTGCCCTTCTTGCTCTTGGTGGTGTAGCCCACCGCCTTCAGGTAGCGGTCGTCCAGGTGTTCCAGGCCAGCCAGCAGCGTGCCTGAGCGCTTTTGCTCGGCAAACATGAAGTCTTTGATCTCCACGATTGACGGCACACCGTCTTTTGGATTCCCAAAAAACTCCAGGCAAACGGTGCGTGCATGCGCGGGCATGCGGTGCATGAGCCAGCGCGCGCTGGTGATCAGGCCGTCGCAGCCTTCTTTTTGAATGCCGGGCAGACCGCTCAGAAACTTGTCGGTCACGTCCTTGCCCAGGCCTTCCTTGCGGAAGCTTTTGCCGGGAATCGCCAGCTGCTCGGTGCGCAGCAGGGTCTGGCCGTCGGCCTTGAAATAGCTGAGCTCGAAGGTGGCCACTGGCGCGTCGTGGATCTTGCCCAGGTTGTGGTCCAGCCGGGTTACCTCGAGCCACTCGGCCTGCGGCGTGACCATGCGCCAGCTCACCAGGTTGTCCAGCGCCGTGCCCCAAAGAACAGCCTTCTTACCGCCCGCGTTCATCGCGATGTTGCCGCCGATGCACGAGGCCTCCGCACTGGTCGGGTCCACCGCAAACACATGGCCACCACGCTCGGCGGCGTCGGCCACCCTCTGCGTGACCACGCCCGCTTCGGTCCACACGGTGGGTAGCGGCTGTTCGTGCCCCGGCACCTTGACCCACTCCAGATCGGACATGGCCTCCAACTTTTCGGTGTTGATCACCGCGCTTTTCCAGGTCAGCGGTATCGCGCCGCCGGTGTAGCCGGTACCGCCGCCGCGCGGGATGATGGTCAGGCCCAGTTCGACACAGCCTTGCACCAGCCCGGCCATCTCCACCTCGGTGTCGGGCGTGAGAACCACAAACGGGTATTCCACCCGCCAGTCGGTCGCGTCGGTCACATGGGAGACGCGCGAGAGGCCATCAAACTTGATGTTGTCTTTGGCGGTCAGGCGCCGCAGCAGCCGGGTGGCGCGCTGACGCAATGCGGCGATCTGCTCGAACGATTGCGCAAAACCGTTGACCGCCACTGTGGCCGAAGCCAATAACTCGCTCACACGGGCATCGCGTGCCGCGTCGTCTTGCGGCGTGCGGCGCTTTTGCACCTCAGCCAGGCGGTGGTGCAAGGCCTGCACCAGGGCCGCGCGGCGCTTGGGGTTGTCCAGCAGGTCGTCTTGCAGGTACGGATTGCGCTGCACCACCCAGATATCGCCCAGTACCTCATACAACATGCGTGCAGAGCGGCCCGTGCGGCGCTCGCTGCGCAGCTCATCAAGCAGCGCCCAGGCGCGCTCACCGAGCAAGCGCAGAACAATTTCGCGGTCAGAAAACGAGGTGTAGTTGTAGGGAATCTCGCGCAGTCTGGGAGGAGCTGTGACCGTTTGAAGCGGGTCATCGAAACCGACGGAGAGGTTTGGGGTGAAAGGTGCATTCATCGGCTTGTACGAACTGTTGCTGCGCCCGAAAGCTCAAGGCACTTGCGAAAACGACTGACCGATGCTACCGCGCTGCAAAATCCCTCATACCCCGCCGTGCTTCAGCGCCCTGTTCGGTGTCACAGAACCTTCACCCATACCCACTACACTGACCGGCCAGAAAGGGAAACCCTGCCCGGGAAAGCCCTGTGCGCGCTTGCACCCTGCACATGGCATTCTTTAACTCTCGACTGACTTTGAGGACTCACCAATGAACAACC
>JBBSDB010000338.1:0-2063 GCA_038249735.1 Burkholderiales bacterium
ACCTGGCTGGGTGTGAGCCTCAACGCCCGGGTGGCGATGCTCACCAACGTCCGAAGCGCACAAGCTGCCAGCGGCCTGCGCAGCCGAGGCGAACTGGCCACCCGCTGGCTGGCCGGTGAGCGCCTGAAGACCTTGCTCGCCGATATCGCGCCGCAAGCCTACGGCGGCTTCAACCTGGTGGTGGGCGACCTGCGCACCGGCGCCTGGCACTGGCTGAGCAACTGCGATCCGCTGCGCCCCAGCGATGGGGTTGTGCCAAAGCTCACCAGCCGCTTGCTCGTTCCCGGTGTGTACGGCCTGTCCAACGCCGCGCTCGACACTCCCTGGCCCAAAACCCTGCGACTCAAGGCAGCAATGACCGAAACGATGCATACCGCCTCCAACGCTTCACCGTTGCCGGGTTGGGAAAGCGGCCTGGTCCGCGCGCTGGCCGACGAAACCCCTGCGCTCGCGCAGCAACTGCCGTCCACCGGCGTCGGCGTGGCGCGGGAGCTGGGCTTGTCCAGTGCCTTTGTGCGGCTGCCCGAGCATGGGTACGGCACACGCAGCAGCCTGGTGCTGCGGATCGCAGCGGCCGATCAGACCGCTCGCTGGCAGCTCGACGCCCTCGAATGGACGCATACCCCGCTAACGCCCGAATGGTCTCACCATTGGGACGACTCTCGGCTGCTCACCGAATCCTCGCTGCTGGGGGGCTGACCGCCGGGAGATCCCGGCCCAAAGGGCCAACAGTGCCTAGGAGAAGCGATACAGCGCCGCGCGGTAGCCCAGCCCACCGATCAGAGCCGCACGAACATTTCCAGGTGTGCAATGCCGGCCTCTTCGAACGGCTCGCCGCGCTGCTCAAAACCCAGGCGCCGGTAAAAGCCCTCGGCGCTGCGCTGAGCGTGCAGCACCACCTCACGGTCGCCGCGCTGCGCTGCAGCGTCCAGCAGCGCGCGCAGCACCTGCTGCCCCAGGTGGCCGCCGCGCAGCACGCGGTTGACAGCCATCCGGCCGATTTTGGCGACACCGGGCTGGTGGGCCAGTAGGCGGCCGGTGGCCACCGCCTGCCCGAGCCGGTTGTAGGCCACCGCGTGAAGTGCAGCCGCATCTGCCGCGTCCCATTCCAGTTCCTTCGGAATCCGCTGTTCATCGACAAACACAGCGGTGCGCAGCGCCTGCGCGTCGGTACCCAGTGCGTCCCAGCTGCCGATCTTGACGGTGGACACTGTTTCGCCTGCCTCGTAGCCCAGCACGATTTCGCGCAGCATGAGCGGCACTGGCCGCGCGGTTTGGGTGACGGGGTCGGCGAACACATAGACGATCTCTCCCGATATCAGATGGTCGTCGCCCCGAAAGATGGCGCCGGAAAACACCATCGACGAGGTGCCGATGCGGCTGCATTTCATCGCCACCTCGATCTGGTCATCCACCTGCGCCGAAGCGTGGAACTCCACCGTGGCCTTCACCACATACAGATCGCCAGCCAGCAGGTCCATCGATGCCTGGTACGGCAGCGCCAGCGCGCGCCAGTAGTCCGCAATCGCGGTGTCGAAGTACATCAGGTAGTGGGCGTTGAAGACAATCTTCTGCATGTCCACCTCGGCCCAGCGCACGCGCAGGCGGTGGAAGAAACGGAAGTCGGCGCGTTGCAAGGGCATGGTGGCTTGGATGCTGTGTTGATAGGCGGGTGATTTTCCCGGCTTGTTTGGGCAGATGGGTCAGGCATGTGACAACCGCGCCACATCGCAATGACCCTTTTATTCACGAGACTCCGTATTTTCCTGGGTACCAAAATGGGATTCGACCGTTAGGATGCGCGGGCTTGACCCCCAACCCAGGAGACACTCAGTGAAGAAAAATGTTCTGGCGCTTGCCCTCGCCGCCACCTTATCTGCTGGCGCTTTCGCCCAAGGATTCCCCAGCAAAACCATCACCATCGTGGTGCCGTTTGCCGCCGGCGGACCCACCGATACCGTGGCCCGCCAGCTTGCTGAGGCGATGCGCAAACCGCTCGGCGGTGCCACCATCATTGTGGAGAACGCAGCGGGCGCTGGCGGCACCATCGGCGCGGCCAAGGT
>JBBSDB010000339.1:0-2039 GCA_038249735.1 Burkholderiales bacterium
AACAACGGGTTGGTGGGCTTGTTGGCCCCGAGCCACTTTTTGATGAAAGGCCTTGCGGCCTTTCAGTTCGGCACCGGGGATTTCACCCCGGACCTCGAACCGGCAGGAGACGACCCTGCTGGTTCAATTCTGGAATCGCGATCTTCCTCTGCCGGACCCTGCAATACCTTCAGGCAGCAGCGGTATTGCCTTCGGAAGCTGTCTTGGGCGTCATGCCACCACCAGCCTTCTTGCGCCCGGGTGCGATCATCATGATCATCTGGCGGCCTTAGAGCTTGGGAAACTGCTCCACAACAATCACATCGGCCAGCTCGTCGCGGATGCGGTTGAGCAGGGCCAAGCCCAGTTCCTGGTGCGTGATCTCGCGGCCGCGAAAGCGCAGCGTGATCTTGCATTTGTCGCCGTCATCGAGAAAGCGCCGGATGTTGCGCATCTTGATGTTGTAGTCACCGTCATCGGTGCCCGGGCGGAACTTGACTTCCTTGATTTCAATGACCGTCTGCTTGGCCTTGGCTTCCGCCGCCTTCTTCTGCTCCTGGTACTTGAACTTGCCGTAGTCCATCAGGCGACACACGGGAGGAACGGCGGTGGCCGCAATCTCGACCAGGTCCACATCGGCCTCTCCAGCCAAGCGCAACGCCTCGGTCAGACTGACGATGCCCAGTGGCTCGTTTTCCGGGCCGTTGAGGCGAACCTCGGGGGCCATGATCTCGCGATTCAGTCGGTGTGCGCGCTCTTCGCGTTGGCGGCGGTCACGAAAGTTGGTAGCTATGGTGAGTTCCTTGATGTGGGCTGGTTAAACAAAAAGGCCATGGGCCAAGAGGCACAAAGCTGGACACAATCACGCCGAGCGCCGCAGCAGCGGGGGCATCAGCCGAACGGTTTGGAATCAAACTTTGGATGAAACGTCTGCCGCAATGAGTCTGGAAAAGTCTTCCAGCGGCATGACACCGAGGTCTTTGTTGCCCCGAGCCCGCACAGCCACGGCACCAGCCGCCTTCTCTTTGTCGCCCACGACAAGGATAAAAGGCGGCTTTTGCAACGCGTGCTCTCGTATTTTATACGTGATTTTCTCGTTGCGCAGATCCGTCTCGACCCTAAGCCCTTGATTTTGCAGCGTTTTGACGATTTCCCGACAGTAATCGGCCTGCGCATCGGTGATGTTGAGCACCACCACCTGCACTGGCGCCAGCCAGGTGGGCAGCGCGCCGGCGTGCTGTTCGATCAGAATGCCGATGAAACGCTCGAGGCTGCCCACGATGGCACGGTGCAGCATCACCGGACGGTGGCGCGCGCCGTCTTCGCCCACGTATTCGGCGTCCAGCCGCTCGGGCATGGAGAAATCCACCTGCATGGTGCCGCACTGCCACTGCCGCCCAATGGCGTCTTTCAGCGTGTATTCGATCTTCGGGCCGTAGAACGCGCCTTCGCCGGGCGAGATCTCGAATGCACAGCCCGAGACGCGCAAGCTCTCGATCAACGCACTTTCAGCCTTGTCCCAGCTGGCATCGCTTCCGATGCGGGCGTCTGGGCGCGTGGCCACCTTGTAGATGATGTCGGTGAAACCGAAATCCTCGTAAACCTTTTGCAGCAGCGTGGTGTAGGCCACGCACTCGCCCAAAATCATGTCTTCGGTACAGAAGATGTGGCCATCGTCCTGGGTAAAAGCGCGCACCCGCATGATGCCGTGCAGGCCGCCCGATGGCTCGTTGCGATGGCACTGGCCGAACTCGCCGTAGCGCAGTGGCAGGTCGCGGTAGCTCTTGATGCCCTGCTTGAAAATCAGGATGTGGCCCGGGCAATTCATGGGCTTCAAAGCGTAGTCGCGCTTTTCACTCTCGGTGGTGAACATGTTGTCGCGGTACTTGTCCCAATGCCCGGTCTTCTCCCACAAGGTCTTGTCCAGGATCTGCGGCCCTTTGACTTCTTGGTAGCCGTTGTCGCGGTACACGCGGCGCATGTACTGCTCGACCTCCTGCCACAGTGCCCAGCCTCTCGGGTGCCAGAACACAGTGCCGGGTGAGTGCTCGTCCATGTGG
>JBBSDB010000340.1:0-2021 GCA_038249735.1 Burkholderiales bacterium
GTCTCCTCTTGGGGTTGTGTTGGTATGAAAAGATTGTGGCACGGTGCCGCAGCCTGTTCGTCACAGGCGAACCCGAACCCGCTGTACCGAGCCGACCGGGCCAGGCGTCAAAATCTCCCCTTTGTCTGAACGAGCCCGACCCATGAGCATCCAGTGGTTTCCCGGTCACATGCACCTCACCCGCCAGGCCATTGCCGAGCGGGTCAAAGCCATCGACGTGGTGATCGAAATGCTTGATGCGCGCTTGCCGGGCTCCAGTGCCAACCCATTGCTGGCCGAGCTCACCGCCGGTCGGCCGAGCCTGAAGGTGCTCAACAAGCAAGACCTGGCCGACCCGCTGCGCACCCAGGCCTGGCTGGCGCACTACAACGCCCAGCCCAACACCCGCGCGATCGCACTCGACGCTGGCGACACCGCACCCGCGCGCGCACTGATCGACGCCTGCCACCAGCTCGCGCCCAGGCGCGGCGGCATGGTCAAACCGATGCGGGTGCTGATCTGCGGCATTCCCAACGTGGGCAAATCCACGCTGATCAACACGCTCAAGGGCAAGCGCGCGGCCAAAACCGGGGACGAGGCCGGCGTCACCCGCACCGAGTCGCGCATCGCCCTGGCCGACGACTTCTATCTGTTTGATACGCCGGGCATGCTGTGGCCGCGCATCGTTGTGCCCGAGAGCGGCTTCAACCTCGCCGCCAGCGGCGCGGTGGGCCGCAACGCCTACGACGATCAGGAGGTGGCGCTGGAAATGCTCGCCAAGCTCAAGACCCAATACACCGCGCTGCTGCTGGCGCGCTACGCGGTGCCGCTGGCGCCTGATCAGGTGGCTGATGCGCCCGACGAAGCGCTGCTGGATGCCATTGGTCGCGCGCGTGGCGCGCTGGCTGCGCGTGGCCAGGTCAATGCGCAAAAAGCCGCCGAACTGCTGATCGCCGACTTTCGCAGCAACGCCATCGGCCGCATCACGCTGGAGACGCCAGAGCAATTTGGTCAGTGGCTGCAGGCTGGTCTGGCCGCAGACCAGGCGCGCACCGAGCGAAAACAGGGGTTGCGCGAGAAAGGGCTGATTCGAGCCGAGAAGCCGCCGCCGAAACGCAAAACCCGTTGATCTGTTCGGCAGCACAGGAGCCACCATGTCCACCATCGCCCCCTTGACCGACCCCGAAAGCCAACCCCGCGTGAAGGCGGTGTTTGACGACATCCGCGCCACGCGAGAAACCGACTTCATCAACAACCTGTGGCGCTATCTGGCGTTTGACCCGCCGCTGCTGGAGGTGACCTGGAGCGAGGTCAAGCGGGTGATGGCCACGCCGTCCAGCCTGGACCCGCTGACCAAGGAGCTGGTCTACATCACCGCCTCCATCATCAACGGCTGCAGCTACTGCGTGCACTCCCACACCGCAGCGGCGACTGCCAAAGGCATGACGAGCGAACAACACGCCGAACTCATGGCCATCGTGGGTCTGGCCGCCAAGACCAACCAGCTCGCCACCGCGCTGCAGGTGCCACTGGACCCGGTGTTTGACCGCGGCTGATCAGAGCCCGCCCAGGTTGACGCGCATCAACGCCTGAAGGCTCGCGCGGTGCGAGCATGAAGGTCTTCTTGTCCAGGAGCCACACCATGACCGAAGCCCGCCGCATCCTGCTCATCCAGGGCCACCCCGATCCGGTGAGCCAGCACCTCAACCGCACGCTGTTGCAGGCCTACGCCGAGGGCGCCGAGGCGGCGGGGCATGCGGTGCGCCGCATTGAGGTGGGCGCGCTTGATTTCCCGGTGCTGCGCAGCGCCCATGCCTGGAACACCGAGCCGGTGCCGCCCGCTCTGAAACCGGCACAGGATGGCATCTCATGGGCGCAACATGTGGTGATCTTTTTTCCGCTCTGGCTGGGGGACATGCCGGCGCTGCTCAAGGCGTTCCTGGAGCAGGTGGCCCGCCCAGGTTTTGCGGTGGGACCGGAAGGCGCCAAACCCTTCGGCCACAAGCCGCTCTCGGGGCGCTCGGCGCGGGTGGTGGTGACCA
>JBBSDB010000341.1:0-1754 GCA_038249735.1 Burkholderiales bacterium
GGCGCAGCCAGGGGCGTTCAACGGGGGCAGCCGCAGGGCGGCCAGCGCGTCATCGCCCTCTTGCTGCGCCAGCACAGCGGCCAGCGCTTGTGGCGCGAGGCCGCCAGCTTCCAGACCGGTGTAGTCAGCCCTTCCTGGCGGGCCTTCAGCTGGAAGGCCAGAAACTCCGAGCAGTGCCGGGTCTGGTGGAGGATCGGAAATTCAAACGATTCTTTTCTCCCAAAGGCCTCCGGCAATGCTCGTGAACACCCCTTGAGGCAGCCCTTGAGTTCGGCAGCGGCCTGCTAACGGTCGACCGTAGTCCGCGCCTGGTTCGGCCACGGCTTTGAATGGTTTTATCTCTACCCCGACCTGCAGAGTGTGGCGCAAGCGGACGGCCGCGTGATCCGCAGCGAAACCGATCGCGGCACGGTGTGGCTGCTCGGCGACCGCTTCGCCGGGCCCGAAGTGCGCGAACACCTGCCGGCCTGGTGGGGCCAGCTGGAATGACAGCGGTGTGCGACCTGAGAATGTTCAACATGCTGTGGTGGTGCTCACCCCGGTTTCGCGGGTGTCAGCCACGTCCCACACCGATTCGCAGAGGTTGACTGCGCCAGTTTGAAGCTGGTCGCGTTGATGGTCGTGTGCTTAACCAACAGATGGGGCACTCATGCAACACGACGGACCTGCGCACGAGCGCCTGCGGAAGCCGATCGAGGACATCAAAAATTCGGCATGTTCACCGACCGCGATAAAAACGGGGTGTTGCAAGCGCACCCTTTGACGACCTTAAAAAATCGCTGGACGAAAACGCCAGGCTTTACTTCTTCGTGAAGATGCACAGCGAGATCGTCAGCGCTGTTGGCAACGAGCAGCAGGTGTGCGTGACCGATGCCGATCCCAGTACAGACAGCTAGTGTCGGTGTCCGGTGGGGCGCACATCGACCACGACCAGGCCAAGAAGGAAGAGCTGTTCACCTCGATGTGGAAAGCCTGGCACCCGGCTGGCCCCACCGACCTCAGCCTGACCATTTTGACGGTGCGCCTGAGACACGCCGAATACTGGAAAACGGACCAGGGCAAGATGGTCCAACTGCTCAAGATTGCCAAGGCGGCCATCACCGGTGACACGCCACCCGACTTGGGCGTTCACAAAGAAATGTGCCGTTAGCAGGGGCGGGGCGGTCGGCGACTTTCAGCGAAGCCACATAAGCCGCCGCCAGCGCCACCACGGGCAGCAGTACGCTGGAGGTCATCACCCGGCGCGCGTTGGGCGCGTTGGGCGCGTTGGGCGCGTTGGGCGCGTTGGGGTCGGTCATCTTGAACCGCACCGAGTTTCGAGGATGCCCGTTGGCTTGAGTCAGACCTGGTTGGTCTGATGGTCAAGTTGGCTGCTTGGGAGTTTGGATTCCCTCTCTTCGAGCCCCCCGCAAGGGCCGACGGTTGGGCCGTGTACCCATGGTTCAACCCTTCTGCTGCTCTGCCACTCGGGCAGCCTTGGTTGTGGATGTGGCCGGCGTGTCTTGCCTCCAGTCGTTGGCTTCGGCGTCTGCCGGCGGGATGTAGCCGATGGGCTCCAGCAGGCTTTTATGGTTGAACCGTAAGCGGTAAGCAGCCGGAGTTGTTGCTTTAGGAAGCCGCCCCGTGCAAGTCGGAGCGCAAGGGGTTGTTGGCGAACAGCGCCTTCCACTGCCTGGGCGTCAGCTCGGCGACGCGAGCAGCGGGATGCTGGCCGACGCGCTGCAGGACATCGACGAGGTACGTGTACGGATCGA